>NC_008048.1:2855000-3155000 GCF_000013985.1 Sphingopyxis alaskensis RB2256 | reverse complement strand
CGGGCAAGACCGCCGCGCTCACCGCGCGCCTCGCGCACATCATCGCCACGCGGCGGGCATGGCCGTCCGAAATCCTCGCCGTCACCTTCACCAACAAGGCGGCGCGCGAGATGCGCGAGCGGATCGGGCGAATGATCGGCGACGCGGTCGAGGGGATGCCCTGGCTCGGCACCTTTCACAGCATTTGCGCCAGGATGCTGCGCCGTCATGCCGAACTGGTGGGCCTGCAAAGCAATTTCACCATCCTCGATACCGACGACCAGCTTCGCGTCCTCAAACAGCTGATTCAGGCCGAGGGGCTCGACGAGAAGCGCTGGCCGGCGCGCCAGCTCGCCGGGCTGATCGACAAATGGAAAAACCGCGGCCTCACCCCCGCCGACCTCGATGCCGCCGACAAGGAGGCCTATGCCGACGGCAAGGGGCAGCATTTCTATGCGCTCTATCAGGCACGGCTGAAAACGCTGAATGCCTGCGATTTCGGCGACCTCCTGCTGCACATGCTGGTGATCCTGAAGACGCACCGCGACGTGCTCGAACAATATCAGGCGCGTTTCAAATATATCCTCGTCGACGAGTATCAGGACACCAATGCCAGCCAGTATCTCTGGCTCCGCCTGCTCGCGCAAAGCCGCAAAAACATCTGCTGTGTCGGCGACGACGACCAGTCGATCTATTCGTGGCGCGGCGCCGAGGTCGCGAACATCCTGCGCTTCGAAAAGGATTTTCCCGGCGCGACGGTGATCCGCCTCGAACAGAATTACCGCTCGACGCCGCAGATCCTGGCGGCCGCGTCGGCGCTCATCGCGCAGAACTCGGACCGGCTCGGCAAGACGCTGTGGACCGAGCTCGACGCGGGCGACAAGCTGCGCGTCGTCGGCGTGTGGGACGGGCCGGAGGAAGCACGCCGGATCGGCGAAGAACTGGAAACGCTCCAGCATCGGGGCGTGAACCTCGACCGCACCGCCATTCTTGTCCGCGCGCAGTTCCAGACGCGCGAGTTCGAGGACCGCTTCATCGCGATCGGCTTGCCCTACCGCATCGTCGGGGGTTTCCGCTTCTATGAACGCGCCGAAATCCGCGACGCCCTCGCCTACCTTCGCCTCGTCCAGTCGAGCGCCGACGACCTCGCCTTCGAGCGCATCGTCAACGTCCCCAAACGCGGGCTGGGCGACAAGGCGCTGCAACGCATCCACCAGTTCGCGCGGGCCGAGCGCGCGCCGCTGTTCCACGCCGCCTCGCGGATCACCGAAACCGACGAACTGACCCCGCAGGCCCGCCGTCAGCTCGCCAGTTTCATCGCCCAGATGCGGAATTGGCAGGCGAAGGTCGGCGAACTCTCGCACCCCGAGCTGACGCAGCTCATCCTCGACGAATCGGGCTACACCGCGATGCTGCAGGCCGACCGCAGCGCCGAAGCCGCGGGGCGCCTCGAAAACCTCTCCGAACTCGTCCGGGCGATGGAAGAGTATGACTCGCTCGAAGCCTTCCTCGAGCATGTCAGCCTCGTCATGGACCGCGACAATGACGAGTCGGCCGAAACCGTCACGATCATGACGATCCACGCCGCCAAGGGGCTCGAGTTCGACCATGTCTTCCTTGCGGGGTGGGAGGATGGCGTTTTCCCGTCGCAGCGCGCGATGGACGAAGGCGGCACCGCCAGCCTCGAAGAAGAACGGCGCCTCGCCTATGTCGCGATCACCCGCGCGCGCCGGCGCGCGAGCATCTATCACGCCGCGAACCGCCGCATCTATGGCCAGTGGATGAGCAGCATCCCCAGCCGCTTCATCGCCGAAATCCCGCCCGACCATATCGAGATGGAAAACAGCTTCGGCGGCGGGCAGAGCCTGTGGCGCGCCAATTGGTCGGCGCAGGGCGATCCCTTCGCGCATGTCGCTGAACGCCAGCCATCGCGAACGATGACGCGCGGCCCCGCGTGGCAGCGCGCGGTAGCGGCATCGAACACCGTCACCCGCGCTCCGGCGCCCTCCGAACGCGGCCCCGCCGCGTCGGTCGGCGCCAAGCCGCGCGCCGACCTCGCGATCGGGCAGCGCGTGTTCCACGAGAAGTTCGGCTACGGCGAAATCATCGACATCGACGGCAACAAGCTGGAGGTCGAGTTCGACCAGGCGGGATCGAAACGCGTGCTCGACAGTTTCGTCCGCGCCGCCTGAACGCGCGGGCCCTCTGCTTGCAAAGGCCGGGTGCCGCGTTATGGCAAGGGCGATGACGACACCAACGACATGGCTGGAACAGGCGCGCGACGCGCACCGCCGTGGCGACGTCGCGGCGGAGACGGCAGCGCTCGACGGCGCGATCCACGCCGACCGCGGCAATGTCGCCGCGCTGCTCGCCATGGCCGAACTCAAGCGGCGGCTCGCCGACGACCGCGCAGCGGGCAGCTATTACCGCCTGGCGCTCACCACCGCCGTGCAGGCGCGCAGCGTCCCGCCGGCGCTTCATCCCGGCCTTCAGCGCGCCGAGCAATTCCTCGCCGACACCGAGCGCGCCTTTGCCGACCATCTGCTCGGCCAGCTACGAAGTGCGGGCATCGATACAAGGAACGCCGCGCCGCGTGTCGCCGAGGCGCTGCGAATGCTTGCGGGCGAACAGCCGCTCTATCTGCAACAGCCGAGCATGTTCTATTTTCCGGGTCTCGCCCAGCGCCCCTTTTTCGAGCGGTCCGGTTTCGATTGGGCGGAAGCGGTCGAGGCGGCGACCGACGCGATCCGCGCCGAGTTGCTCGCGATGATCGACGGCGCGACCGATCCTTTCGGACCCTATGTCACTACCGCCCCCGGTCGCCCGCCGCCGAACAACCCGCTGCTCGACAAGCCCGACTGGGGCGCCGCCTGGCTCTGGAAGGATGGCGCGATCGCCGACGGCATGGCGGGTCTATGCCCCGCGACCCTCGCCGCGCTCGAACTGGCGCCGCAGCCCGTCATCCCGAACCGCGCGCCGATCGCGCTCTTTTCGCGCCTCATGCCCGGTACGCATATCCAGTCGCACCACGGGTTGCTCAATACGCGCCTGATCTGTCATCTGCCGCTGATCGTTCCCGATGGCTGCGGCCTGCGCGTCGGCGCCGAAACGCGCGAATGGCGCGAAGGCGAGCTGATGATCTTCGACGACAGTTTCGAGCATGAGGCGTGGAACCACGGGGCGAGCGACCGCACCGTCCTGCTGTTCGAAATCTGGCGCCCCGACATCGATATCGACGAGCGCGAACAATTGACGCGCATCTTCGCGGCGATCGACACCTATGGCGAACAATAGACAGGAACGGGAAGACGATGACCAACGCAGGCATGGACGCCGACATCTACGGCGCCTTTATCGAGCAGCTGCAACGCTATGTCCGCGAACGGCTGATCCCCGCCGAGGACCAGCTCGAAGAACTCGGCCGCGTTCCCGACGATATCCTCGCCGAAATGCGCGACATGGGGCTGTTCGGCGTGACGATGCCCGAAGAATATGGCGGCGCGGGCATGAACATCAGCCAATATGTCGGCTTCATTCGCGAGCTCGCCTATGCCGCGCCCGCCTATCGCTCGATCGTGTCGATCAACATCGGCATGGTGTGCAAATCGATCCTCGGGTTCGGCACCGAGCAGCAGAAAGCGCATTGGCTGCCCAAGCTGGCGAGCGGCAGCATCGCCGCCTTCGGCCTCACCGAGCCCGACAGCGGCTCGGACAGCGCGGCGATGAAGACGCGCGCGGTGCCGAGCGGCAACGGCTATGTGCTCAATGGCACCAAACGCTATATCACCAACGCGCCCTTTGCCGACGTCATCCTCGTCATGGCGCGCACCAATGCCGAGGCGCTGCCAAAGAATGCGCATGTCAGCGCTTTCCTCGTGCCCAGAGACGCCCCCGGCGTCTCGATCGGCAAGCCCGACGGCAAGATGGGCCAGGCCGGATCGCAGATCGCCGACGTGATCCTCGAGGATGTGCATGTCGACGGCGACGCGCTGCTCGGCGGCGAGGAAGGCATCGGCTTTCGCGCCGCGATGCAGAGCCTCGACAACGGGCGCCTGTCGGTCGCCGCGGCGAGCGTCGGCTATGCCAAAAGGATGCTCGACACGGGGCTTCGATATGCGATGGAACGCAAGGCGTTCGGCGAACCCATCGCCAGTTTCCAGCTGATCCAGGCGATGCTCGCCGACAGCAAGGCCGAAATCTACGCCGCCGACTGCATGCTCAACGACGCCTGCGCGCGCGCCGACCGCGGCGAAAAGATCCTTGTCGAAGCCGCCGCGACCAAGATGTTCGCGAGTGAAATGTGCGGCCGCGTCGCCGACCGCGTGGTGCAGATTCATGGCGGCGCGGGCTATCTCAAGGAATATCTCGCCGAACGCTTCTATCGCGACTGTCGCATTTACCGCATTTATGAAGGGACGACGCAGATACAGCAGCTGGTGATCGCGAAGAACATGATCCGCGATTATGCGGGCTAGCTGTTTAGAGCGCGATGGCATGTGATGGTGTAGCGTCCTATTGAAGATATCCGGCTTGGATTTCCAGAGTTCTTCGATGGCTTCACAGGGCGTCCTGAAGCGCGGGGGGCGGCAAATCTCCTGCCAGGGGATTCAGCCAGCCTTGTAGACAGACAGGTTTCGGAGGCGGTCAGGCGAAGGCGGCGACACTTTCGATGAACCTGATCACCGAGATGGGTTTCGAGACATAGGCTTCGGCGCCCGCGGCGCGGATCTGCTCCTCGTCGCCCTTGCCCGCATAGGCGGTGACCGCCATGATCGGTATCGCGCGCAAGATCGGGTCGGCCTTCATCTGGCCGATAAGGTCGAGGCCCGACACATGCGGCAGCTGGATGTCCATGATGATGAGGTCGGGCGACACCGCGCGCGCCTTCGCCAGCGCGTCGCGGCCGTCGCGCACCGGATGCGCGCTGTAACCATGGGCGTTCAGGAGGTCGCAGAACAGGCGCAGGTTGAGTTCATTATCTTCGACGACCAGGATGGTCTTGCCCATGTGCGTTCCGTTCCCCACCTTGCGTGCGCGGCCCGTTTAGGCGAATCGGGCGCATGACACAATTGCATCGCGGCGAAGGGGTCTGACGTGCTTGAGGACGACGCGGCACTGGCGCTCCATGCGCTCGGCTGGATTTTGAGCGACGAGCCGCGCGCCGGGCGATTGCTCGCGCTCACCGGCCTTGCGCCGGGCGAACTGCGCGCCTCGCTCGGCGAGCGCGCGACGCTCGCGGCGATCCTGTCGTTCCTCACCGCCCATGAAAACGACCTTGTCGCCTGCGCCGATGCGTTGCAGGTGCCCCCCGCCGGCCTCGCCGCCGCGGCCCTCAGACTCGAAGGATCCCCTGCATGACCCGCCCGCTCGTCATCACCGATTGCGACGAGGTGCTGATGCACATGGTCGTGCCCTTCGCCGAATGGGTCGACGCCGAACATGGCGTGATCTTTCGCATCGAGGATGCGAGCTTTGCGAATGCGCTGAAGCGCAAGGAATGCGGCACGCCGCTCGAGGCCGCCGAGGTGTGGCCTTTGCTCGACGGCTTTTTCCGCGAGGAAATGACGCGGCAGTATCCGATCCCCGGCGCGCTGGCCGCGATGGCCGCGATCGGCGCCGAGGCCGACATCGTGGTGCTCACCAACGTCGGCCCCGAGCATCAGCAGGCGCGCATCGACCAGCTCGCGCTCCACGATTTCCACGCGCCGGTGATCGGCAGCCGCGGCGGCAAGGGCGCGCCGGTGCGTCGCCTGATCGAGCAATATCGGCCGCCCGTCGCGGTGTTCATCGACGATCTGGCGGGGCATCATCGCTCGGTCGCCGAGGAAGCGCCGGAGGTGTGGCGGCTTCATTTCGTCGGCGAACCCGCGATTGCCGGCAAGATTGCGGCTTCGCCGCACGCCCATGCGCGAATCGACGATTGGAAAGCGGCCGAGCGCTGGATAATGGCGCGCCTCGCCGAAAAAATCCCCGCCCCGGCACCGCAGCCGGTTTAGAAAGGACCCTTCATGGATATCGCCGCCAAAATCGCCGAACTCGGCCTCGAACTTCCGAAACCCGCCGCGCCGGTCGCCGCCTATGTGCCCGCGGTCGAACATGGCGGGATGGTCTATGTCAGCGGCCAGCTGCCGTTCCGCGACGGACAGGTCGTGACCGGCCGCCTCGGCGACGACATGGACGTGCCGGGCGGGCAGGACGCGGCGCAGCGCGTCGCGCTGATGCTCGTCGCGCAAATCGGGCAAGCGCTGGGCGGCGACTGGGCCCGCGTCGAACGCATCGTCAAGCTCGGCGTCTTCGTCAACAGCGCGCCGGGCTTCACCGATCAGGCCAAGGTTGCCAATGGTGCATCCGAACTGTTCGAAAAATTGTTCGGCGAAGTCGGCCGCCACGCGCGCGCCGCGGTCGGCGTCGCGGTGCTGCCGCTCGGCGCCGCGGTCGAGGCCGACGCGATCGTCGCGGTGCGCCCGGCCTGAGCGATGGCCGAGGCCGACCCACCGGCGCGGACCATCGCGCTCGGCAGCGGCGTCGCCGCGGTCGACGCGGCGGCGTGGGACGGCTTGCACAATGGCGGCAATCCGTTCGTCGACCACGCCTTCCTGTCGCTGCTCGAAGAATCGGGCAGCGTCGGACCGGGCACCGGGTGGCAGGCCGCGCCGCTGCTTGTCGAGGACGCGACCGGTTCGCTGGTCGCAGCCGCGCCCGCCTATCTCAAATCGCACAGCCAGGGCGAATATGTGTTCGACCATGGCTGGGCCGACGCCTGGGCGCGCGCGGGCGGCGATTATTATCCGAAGCTGCAGATCGCGGTGCCCTTCACCCCCGTGCCGGGACCGCGGCTGCTTGCGCGGGACAGCGGCGACGCACGGCTGCTGCTCCGCGCCGCCGAAGCCGTCGTGCGGCAGAATGGCCTGTCGTCGGCGCACGCGACCTTTGTGGCGCCCGACCAGATGCCCTTGTTCGAGGAGGCGGGCTGGCTCATCCGCCGCGACATCCAGTTTCACTTCGCGAATCGGGGCTATGCCAGCTTCGACGATTTCCTCGCCTCGCTCAATTCGCAGAAGCGCAAGCAGTTGCGCAAGGAAAGGTTCCGCGCGGCCCAGGGCCTGCGGATCGAGGAACTCACCGGCGAGACGATCCGCCCCGAACATTGGGATGCTATGTGGCTTTTCTATCAGGACACCGGCGCGCGCAAATGGGGGCATCCCTATCTGACGCGCGCGGCCTTCGACCTGATGGGCGCGGCGATGGCGGACAAGATCATCCTGCTGATCGCTTATGATGCCGACGAGCGACCGGTCGCCGGGGCACTGCACTTCCTTGGCGCCGATACGCTCTACGGCCGCTATTGGGGGTGCCTCGCCGACATCCCCTATCTGCATTTCGAACTATGCTATTATCGCGCGATCGACATTGCGATCGAACGCGGGCTGAAACGGGTCGAGGCGGGCGCGCAGGGCGGGCACAAGCTCGCGCGCGGCTATGGCCCTGTCGCGACCTGGTCGGCGCATTTCATCGCCGATCCGGGCTTTCGCCGTGCAGTTGCCGATTATCTCGATCGGGAACGCCGTGCCGAAGCGGCGGAAATGGAGTGGCTGGAGGGGCATATGCCCTTCAGGCGGAAGAGCTGAGCCAGTTGCCTGTTCCGTTCGTGTCGAGCGAAGTCGAGATGCGAACGGGAAGAGGCGCGATCCTGTTTACGCCACGAACCGCCGCGCGGCCGGACGGCGCGCCGTCTCGTCGAGCCAGGCGCGTGCCTGGCGCTGCGCTTCGGCGATTTCGCCCTGCGACATTTCGCTCGATACGTCGGCGCGGCACTGCTGGCCTTCGATATTGCCGCCGAGCGCGGCAAGATTGAACCATTTATGCGCCTGGACCAGGTCGACATCGACCCCGCCGGTCCCCGTGGAAAATGCGATGCCGAGATCGAAATAGGCATTGGCGTCGCCACGCGCCGCATCGAGCAGGCGGCTTTCGATCAGATATTGGGCCGACTTCAGACTGTTCGCCATGATAACCCCCTTCGCCTCCACCCCACATGGAGACCTCGGGGCCAAACTTGCGGTTTATGGTCAACAAAGCGTTAACGATGACCCGATTTTTTGTGGATAGTGCGCCGAGCGCCTGGAAATCCGCTGTTTCTTGCCCTGTTCAGCCCACCGGCAAATTGTCGATCAGCCGCGTCCTGCCGATTCTTGCCGCGGCGAGCAGCCGCGCCGGGGCGCGAAAGACAGCGAGCCGTTCGAGGCTGTCGGCATCGGCGAGCGCGACATAGTCGACGCTGTCGAACCCGCCCCCGACGATCGCCGCCTCGGCCCTGGCGAGCGTCTCGGCGACGTCGGCGCCGTCCGCGATCGCCTTTGCGGCCGTCTTCAGCGCGCCGGGAAAGGCCGCCGCCGCCGTGCGCTGCTCGGCCGACAGATAGGCGTTGCGCGACGACAGCGCGAGCCCGTCGGCCTCGCGCGCGATCGGCGCGCCCAATATGTCGATGCCGAAATCGAGGTCGCGCGCCATGCGACGGATGATCGCGAGCTGTTGCCAGTCCTTTTCACCGAAGATCGCGATGTCGGGACGCACCTGATTGAACAATTTGGCCACGACCGTCGCAACGCCGTCGAAATGGCCGGGACGCGCGGCGCCGCAATAATCGGCGCCGAGTTCGGCAACCTCGACATGCGTGCTGTGCCCGCCGGGATACATGGTGCCGACGTCGGGCGCCCAGAGCAGGCTCGTCCCTTCCTCGACGAGCAGCGCGGCGTCGCGCGCCTCGTCGCGCGGATAGGCGGCAAAATCCTCGTTCGGCCCGAATTGCGTCGGGTTGACGAAGATCGAGACGACGACATGGTCGGCGACGCGCTTTGCCATCCGGACGAGCGAGAGATGGCCGGCGTGCAGCGCTCCCATCGTGGGGACGAGCGCGATGCTCTTGCCGCCCTGTTTCAGTGCCGTGACGGCACGGTGGAGCATCGCGATGTCACGGATGATTTGCACGGCCGGGCGCCCTCCGATATTGGCGCGATGATATCATTTCGCGCGTCGGTCGCCCATGCCGCGCCAACAGGAAAATCGCAACGCCCCATGACGAACTCCGCGACGACCCCCGCTCCGCACCGCATCATCTTTGCCAATGAAAAGGGCGGAACGGGCAAATCGACCTGCGCCGTGCATTTCGCGGTTGCGCTGGCAAGCCAGGGCTGGCGCGTCGCGGGGATCGACCTCGACCCCCGCCAGCGCACCTTTCATCGCTATCTCGAGAATCGCACCAACACCGCACGACGGCGCGACATCGAATTGCCGACGCCGCAGTTCGAGGTGTTCGAGGGATCGACGATCGAGGAGCTCGACACGCAGGTGGCGCGGCTGACCGAAGGCGCCGATTATTTCATCGCCGACACGCCGGGCCGCGACGATGTCTTCGCCCGCCACCTTGCAACCACCGCCGACACGCTCGTCACGCCGATCAACGACAGCTTCATCGATTTCGACCTGATCGGCCAGGTCGATCCCGAGACATTTCAGGTGACGCGCCCCAGCTTTTATTCGGAGCTGATCTGGGACACGCGCAAGGCGCGCGCCAAGAGCGACGGGCGCACGATCGACTGGATCATCCTGCGCAACCGCCTCCAGCATGTCGACGCGCACAATATGCGGCGCGTCGGCGAGGCGCTGGGCCAGTTGTCGCGCCGCGTCGGCTTTCGCGTCATCCCCGGCCTTGGCGAGCGCGTCATCTATCGCGAACTCTTCCCGGCCGGGCTTACGCTCCTCGACAAGGCGCATCTGGGCGGCATGGGAATCGGCCATGTCGTCGCGCGGCAGGAATTGCGCGAGGCGATGGGCGGCCTCAACCTGCCCGCGCGCGAGCGACTGCATCCCGACGGCGACCTGTTTGCTGCCGCCTGACCTGCTTCTCCCCCCAAGAGGATCGACGATGACCCATGATTTCCATCCGACGATGCTGCGCGAATATGACATTCGCGGCGTCGTTGGCGATACGTTGTCCGAAAAGGACGCCTATGCCATCGGGCGCAGCTTTGCGACGCTGATCCGCCGCGCGGGGGGCGGACGAATTGCGGTCGGCTATGACGGACGGCTGTCGTCGCCGATGCTCGCCGAAGCGCTGGTCGCAGGGGTCAACGCTGCGGGCGTCGATGCGTTGAATGTCGGGCTGGGACCGACGCCGATGCTCTATTATGCGGCCTCAACGCAGCAGGTCGATGGCGGCATACAGATAACCGGAAGCCATAATCCCCCCGACTATAACGGCTTCAAGATGGTATTTCAGGGGCGCCCCTTCTTCGGCGCCGACATCCGGCGGATCGGTGAAATGGCCGCGGCGGGCGACTGGGAGGCGGGCGAAGGCACGGCGGAGCGCATCGACATCGTCGATGCCTATGTCGACCGGCTGGTCGAGGGGTTCGTCGGCGGCGCCTTCCGCATCGGCTGGGACGCCGGCAACGGGGCAGCGGGCCCCGTGATCGAGAAACTCACCGCGCGCTTGCCCGGCGAGCATCATTTGCTTTTCACAGACATTGACGGGCATTTCCCGAACCACCATCCCGATCCGACCGAGGAGAAGAACCTCGCCGATCTGCGCAAGCTCGTCGCCGAAAAGAGCCTCGATTTCGGCGTCGCCTTCGATGGAGACGGCGACCGTATCGGCGCGATCGACGGCCAGGGCCGCGTGATCTGGGGCGACCAGCTGCTGCAAATCTATGCCGCCGCGGTGTTGACCGACCTGCCCGGCGCGACGGTGATCGCCGATGTGAAGGCGAGCCAGGCGCTGTTCGACCGCGTCGCGCAGCTCGGCGGCACGCCCCTGATGTGGAAGACCGGTCACAGCCTCATCAAGGCGAAGATGAAGGAAACCGGCAGTCCGCTCGCCGGCGAGATGAGCGGGCACATCTTCTTCGCCGACCGCTATTACGGTTATGACGACGCCCCTTATGCGGCGGTGCGACTGATCGAGGCGGCGACGAAGCTCGGGAAAAGCGTCACCGAATTGCGCGGCGGTATGGCGCCGATGGTCAACACGCCCGAAATGCGCTTCCAGGTCGACGAGGTGCGCAAATTCGCCATTGTGGACGAGGTTCTGGACCGGCTGGCGACGTCGGGCGCGCGCGTCGATCGCACCGACGGGGCGCGGGTGATGACCGACGACGGCTGGTGGCTGCTCCGCGCGTCGAACACGCAGGACGTGCTCGTCGCCCGCGCCGAGGCCGTGGACGAAGCCGCGCTGGCGCGGCTGCTGGTGGCGATCGACGAACAGCTCGCGCAATCGGGCGTCGCGCGCGGAACGCAGGCGGCGCATTAGGCGCGGCCAGGGCGCATCGCATCCTTGCAATAATCCTGCCAGATTGACCTTGGCGCCGTCGCTGGGGTAACGCGGCAGCGAAGCCAGACGGGAACCGACCGCTTTATGACCGACGAGGAATCGACAATCGCGCGGGCAGCCGACGACGACCATGGCGTCGCCGAGCATCGGGCGCACGCGCGCGAGGACGCCGCGACGGGCAACGGGCTGGCCGTCATTTCGATCGCCAAAAGCTATGACAAGCGCGTCGTCCTGTCCGACGTGTCGCTGTCGGTCGGCAAGGGCGAAGTCGTCGGGCTGCTCGGGCCCAATGGTGCGGGCAAGACGACCTGCTTCTATTCGATCATGGGGCTGGTGAAGCCCGATGCCGGGCGCATCATGCTCGACGGCGCCGACATCACCGCGCTGCCCATGTATCGCCGCGCGATCCTGGGCCTTGGCTATCTGCCGCAGGAAACGTCGATCTTTCGCGGCATGACGGTGGCGCAGAATATCGAGGCGGTGCTCGAACTCGCCGAGCCCGACAAGGTCGCGCGCGAACGGCGGCTCGAAGAATTGCTCGACGAATTCGGTCTCACGCGGCTGCGCGACGCCGCGGCGATGGCGCTGTCGGGCGGTGAGCGCCGCCGCGCCGAAATCGCCCGCGCGCTGGCCGCCAACCCGTCGATCATCCTGCTCGACGAACCTTTTGCGGGCATTGATCCCCTGTCGATCAGCGATATTCGCGACCTTGTCGCGGACCTCAAGACGCGCGGCATCGGCGTGCTCATCACCGACCATAATGTCCGTGAGACGCTCGACCTCGTCGATCGCGCGTGCATCATCTATGATGGCAAGGTGTTGCTGGCGGGATCGCCCGCCGAACTCGTCGCCGATCCCGAGGTGCGCCGACTCTATCTGGGTGAGGGCTTCTCGCTGTGACGGCCGGAGCCGTGTCGCTGTTGAATGAGCGTCTTTCAGTTTCCGTTCGTGTCGAGCGAAGTCGAGACACGCCGAGTTCGTGCAAGCCTTCACGTGTCTCGACTTCGCTCGACACGAACGGGATCGTAATCAGGTAATTTCCGATGGCGTTGGGTCCGCGCCTCGATCTCCGCCAGTCGCAATCGCTGGTGATGACGCCGCAGTTGCAGCAGGCGATCAAGCTGCTGGCGCTGTCGAACCTCGAGCTTGAGGCCTATCTGGCCGAGGCGTTGGAAGGCAATCCGCTGCTCGACACGGGCGCACCCGACAGCGAGGGCGGGGGCGACGAGCCCGACGGCGATGCGCCGCCCGCGGCGGAAACGCCTGCCGACACCGATCGGGCGCTGGCGTCCGATGCCGGCACCGCCGACGACCTCGACGTCGATTTCACCGAAGAGCGTTTCCATCATGACAGCGCGAGCGACAGCGTCGGCCTGTCGGGTGCGGGCGAGGACGTGGATTTCGACAGTTTCGCGGAGGCCGAGGGCTCGCTCCACGACCATCTGCTCGCGCAGGTCGGCGAGCGGCTCGACGGGATCGAGGCGATCATCGCGGGCCAGCTCGTCGCGCTGATCGACGAGGCGGGCTATCTGCGCGCCGACCTTGCCGAACTCGCCGCACAGCTCGGCGTGCCCCTGGCGCTGGTCGAGGCGGTGCTGCGGGTGGTCCAGGGCTTCGACCCCGCGGGCGTCGGCGCGCGCGACCTCGCCGAATGTATCGCCATCCAGGCGCGCGAGGCCGACCGCTATGACCCCGCGATGGCGACGATGATCGCGCACCTCGATCTTGTCGCCAAGGGCGCCTTCCCGCAACTGAAGCGCATCTGCGGCGTCGATGACGAGGATCTGGCCGACATGATCCGCGAACTGCGCGGCTATGATCCCAAACCGGGCTTCAGGTTCGGCGGCTCGCCGGTGCAGGCGGTCGTTCCCGACCTGTATGTCCGGCGCACCGCGGCGGGCTGGGCGGTCGAGGTGAACAGCGCGACCCTGCCGCGGCTGCTCGTCAACCGCCGCTATTACAACGAACTCGCCGCGGGCGCGGCGGCAAAAAGCAAGGCGTGGCTGTCCGAACAGCTTGCCGGCGCCAACTGGCTGGTGCGCGCGCTCGACCAGCGCCAGCGCACGATCGTCAAGGTGGCGAGCGAGATCGTCAAGCAGCAGGAGGGGTTTTTTCTGCACGGCGTCGCGCATATGCGGCCGCTGACCTTGCGCCAGGTCGCCGAGGCGATCGGGATGCACGAATCGACCGTCAGCCGCGTCACCAGCAACAAATATCTGTCGTGCCCACGCGGCCTGTTCGAGCTCAAATATTTCTTCTCGTCGGGCATATCGGCGACCGAGGGCGACGGCGCGGTGTCGGCCGAGGCGGTCAAGAGCCGGATCAAGGCGTTGATCGAGGGCGAGGACGCGCGCGCGATCCTGTCCGACGAGACGATCGCGCAGAAACTGTCGGCCGAAGGATTCGACATCGCGCGGCGCACCGTCGTCAAATATCGCGAGGCGATGGGTTATGGCTCGTCGGTGCAGCGACGGCGGCAGAAAGCGCTGGCGGGATAGGCACGCCTCCAGTTCCGTTCGTGTCGAGCGAAGTCGAGACACCGATCGGGACGGCGCAAGATCGAGGGGCATCTCGCCTTCGCTCGATGCGAACGGATAATGGGGAATTAGGCCTCCGGGGCGGTTGACTTTTCGCCCTTATCCCCATAGTTGCGCCGCTTCGCGTCAACACGCCAAGATTTACGGACAAGAACCATGAAGATTCGCAACAGCCTGAAGTCGCTGAAGGACCGCCACCGGGACAACCGCGTGATCCGTCGCCGTGGCCGGACCTATGTGATCAACAAGACCAACCGCCGCTTCAAGGCGCGCCAGGGCTGATCGCCCTGCCGGGGCGCCTTTCGCTCCGCGCGCATAGTCAAGTTAGCGTGACGCCGTCGGATGTTTCCGGCGGCGCTTTCGCGTGTCTGGAGACCCCATGATTCGCCAAAGCGTGATCTTCGACGTCGGCCGCGTCCTGTTCGACTGGGATTTGCGCCACCTGTTCGCCAAGCTGATCGAGGACGAACAAGAACTCGAATGGTTCGTGACGAACGTCGTTACGCCCGAATGGCATTTCCAGCACGACGCCGGACGCCCGCTTGCCGCGATGCTGTCCGAACTGAAGGCCGCGTTTCCGGGGCAGGGCAGGCTGATCGACGCCTATGCGGCGCGCTTCAACGAGACGATTCCGGGGCCGATCCCCGGCAGCCTCGAACTGGTCGAGCGGCTCGACGCCGCGGGTGTTCCCTTGTTTGCGATCACCAATTTCGGCCATGAGTTCTGGGAAGGCTTCCGCCCGACCCAGCCGGTGTTCGACCGTTTCCGCGACATCATCGTTTCGGGCACCGAGAAGATGATGAAGCCCGACCCCGCGATCTACCGGCTTGCCATCGCGCGATTCGGCATCGATCCGGCGGGCGCGCTGTTCATCGACGATGTCGCGGCAAATGTCGCAGGCGCCGAAACGGCGGGGATCGCGGGCCACCGTTTCGTTGATGCGGCGGCGCTCGAGCGGGAGTTGGTCACACGCCGCTATCTACCCGCCTGATCGAAGCGCAGCACCAGCCGCCGCCCCGCAGTGACATCGGCGACGAAACTGCCGTCGGTTCGGGCGCGGAGATCGGCGATGCCGAAGGGGTGGACGAGTCCTCCGCGCGCGAGGTGCCCCTTTGGATCGAACCCGATGATCGTCAGCGCTGCGTCGGTGCGCTGCATCGCGGAACCGAAATAGGCGCGCATGGCCGGATGCTGATCGACGGTCCCGATGCACAGCCCCTGTTCGACCCTGAAGCGAACGACGCCTTCGACCACCGTGTCTCCCAACGTGCCGCTGTAGCGCCGCGCTTCAAGCGGGCAGCCGGCATCCACAAGCCCGGTTGGCACCGGGCGGAAGGGGGCGGCGATCATCTGCGCGGTGGGTTCCATGCGCGATATCCACGCGGCGTTGGAAAGCAGGCTGACCGCGGTGCGTTCGCCGCGCCACAGCCCGATCGTGCTGCGCGCACCGAGCGTGACGCCATTATGATGGACAAAAGGGGCATCGTCCGAATCGACACCGATGCGCCATCCGAAACCGACGGCGTAGCCATCCTCTCCGGCAGCATTGCCGTTGGCGAGCCGCACCGGCACCAGCATCGCGTCGAAACTTTCGGGGCGCACGACGCGGCCCTCGATCATTCGGCCGCCGAAAGCGGCGACCGCGCTCGCCGTGCCGCCGAGCCCGCCGCCGCCCCATGTGTAGCTATAATCGTGACGCGGCGCTTCGACGACGCGGCCCCGATCGAAGGCATAGGCGCGCGAGGCATGGGGATCGTCGCTGTTGGTCGCGTCGGCACGGATTGCCAGCCCCGGCGCGACTTCGGCCGCCACATAGTCGGGGAAGGAGCGCCCCGCCGCTTCTTCGACCATCGCGCCGAGCAGCGTGTAGCCCCACGAGGAATAGCTGTAGGCGGTTCCCGGATGGCTGAGCAGGTCGCGCCGGGCGAAGATGGCAACGGCATCGCGCCCGGTGGCATAGTGGTGCGATCCACGGTTTGCATCGACCGGCTGGTAATGCGGCAGGCCGGAGACATGCGCGGCGAGCTGGCGCGGGGTGATCGCGGGCCAGTTCGCACCGAGCCACGGCAACTGACGCTGCACCGGCGCGTCGAGGTCGATCCGGCCTTGTTCGGCGAGCTGCGCGACCGCAGCGACGGTGAAGACCTTCGAGACGCTCGCCAGCCGGAACAGGGTGTCGCGCGTGACCGGGGCGCCGCTGGCAAGATCGCGCTGTCCGCTGGCACCATCCCAGACGATGCGGCCGTCCTGCCATATCGCGGCAGCCATGCCGGGCACGCCATTGGTTTCGCGCAGCGTGTCGAGAAGTCGCTGCGCGATCGCCGCGGCCTCCGCGCCGGTTTCGGCGCTTGCGGGCGGCGCCGCGGCGCATAGCGCGAGGATAGCCAGCCCTGTCGTGGTCGATCGTTTGGACATCCGGTCCCTCCCTTGTCGCGGGGAGATATCGGTCGGCGATGTCGCAGCGATTTGCCGATATGTCGCAATCCTGTCGCGAAGTGATGGTGCGCGGTCCTATTTCTCCACCCCCAGTTGCGTCAGCACGAAGGCATATTCCTCGGCATCCTCGCGCAGCGCGCCCCAGCGGCCCGATTTGCCCGCATGACCCGCGCCCATGTTGGTGCGCAGCAGCAGCAGCGAATCATTGGTGCGCGTCGCGCGCAGCTTCGCGACCCATTTGGCGGGTTCCCAATAGGTCACGCGCGGGTCGTTGAGCCCCGCCGACACGAGCATGGGCGGATAGGCCTTGGCCGCCACATTGTCATAAGGGCTGTAGCTCAGCATATAGTCGAAGGCGGCCTTGTCGGTGATCGGATTGCCCCATTCGGGCCATTCGCCGGGGGTGAGCGGCAAGCTTTCGTCGATCATCGTGTTGATGACATCGACGAAGGGCACGCCGGCAAGCACCGCGCCCCACAGTTCGGGCGCCTGATTATAGACGACCCCCATCACCTGCCCGCCCGCCGAGCGGCCCTCGATCGAAATCTTGCCTGCGCTGGTGTATTTTTTTGCGATCAGGCCCTTTGCGACGTCGATGAAGTCGTTGAACGTGTTGGTGCGCTCGGTCGTCTTGCCCGCGAGATACCAGGCGCGCCCCATGTCGTCGCCGCCCCGGACATGCGCGATGGCATAGATCATCCCGCGATCGACGAGGCTGAGCCGCGTCGTCGAAAAGCCGGGCGGGACGCGGTAGCCGTAGGAGCCATAGGCATAGAGGTGCATCGGCGCGCTGCCGTCGAGCTTCGTCCCCTTTTTGTAGACGAGCGAGGCGGGGATCATCGTCTTGCCGTCACGACTCGGCAAACTAACCCATTCGGTAATATATTGTTGAGAATCATAGCCAGAAGGGATTTCTTGTACCTTCAGCGTTTCGAGCGTTCCACTCGCCACGTCATAGTCATAGACGGTGTCGGGCGTGACCATCGATTCATAGTCGAGCCGGAGCTTGTCCTGATGATATTCGGGATTGTCGCCAAGCCCCGCCACATAGGTTGCCTCGGGAAACCGGATCCGGCCGGGGGTCAGCGGCGCGTCATACCGGCGCACATCGACCTGATCGAGGCCGTCCTCGCGCGCTTCCAGCACGAAATAGTCGCGAAAGATCGACAGGCCGGTGATGTAGCTGTGGTCCGAGCCGGGGATCAGCGTCGTCCATTCGCCGGGCTTGTCGATGCTCGCGGTCGCAATGCGGAAATTGGGGTGCTCGTCGTTGGTGTGGATATAGAGAATGCCCTCGCGCTCATCGACGCTGTATTCGCGGCCCTTCCGGCGCGGCGAGACGAGCTGCATCGGCGCTTCGGGATTGTCGGCGGGAAGCAGATAGACCTCGCTCGTCTCGTTATCGCCCGTCGCGATGACGATATAATTGTCGGCCGCCGTCTTGCCGATGCCGACGCCGAAGCCGATGTCGGCCTCCTTGTAGAGCAATTTATCTTGCGCGACCGGCGTGCCGAGCTTGTGCAGCCGGACATTGTCGGTGCGCCAATTCTCGTTCGCGAGGCCATAGAGGATCGCGTCATTGTTCGCGGTCCAGACGAGCGACGACAAGGTGCCGGGGATGACATCGGGCAGCAGTTCGCCGGTTTCGAGATTGCGGATGCGCGCCTCGAACCGTTCCGAACCATTGTCGTCGAACGAAAAGGCCATCAGCTTGCCGTCGGGGCTGACCGAAACTTCGGCGAGGCGGAAATAATCCTTGCCGTCGGACATCGCGACCTCGTCGAGGATCAGCTGGGTTTCGCCCCCGGCCACCGGCTTGCGATACCATTTCTTATATTCGGCGCCCTCTTCATATTCGACCCAGTAAAGCCAGTCGCCGTCCTTTTGCGGGACCGAGCTGTCGGCCTCCTTGATGCGTCCCTTCATCTCCTGAAACAGCGTTTCGACCAGATCGGCATGCGGTTTCATCGCCGCGTCGAAATAGGCATTTTCGGCCTTCACATAGTCGAGGATGTCGGCATCATCGATCGTCGGATAGCCTGGGTCGCGCAGCCAGAACCATGGATCGGACAGCGTCTTGCCGTGGAGCGTGACGGTGTGGGGCCGCTGCTCGGCAACGGGAGCGGCGGGCAGCGCGGGGCGGTCGGTCAATTCACTCTCTTTCTGTTGGGCAGGGGCGCTGGCGGGCACGACAAGCGGGGTGGTAATTGCGGCCAGAAACATCCAAATAGCGCGCACAAGACAACTCCCGCAGCATCGCCCGCATGGGCCGGAACGGCTGCGATGTAGGAACAAGGAAGCGACCATGTCCAGCCCCGTCCACGCCGAGCGCCTCGCCCGCGTCCGTGCCGAATTGAAAGCGCGCGGCCTCGATGGCTTCATCGTGCCGATCAGCGACGAACATATGAGCGAATATGTCGGCGCCTATGCGCAGCGCATGGCCTGGCTGACCGGCTTTGGTGGATCGGCCGGGACCGCGGCGGTCCTGCCCGAAAAGGCGGCGGTGTTCGTCGACGGCCGCTACACCGTGCAGGTGCGCGACCAGGTCGACGGGTCGCTCTTCGACTATGTCGGGGTGCCGCAGTCGAGCGTCGCCGAATGGCTGGGCAGCCATGTCAGCGCGGGGCAGAGGGTTGGTTATGACCCCTGGCTGCACGGTATAGACTGGGTCCGCGGGCTGGAAAAGGCGCTGGCGGCGAAAGGTGCGAGCCTTGTCGCGGTCGACAAGAATCCGGTCGACGCGGCATGGGACGACCAACCCGCGCCGAGCAACGCGCCGGTGAGCGTTTATGATACGGCGCTCGCCGGACAGAGTGCGGTCGAGAAACGCGGTGTCATCGCCGACTGGCTGAAGGCGAAGGGGCTCGACACGACGGTGATGACCGCGCTCGATTCGATCGCCTGGACCTTCAATATCCGTGGGGAGGACGTGAGCCACACGCCGGTCGGGCTGGCCTTTGCACTGCTCCACGCCGACGCCACCGCCGATCTGTTCATCGCGCCCGAAAAAATCACCGACGCGGTGCGCGCGCATCTGGGCAACAGCGTGCGGATTCACGACCGCAGCGCCTTTGAAGGCGCGCTGGCCGGGCTTGCGGGCAAGAAAGTCGCTGTCGATCCCGACCGCGCGGTCGCGGCGATCTTTACCGCGCTCGAAAACGCGGGTGTGCAGGTCGAACGGCACCGCGACCCCGCGGTGCTGCCCAAGGCGATCAAGAATCAAGTCGAACTGAGCGGCACGCGCGCTGCGCACCTTCGCGACGGCGTCGCGGTGTCGCGTTTCCTCAAATGGATGGAGGAGGTCGCGCCGCAGGGCGGCCTCGACGAGCTGGGCGCGGCGGCGAAGCTGCGCGAATTTCGCGAGGCAGGCGGCGCGCTCAAGGATCTGTCGTTCGACACCATTTCGGCGGCTGGCCCGAACGGCGCGCTGCCGCATTACAAGGTCGACGAAACCACCAACCGCAGGATCGAGAGGGGCACGCTCTATCTGGTCGATTCGGGCGGACAATATGCCGACGGCACGACCGACATCACGCGCACGATCGCGATCGGGGCGCCCAGCGCCGAAATGCGGCGCCGCTTCACGCAGGTGCTGAAGGGTCATATCGCGCTGGCCACCGCGCGCTTTCCCAAGGGCACACGCGGCAGCCAGCTGGACATCCTCGCGCGCCAGTATCTGTGGGCCGACGGGGTCGATTATGCGCATGGCACCGGGCATGGCGTCGGCACCTATCTCGCGGTCCACGAAGGGCCGCAGCGGATCGCCAAGCCGGCGGGCGGACAGGCGGGGACCGAGGAGCCGCTGCACGCGGGCATGATCCTGTCGAACGAGCCCGGCTATTACAAGGCGGGGCATTTCGGCATCCGCATCGAAAATCTGGTGATCGTCGTGCCGCAAGAGATCGACGGCGCCGAGGAAGAGATGCTGGGGTTCGAGACGATCACCTTTGCGCCGATCGCGAGAGATCTGGTCGACGTGGCGCTGCTGTCGTCCGCCGAGGCCGACTGGCTCGACGCCTATCATGCCGCGGTGTTCGAAAAGCTGTCGCCGGGAATGGACGAGGCGATGCGCGACTGGCTTGCCGCCGCCTGCGCTCCGCTCGACCGCACCCCTGCCGCGCTCGCGGCCTGAGCCGGTGCAATGACCGGCCATCGCAGCACGGTGCCGCTCGCCGATTTCCGCGTGCAGGAGCGCGTGCGTGTGCGCTTCAACGAGATCGACGGGCAGAATATCGTCTTCAACGCCAATTATCTCGTCTACGCCGACATCGGTGTTACCGAATATTTCCGCGCGCTCGGCGAAGGCCAGCCCGGTCCCTATTTTAACCAATATGGCACGGATATCCGCGAGACGCATTGCGAGATCGACTATCACGCCCCCGCCCGGCTCGACGAACTCATCACGATCGCGGCGCGGATCAGCGCCTTCGGCCGCACCAGCTTTACGCTGCATTGCGGGATTTTTCGCGATTCCGAACGGCTTACCGACATCGAGATCAGCTATGCCCATATCGACAGCGACAGCGGCCAGCCGACGCCCCTGCCCGGCAGCTTTATTGCCGAAGTGCGGCGATTCGAATCGCGAACGCCCATGCAGGGCTGATTCGCGATCGGCGATTTGAACCGGATTCGATTTCTCGACCGGAAAAGTCGGGTTTTCCGGCGAAAACGGACAAAAAAAGGGCCGCCCAAAGGCGGCCCGTGAAAGTTTTGGGAGAGGATGCCTAAAAGGCAAGGGTGATATTGCACTGCACAATGAATGTTGCAACTGCGAAATCAGCATCCGTGATTGCATTTTTTGCAAGCGTCGCCGCTCCCGCCAATAGGGGTGCAATCGCGCGCCCTCTCGCCAATCGCGGCGACTTCGCCTAAATTGCCGCCATGAAGATGTTTGGCAAAGTCGATGTCGGCGGCGGATTGTCCGATTTCTGGGCCTATATCCGCGAGCCGCGCCCGCACCGCTGGGCGGTCTGGGGCGTCGCGCTGGCGCTCACCTGGGTCGTGTTCAGCGGGGTCGAACAATATCTGATCCCCGTCGACAGGCCCAAGGCGCAGATCATCTATTTCGAAAACTGGACCGCCGACCGCAGCGCCGGGGAGATTCGCGCCGACTGGATCGCGCGCGCCAGGGAGACGACGCGCCGCAACGCCAGGAAGCGCGCCGAATATCAGCGCTTCGCCGACAGCCTGGGCATCGAATATGATTCGACCGAGGCCGACAGGGTGACGCGCGAGACGCTGGGCGAAGAAGCCGCCGAAGCCGTCAAGCAAAGGCCCGCACCGCCGCCGCGCTCGACGCTCGCCGAGCGCGCGGCGCGCGGGCCGCAGCCCGAAATCACCGACTGACGTGGCGCTCCGCGCGCCCGGCGACACCGACTGGATGGCCGCCGCCGCCGGGCTGGCGCGCCGCGGTCGCCCGGCGTCGGCGCCCAATCCCAATGTCGGCTGCCTGATCGTCAAGGCGGACCAGGTGGTGGCGCGCGGCTGGACGCAAGCCGGCGGTCGCCCGCACGGCGAAGCGGTGGCGCTGGCGGCGGCCGGGGTCGCCGCGCGCGGCGCGACCGCCTATGTCACGCTCGAACCCTGCGTCCATGCCAGCGCGCGCGGCCCGGCGTGCAGCGATTTGCTGATTAGGGCGGGAGTCGCTCGCGTCGTCGTTGCGGTGCAGGATCCCGACCCGCGCACCGACGGCGCGGGCATTGCGCGATTGCGCGCGGCGGGGATCGAGGTGACGGTCGACGTCCTCCCCGCCGATGCCCGCGCGGCGATGGCGCCCTGGTGGACGCGGCAGACCATGGGGCGTCCATTTGTGACGCTCAAGCTCGCGACCTCGCTCGACGGCCGTATCGCACCGGCCGACGGATCGAGCCGCTGGATCACCGGCGACCGCGCGCGCGCGCACGGCCATCTCGAACGCGCCAGCCACGAGGCGATCCTCGTCGGGCGCGGGACGTTCGAGGCCGATGCACCGCGGCTCGACGTGCGCTTGCCGGGGCTCGAAGATCGCAGCCCGAAGAAATTTGTCCTCACGCGCGGCGCGGCGCCCGAGGGCTGGACCGCCGTTGCCTCGCCCGATGCCATCGAAGGCGTCGATTCGCTGCTCGTCGAAGGGGGCGCAGGCGCGGCGGCCGCCTTCCTTGCCGCCGACCGCGTCGACCGACTGCTCCTGTACCGCGCGCCGATCCTGATCGGCGACGGCAAGGCGGCGCTCGGCGACATCGGCCTGACCAGAATCGCCGCCGCGCACGGCCGCTGGCGCCTTGCCGACAGCCGGATGCTTGGCAGCGACCGGCTCGACGTCTACGAGCGCGTCAGGACAATTTGAGGGGCTCCCATGTTCACCGGCATCATCACCGACATCGGCACCATCCGCAGCCGCGAGGATCGCGGCGACACGCGGCTCGTCATCGCGACCGCCCATGACACGGCAACGATCGACCTCGGCGCATCGATCGCCTGTTCGGGCGCCTGCCTGACCGTCGTCGACAAGGGACGCGATGCGGATGGCGACTGGTTCGCGGTCGATGCCAGCGCCGAGACGCTCGCGCGTACGGCCCCGGGCATGTGGGACGCGGGGCGCCGCCTCAACATCGAACGCGCGCTCAAGGTTGGCGACGAGCTGGGGGGGCATATCGTCACCGGCCATGTCGACGCGGTGGGCCGGATCGTCGCGGTCGAACCTGTCGGCGACAGCGTCAAGCTGACGGTCGAGGCGCCCGCCGCGCTGGCGCCGCATATCGCGCCCAAGGGGTCGATCACGCTCGACGGCGTGTCGCTGACGGTCAACGAAGTGACCGACCAGCCCGACGGCAGCGCGCATTTCACGCTCAACATCATCCCGCACACGCAGGCGATGACGACGCTGGACGAAGCGGCGGCGGGGCGACCGGTCAATCTGGAGATCGACATTCTCGCGCGCTATCTCGCGCGGATGCAGGCGCGCGCCGCCTAGAGCGATGTGCTGTATATCTGACCCGCCGCGAGTTCGGGATCGGCGGCGATCATCGACCGGCGCATCGCCAGGCGTCCGATTCGCAGCAGCTCGGCCTTGCGGCGCGCCGGTGCGAGGTTGCAGTTTGCGGCGTCGCGCACGACCGCGGCGCCATAGCGGTCGGCGACGATCAGCCCGGACGTTTCGGGGCGATAATCGGGCGTGTCGAGGATCGCGGGGTCGAGCCCTGCCGCGAGCGCCCAGTAAAAACGGTCACACCAGTCGCAATAGTCGGGCCATTTGCCATCGCCGTGGAGGTCGGCGCGGCTGACCTTGATCTCGACGATCGTGATATGGCCCCTGGCGTCGATCGCGGTGAGGTCGGTGCGGCGTCCATTGGGCAGCGTGACTTCGGGGATCGCGACCAGCCCCTGTTGTGCGAACAGCCGACACACGCCGCGCGCGACGTCCGCGGCGGTCAGCGGGTCACGCGCCATGCGGCCTCATCGTCAGAATGGGACGTCATCGTCCAGATCATCGTCGAACGGCGGGCGTCCGCCACCCGGCGCGCCGCCGCCGCCCGAACCGCCGCCGCCGCTGCCCCCCTGATCCCAGCCGCCGCTCGAACCGCCGCCCTGATTCCAGCTATCGCCGCCGCCACCGCGCGCGCCGCCACCGGGCGCGCCGTCGAGCATCGTCAGATTGCCGCCCATGCCGGCAATCACCACTTCGGTCGTATAACGGTCGTTGCCGTCGCGGTCCTGCCACTTGCGGGTGCGCAGGCTGCCCTCGACATAAACCTTGCTGCCCTTCTTGAGATAGCGTTCGACGACGCCGACCAGCCCTTCGCCGTTGATCACGACATTATGCCATTCGGTGCGCTCCTTGCGCTCGCCGGTCATCCGGTCCTTCCACTGTTCGGATGTCGCGATGCGGATGTTGGCGATCTTGCCGCCATTCTGGAACGACTTGATTTCGGGATCGGCGCCGAGGTTGCCGATGAGAATTACCTTGTTGACGCTGCCAGCCATCCGCCGCTCCGCTCCGCTCATAAGTTGGGAGGATCAGCCTAGGCCAAAGGCAACGGCTGTCCAGTATGTGATACCAGCAGCGGCATAGGCGAGCGCAAACAAATAGCCAACCATGAACAGCGGCCATTTCCATCCGTTCGTCTCTCGCCGCGTGATCGCGATCGTCGAAATGCACTGCGGCGCAAAGACGAACCAGGCGAGGAAGGCGAGCGCGGTGGCGAGGCTCCACTTGCCCTGCAATCGTTCGCCGAGCGTCTGCGCCATCGCCTCCTCGTCGCCATCGGCATCGATCGCATTCGCCGTCGCCATCGCCGACACCGCGACCTCGCGCGCCGCCATCGCGGGGATGAGCGCGAGCGCGATGTCGTGGTTGAACCCGATCGGCGTGACGGCGACCTCCAGCCCGCTCGCGATGCGGCCGGCGATGCTATAATCGACCTGGCTCTGCCCCTCGGGCGCCTTGGGAAAGGTGAGAAGCAGCCACAAAATGACTGTCGTGAACGCGATGATCGTGCCCGCGCGGCGCAGAAAGATCCACGCGCGCTGCCACAGGCCGAGCGCGACGTCGCGCAGCCGCGGCATCTGGTATCGCGGCATTTCCATCATGAAGCCCGCGCCCGTGCCCCTGGCCACCGTGCGGCGCAGCGCGAAGGCGACGACAAGCGCGCCGACGATCCCGGCGACATAAAGGCCGAAAAGCACCAGACCCTGAAGCCCGATGCCGGTGCCGCCGACCCCGCTGTCGGGGATGAAGGCGGCGATGATCAGCGCATAGACCGGAAGCCGCGCCGAACAGGTCATCAACGGCGCGATCAGGATCGTCGTCAGCCGGTCCTTCTCGTCGGGGATCGCGCGCGTCGCCATGATGCCGGGCACGGCGCAGGCAAAGCTGGAGAGGAGCGGGATGAAACCGCGCCCCGACAATCCGACCTTGCCCATCAGCCCGTCCATCAGAAAGGCCGCGCGCGTCATATAGCCCGACGCCTCCAGAAGCAGGATGAAGAGGAAGAGAATCAGGATCTGCGGCAGGAAAACGACGACCGCCCCGACGCCCGCGAGCAGTCCCTCGACCACCAGATCGCGGAGGAGGTTCTGCGGGACATTATCGACAACCCACGCCTGAGCCGCGCCAACCAGCGCTTCGAGCGCGTCGGCGGGCGGTCCGGCCCAAGCGTAGACCGCCTGGAACATCACGAACATCAGCGCGAGCAGGATGATCATGCCGAACACCGGGTGCAGCACCACATTGTCGACGCGCTGCGTCCAGCGGCGCACCGGCGTTTCGCTGACGATCGCGGCGCGGGCGATCGCGCGCGCGCGCTGGTGAAGCGCGCTGTCGTTCGCCGGTCCGGCGGCCGCCTCGCGCGGCTGGTGCGAGCGGATTGCGGCATCGACCGCGGCAAGCAGATCGGCCAGACCGCGCTTGCGCACCGCGACCGTCGGCACGACGGGCACGCCCAGCTCGTGCGACAGGCGTTCGGGATCGAGCGTCAGCCCGTCGCGCTCCGCGAGATCGACCATGTTGAGAGCCACGACCGTCGGCAGGTCGAGCGCGAGCAGTTCGAGCGCGAAGCAGAGATGATTGTCGAGGTTGGCGGCGTCGAGCACGACGATCAGCGCATCGGGGCGCGTCTCGCCCGCCTGCCTGCCCAGAATCACGTCGCGCGTCACCGCCTCGTCGAGACTCGCGGGGGTGAGGCTGTAGGTGCCCGGCAGGTCGATCAGCGACAGCGGGCGGCCGTCGGCGAAACTCGCATGGCCCGCCTTCCGCTCGACGGTGACGCCGGGATAGTTGGCGATCTTTTGCCGCGCGCCGGTGAGCGCGTTGAACAGGCTCGATTTCCCGGCATTGGGATTGCCGACGAGCGCGATCGAGGGGATGGCGGCGGTCATGCGGGTTCGACTTCGATGGCGGCGGCCTGCCGCGCGCGGATGATGACCTTCATGCGTCCGACGATGAGCGCGAGCGGATCGCGCGAAAAGATGCTGCCGCGGTGGAGCGGGGTCACCTCGCACCCTTCCATCAGGCCGAACTCGCGCAGACGCCGTCCTTCGCCATCGGACATGGCGGTCCAGTCGATGCGCGCAATCCGTACCGTTACGCCGAGCGGCGTCTTGTCGAGCAAAGCAGTCATTTGCGAGCGATTATCAATAACAGCAGCGCGGCGCCAGTCCTTTATCGCTGCCGCGTCACCGCCCCGGATAGCGCAGCCGTCCGACGAAGCGCGCAAGGCTGGGCCGGTCGGGCTTGTTCGCGGCACGGCGGTGCTTCCAGCTTTCAAAGCGCATCACCTGGTCGATCCGGCGCGACAGGAAGGCGCGCGTGTCGGCATGGCCATCGCTCTCGTCGTTCAGGAACACCGCCATCGTCGACCCATAGACGGCGCCGAGGATCACGCGCTTGCTGTAATGATTGAAATCGGTCGCACGGTCACCCGCGAGCCGCCACATATGATCGGCCGCGCGCCAGCCAAGCTTCGCCGCGTGCGGCGCGTTGCCGGGCAGGGCGAGCAGCGCGAGCGCGCGGCGCAGCGATTCGCGGTTCGGCGCAAGCAGGTCGAGCCGCGTTTCGACGAGCGTCGTGATCCGTTCGCGAATCTTGAGCTTGGCCAGTTTGTCGGCGGGCCATTTCGCGGCCATGCGTGCGTCGATGTCGGCAAACCAGGCATCGACCATGTCGCGCCCGCCGCCGGGGAAGGCGAGGCGCGCGACGTCGGGATCGACTGCGGTGCGGCGCGCGGCATCGTCGAGCGCCGCAGGGCCGAAGCCATCGAACGCCGCCGACGCGGCGATCAGCGGCGCCAGCGCGGCGCGAATCTCATCGAGCGTGGGGTCGGCGGGAAGGATCGAGGCCATGCGCGTCAGATAGGCTGCACAGCGCCGCTCGGCAACCGGAACCGCACGGCCGAGCCGTGGCAACGCCGCGACGCTTCGCCGCCGTTTAGATTTTCTTTTGCCACTTACCCATTGTGCCGACGCGGCGTGACCCATAGCTTCGTCATCGAGCGCGGCGACCAAGGGGGCCGTCGGCGCAGCATTTGACGAGATGGAGGAAATATGACCGCATCGCTGTTCCAGCCGATCACGCTGGGCGCCATCGAAGCGCCGAACCGCATCATCATGGCGCCGCTGACGCGCGGCCGCGCGGGACCGGGCTTCGTTCCCAATGAGCTCGCGCGCGAATATTATCGCCAGCGCGCCTCGGCGGGGCTGATCATTTCGGAAGCGACGGGGATTTCGCAGGAGGGGCTCGGCTGGCCGAATGCGCCGGGCCTGTGGACCGATGCGCAGGTCGAAGGCTGGAAGCCGGTGACCGAAGCCGTCCATGAGGCGGGGGGCCGCATCGTTGCCCAGCTCTGGCATATGGGCCGCGTCGTCCATTCGGTGTTCAACGACGGCAAACCACCCGTCTCGGCTTCGGCGACGCGGGCGCCAGGCAAGGCGCACACCCCGGTCGGCCGCCTCGAATATGAAGTTGCGCGCCCGCTCGAACCGGGCGAAATCCCGCGCGTCATCGCCGATTATGCGAAGGCCGCCGAAAATGCGAAGCGCGCCGGTTTCGACGGCGTCCAGCTGCACGGCGCAAACGGTTATCTGATCGACCAGTTCCTGCGCGACAATTCAAATCTGCGCGACGATGATTATGGCGGCCCGGTCGAAAACCGCATCCGCCTGCTCCGCGAAGTGACCGAAGCGCTGATCTCGGTCTGGGGCGCCGACCGCGTCGGTGTGCGTCTCTCGCCCAATGGCGATACGCAGGGCGTCGACGACAGCGCGCCCGAAAGGCTGTTCCCGATCGCCGCGGCGGCGCTCGACGCGCTCGGCATCGCCTTCCTCGAGTTGCGCGAGCCCGGCCCCGACGGCACATTCGGCAGAACGGATGTGCCCAAGCAGTCGCCGTCGATCCGCGCCGCGTTCAGGGGCCCGCTGATCCTCAACAGCGACTACACCGCCGCGCTCGCCGACGAAGCGATCGCCAGCGGCATCGCCGACGCGATCGCCTTCGGGCGGCCCTTCATCGCCAATCCCGACCTCGTCGAGCGCATCCGCACCGGCGCCGAATGGGCCGCCGACAATCCGCAGACCTGGTATTCGCCGGGGCCCGAAGGTTACATCGATTATCCGGTACTGGAGGCGGCCTGATCGGAGACGGGTCGTCCCCGCACAGGCGGGGGCGGCCCGCCCTATCCCTTTTCCGCCAACGCCTTGTCGATGATGCTCGCACCGATCGGCGCCAATATCCTGTTGCCGAAACGGAAGAGCAGGAAAGCAAGGACAAAGAGCAGCACGGGCGCGATAAAGAGCACAACAATCGCCGCGATGACAACGCCGAAGAGAAGAAACATGAAACCGCCGGTGAGCTCGGCCTGACCCTTGGGGCCCAGTTCGACGGTGCGCGGCCCTTTTGCATCCCACCATTTGCCGGTGACGATCGTCTTGCGCGCGCCGCCCACATGCGGCGCGGGCCGGCCCGCGATCCGCGCGGGCGCGGATTGTGGCGCGGGGCGGTCATCGGGCGCCGGATTATTCCACGGCCGCCTGTCGCGCTCGGCGATCGCAGCGGCCAGACGGTCTCTGCCGTCGTTCGCCTTGGCGGGCCGCGCCGCCGGTTTCGGCATCGGGGCGGGCCGCGCGCTGAGGCCCGATTCGGCGCGCGCGGCGGCCGACATGTCGGGAGCGACGCTCGCCTTCGCGGGGCGGATCGGCTCGACGCCGAGCTTGCGGTCGTGCTCGGCCATACGTTCGGCCGCCGTCGGCGGGGTCTGCCCGGTTTCGCGGTCGATCACCACCAGCCGCCCGCTGCGCTCGACGACGGAAAAACGGCTGGGAGGCGGACGATCAACCAATACCGAATTGTTCCTTGAGCGCGAGCATCGCGAGCGCGGCCTTCGCCGCCTCGCCGCCCTTATCCTTGCGCGTCTTGTCGGCGCGCGCAAGCGCCTGTTCTTCATTCTCGACAGTGAGGATGCCGTTGCCGATCGCGAGCCCGTCGAGTGTCAATGCCATGATGCCGCGCGCGCTTTCGTTCGAGACGACCTCGAAATGATAGGTTTCGCCGCGGATCACCACGCCGAGCGCGACATAGGCGTCGAAGCGTCCGCTATCGGCGGCGAGCGCGATCGCCGCGGGCACTTCGAGCGCGCCGGGGACGGTCACCGTTTCATGGCTATGCCCTTCGGCATCGAGCGCGCTGCGCACGCCATCGAGCAGCATGTCGTTCAAATGGCTGTAGAAACGCGCTTCGACGATCAGGACGTGCGCCATCAGGCTTCTCCGGGAATGGGGCGTTCGCCGACGACCGACAGGCCATAGCCTTCGAGCCCGACGATATTGCTGTGGGTGGGGGTGAGCAGTTCCATCGCGTGAACGCCGAGGTCGGCGAGGATCTGCGCGCCGATGCCGTAGGTGCGCAGGTCCATGCCGCCGGTCGGCGGCGGCAGCGCCTCGGCGTCGGCCGATCCGGGGAGCGGGCGCATGAGCAGGACGATGACCCCCGCACCCGCTTCGCCGATCGCGTCCATCGACCGTTGCAGGCGGCGCTTGCGGGGGCCGGGACGCCCCATGATATCGTCGAAGATCGACACGGGGTGCATCCGCACCAATGTCACGCCATCGGGATCGACCGGCCCCTTTTGCAGCACCAGATTGACGCTGCCGTCGATCTTGTTGCGATAGGATTTAAGCCGCCACTCGCCGCCATAATCCGATTCGAACGGTTCGTCGGCAACGCATTCGACCAGCCGGTCGCTGCGGTTGCGATAGGCGATGAGGTCGGCGATCGTACCGATCTTGAGCCCGTGGCGCCGCGCGAAGGGGATGAGGTCGTCGAGGCGCGCCATGGTGCCATCGTCGTTCATGATCTCGCAGATCACCCCCGACGGATTGAGTCCGGCAAGGCGCGCGATGTCGACCGACGCCTCGGTATGGCCCGCGCGGACGAGCACGCCGCCGTCGCGCGCGATGAGGGGAAAGACATGCCCCGGCGTGACGATATCGTCGCGCCCCTTGCTCGCATCGATCGCCACCGCCACCGTGCGCGCCCGGTCCCCCGCCGAAATGCCCGTCGTCACGCCTTCGCGCGCTTCGATCGAGGTGGTGAAGGCCGTTTCGTGCCGCGTGCCATTGTTGCGGCTCATCAGCTCGAGGCCCAGCGCATCGACGCGCGCCCTGGTCAGCGTCAGGCAGATGAGCCCGCGGCCGTGCGTCGCCATGAAATTGATCGCGTCGGGGGTGGCCATCTGCGCGGGAATGACAAGGTCGCCCTCATTTTCGCGATCCTCGTCGTCGACGAGGATGAACATGCGGCCGTTGCGCGCCTCGGCGATGATCTCTTCGGGGCTCGCCATCGGCGACAGGTCGCTGCCGTTGGCGAGCCAGTTTTCGAGCTTGCGCAGCGTTTCGGCGGTCGGGTTCCAGCCGGGCGAGTCGAGGTCGCGCAGGCTGTTGGCGTGAAGCCCCGCGGCGCGCGCGAGGCCCGAACGCGACATGGTGCCGTCGGCGACGATGGCGCGGATGCGATCGATGAGCTGGATGGTCATGCCAGCCATATCTCACATCATAATGTGATCGTCAATCCATCAATCACATTCAACGTTAATTGGGGCCAAAGGTCGGCCCATATTCGCGCTTGGGCGCATCGGCATCGGCCTGTGTGTCGAGCAGCGCGAGCAGCTGGCCCGTCCGGTCATCGCGCCTGGCATAGTCGCGCGCCGACATGCCGGCGACATGGTCGGTCTTGTCGGGATTGGCGCCGCGCCGCATGAGCAGGCGGACCATCGCGCCATTTTTGGACTGCACCGCCAGGATCAGCGCGGTCTCGCCGCGCCGGTTCGCCTGGTCGACCGGCGCCTTTTGCTTGAGCAATTCGTCGGCTCCGTCGGTATAGTTGAGCAGCGCGGCATGCATCAGCGGCGTCATGCCATTGCGGTCGGCGATCGCCGGATCGGCGCCCTTGGCGAGCAGAAAGCGCAGCCAGCTGGTGTCGCGCCGCTTGGTGACGATCATCAGCGCGGTCTCGCCCGTGTCCACATTGCGCGTGTTGATCAGCGTCGGATCGTCCTGGAGCGCGGAGGTCGCCTTGTTCCCGTCGCGATTCTCGACCGCTTGCAGAAAGGCATAGCCGCCGCGGAACTGCGCCTGCGCCGGGCCATGGACCAGCCCCGCGGCGGCAAGCGGGACGAGAGCGAAAGCGGCAAGGCGGAACGCGGCGCGGCGGAACATGATCTGGGCGACCCCTGGGGCAATTTGTCCGCCGCTCGCGCGACGACAATGGTTGATTTTCGCGTGCTAGCCGACCAAGGCTGGCCACATGATGAATGTCGCAAATATGGGGCAAAGGATCGTCCGTGCAAGTCTGATCCTCGTTTTCGGCGCCGCGCTGGCGGGCTGCGACGGCAGCGGCGGCAGCGCCGCGCCCGCCCGGCCGCCGCTCGAAGGCGCGCGGATCGGCGGCCCGTTCACGCTGACCGACCAGAATGGCCGCACCGTCCGCGACAGCGATTTTGCCGGCCGCTATCGCCTCATCTATTTCGGCTACAGCTTCTGCCCCGATATCTGCCCGGTCGACCTGCAAAAGCTGATGCGCGGCCTCGCCCGGTTCGAAAAGACCGATGCCGCGCGCGGCGCCAGGGTCGCGCCGCTCTTCATCACCGTCGACCCCGCGCGCGACACGCCCGAAGCGCTCAAACCCTTTGTCGCGCGCTATCACCCGCGCCTGCTCGGCCTGACCGGCACGCCCGAACAGATCGCCGCGGCCGCCAAAGCCTTTGTCGTCACCTATAACAAGGTGCCGGGATCGGCCCCCGACCGCTATCTGATGGCGCACAGCCAGCTCGCCTTCCTGATGGGTCCCGACGGCAAGCCGCTCGCGCTGCTGCCGCTCGACGACCCGACGACCGATCCCGACGAGGGTGCGCCCACCAAGGTCGCCGCCGAACTGGCCAAGTGGGTCAAATAGCGATGGCGGGGGCGACATCGGAGCGCCCCTTCTGGGAAGCGCCGCTCGCCAGCCTCGACGCAGGCCAGTGGGAGGCACTCTGCGACGGCTGTGGCAAATGCTGCCTGCACAAGCTGGAAGACGAGGACACCGGCCGTATCTATCCGACCAATGTCGCGTGCCGCCTGCTCGACCTGTCGACCGCGCGCTGCGGCGATTACAAGCATCGCCGCCGCCGCGTCCCCGACTGCCTGACGCTGACCCGTTCAAAGGTCGGCGATATCGAATGGCTGCCGCAAAGCTGCGCCTATCGCCTGCGCGCCGAGGGCGAGCCTTTGCCCGAATGGCATTATCTGGTCTGCGGCGACCGCGACGCGGTCCACCGCGCGGGCGAATCGATCGTCGGCTGGACGGTGAGCGAGGATGTCGCCGGGCCGCTCGAGAATCATCTTGTCGAACGCATCATTTGATCCGGCAGCCGACGGGCCGCGCATCCGTGTGGGGGATGCGGCATGGCCGGTGCGCATCGTCCGCCACGCGCAGTCGCGCCGCTATCGCCTGATTTTCGATGGTGCGCGCGGCGAACTGCGGCTCACCGTGCCGCGCCGCGCGAGCGAACGCGCGGCGATCAAATGGGCCGCCGAGCAGCAGGCGTGGCTCGCCGAACAGATCGGCAAGGCGGTCAGGCCGGTGATGGTCGGCCCCGGCGCCGTCATCCCCTTTCGCGGCATCGAGCGGCGCATCGACTGGTCGCCGGGCGCGCCGCGCACCATCCGGCTGGGCAGCGATACGCTCGGCGTCGGCGGCCCGGTCGAGAGCGTCGGCCGCCGCATCGAGCGCTGGCTGAAGGCCGAGGCGCTCACGCTCATGGAAAGCGAGAGCCGCGCAATTGCGGGCGCGGCGGGACTGGCCGTCGGCCGCGTCGGCGTCGGCGACCCGCGCAGCCGCTGGGGCAGTTGCACCCACGATGGCGACCTGCGCTACAGCTGGCGGCTGATCATGGCGCCCGACCATGTCCGCCGCGCGACCGTGGCGCACGAGGTCGCGCATCTTCGCCATATGGATCACAGCCCGGTCTTTCATGCGCTCGTCGCCACGCTGCACGACGGCGACGTCGCCGCGGCGCGCGGCTGGCTGCGGCGCGAAGGGCGCGCGCTGCACCGTTATCGCTTTACCGCCTGAGCGCGCTCAATCCGCGGGTTCGACGGGAGCGGGCCGCGGCGGCGGCACGCGGACCTGGGGCGGCGGCGCTTTCGGGACCGAAATCACCTTGGGCTGGCCGCCGCCCCCGTTTGCGGGCGGGCGGCGCCCCGTCTGCTCCTCGATCCATTGCTGGTCGAGCACCGGAGCTTCGACCGCGGGCGGCGTGCCGAAACTGTCGGGCGGGCGGCTGTCATAGGGCAGTTCGATCGGCATGCCATTTTCGTCGACGAGCATGCCTTCCTCGCCCGGCTCGCCCAGATAGGCCTCGCCCTCGTCCTCCAACTGCCATTCGGGCAGCACGACCTCGGTATCGAATTGCTCGACCGGGCGCCGCGCAACCGCGACGCGCATATAGTCGGCGAAGGCCTTGGCCGGCGCGCGGCCGCCCTGCAACCCGCCGACGGGTTTCGCATCGTCGCGGCCCATCCACACGCCCGTCGTAAGGCCGCTCGAAAAGCCGAGGAACCACCCGTCCTTGTTGCTCGACGTCGTCCCTGTCTTGCCCGCGACCGGACGGCCGATCTGCGCCGCGCGCCCGGTGCCGGTGTTGACCGCGGTCTGGAGCAGGTCGGTGATCCCGGCCGCCACCCAGGGATCGACCAGCGTGCTGCCGCGCTCGGCAGGCCGCTGATAGAGCAGCTCGCCGCTCGCGGTCGTCACCCTGGTGATGCCATAGGGCTGCACCGACACGCCCCCGCGCGCCACCGCGGCAAAGGCGGCGGTCATGTCGATCACGCGCACCTCGGCGCTTCCCAGCACCATCGACGGGTGCGTGTTGACGGGCGTGGTGATGCCGAAACGGCGTGCCATGTTGGCAACCGCCGAAAAGCCGATTTCATCGCCCAGCTTGGCCGCGACGGTGTTGACCGAATAGGCAAAGGCGCTGCGCAAATCCATCGTGCCCGCAAAGCGGCCCGACGAGTTTCGCGGGCTCCAGCCGTTGATCGTCACCGGCTCGTCGACCACGGGATCGTCGACCTTATAGCCCGCCTCGAGCGCGGCCATATAGACGAACAGCTTCCACGCCGATCCCGGCTGGCGCAGCGCCTGCGTCGCGCGATTATAGTTGGAGGTCACATAGTCGCGGCCGCCGACCATCGCGCGCACCGCGCCGTCGCGGTCGAGCGACACGAGCGCGCCCTGCACGCCCGGCGGCGTGTTCGCCTGGATCGATGCCGTCGCGGCGCGCTGCATGTTGAGGTCGATCGTCGTGTAGACGTCGAGCGCCTCGCTGCCTTCGTCGATCAGCATGTCGAGCTGCGGCAACGCCCAGTCGGTGAAGTAACGCGCGCTGTTCTGCCCCGTTTCCTTGGCAAGCTGAACATTCGCGGGTTCCGCTGCTTCGGCCTGCGCGTGGGTGATGACCCCCGCATCGACCATGACGTCGAGCACGACGTCGGCGCGGCCGAGCGCGGCCTGGGCATCGGCGGTCGGCGAATAGCGCGACGGCGCCTTGACGAGCCCGGCGATCACCGCGGCTTCCGACAGCGACATTTCGGTCGCGCTATGACCGAAAAAGCTGTTCGACGCGGCGTCGATGCCATAGCTGCCGCCGCCGAAATAGACCTTGTTCAGATAGAGTTCGAGGATCTGGTCTTTCGAGAATTTCCATTCGAGCGCGAGCGCGAGGATCATCTCGCGCGCCTTGCGCGCCCAGGTATAGCTGTTCGACAGGAAGATATTGCGCGCCAGCTGCTGCGTGATCGTCGAGGCGCCCTGCATCCGCCGCCCGGTGCCGTAATTCTCGACGGCAAAGACCGCGGCGCGCGCCATGCCGACCGGATCGAGGCCGGGATGATAGCGAAAGCGGCGATCCTCGACCGCGACCATCGCATCCTGCATCACCTGCGGCGTTTCGCCGAGCGACAGCCAGCGGCCGTAATTGGGGCCCAGTGACAGAAAGACGGTGCCGTCGGCGGCGCGGACGCGGATCGTCTGCCCCGCGGGCGATTTCTTGAGCTCCTCGAAACTCGGCATTCGCTGCACGGCGATGCCGACCGCGACGCCCAGCGCGACGAGGCCGACGACGGCGAGCCCCAGCCCCCAGCGAAAGATGCGGCGCAGCCACAGGCGCAGGCGTGACGGCGCACCGCGGGGCGAGCCGCTGCCTTTACCGGGCGATGACGATTTATTCGACGAAGCTTGCTGTCTCTCGCGGCGCAAAGCCCGTATTCCTTCTCTCACTGCGCCCCTGATGCGTCAGTCCGCGAAGGGTTCAGCCCTCGCCGGTTGACGCCTCATCCGGCGCGCGGTCGGCGAAGTCAAGCGCCGCGCTGTTGATGCAATAGCGCAGGCCGGTCGGTCCGGGGCCGTCGGGGAACACATGGCCGAGGTGGCCCTCGCACGTCGCGCAGCGCACTTCGGTGCGGATCATCCCGTGGCTCGCGTCGCGATGTTCGGTCACCGCCGCTTCGTTTGCAGGCGCCGTATAGCTTGGCCAGCCCGACCCGCTGTCATATTTGGTGCGGCTGTCGAACAGCGGCGCGCCGCAACCCGCGCAGCGATAGATGCCATCGCCCTTATGGTCGGTATATTTGCCGGTGAAGGCGCGTTCGGTGCCGCCCTCGCGCAGCACATGATGGGCCATGGGGTCGAGCGGCTTGTCGGTTTTCGGGTCGGTCATCGGCGGTCTCCAGCGGGCGCGTCGCGCTTCTTCGCCTTCATATCGGAGCGGTGCGGCGCGGCAACAAGGGGGCAATCGGCGCAACGGCTTTACGCCGAATTAACCCTGTTTGACGCATGAAAGCCGCGTGAAACGGTGTCTTTTCCTGCTCGCAGCCCTCTTTTTCGGCGCGCCGCCGGCCGCCGCGCAATGTCTGCTCTGCGCGCAGGATGCGGCGGCGGGTCAGGGGCGCAAGGCCGAAACGCCGCTGCGCATCGACGTCGAAACGCGGCTCGACATGGGCCGGATCGCAGTCGGCGCGATGGGTGGCGAGGTCGAGATCGATCCCGCCTCCGGCGCGCGGCGGCTGCGCGGCGACCTCGTCGACCTCGGCGGCTTTGCGCTGTCGGGCACCGTGACGGTGCGCGGCGAGCCAGGCGCCGAAGTGCGCGTGATCCTGCCCGCCAGCGTCGACCTGACCAGCGGCCACGGCCGCACCGCGCGCGTTACCGGGCTGGTGACCGACCTGTCGGCGGCGCCGCGGCTCGGCGCCGATGGCCGCCTGCAATTCCGCTTTGGCGGCCGTTTGCAGGTCGCGGCGCTCGACGACGGCGATTATCGCGGCCGCATTCCGGTGACGGTCGAGTATCAATAGGTCAGGCGGCTTTGGGGTGGGGAACCGACGTCTATTTGTCCAGCGTCGTCATCGCGGACTTGATCCGCGATTCACTGCGGCGCTGAAGTCATGAACCCCGGATCAGGTCCGGGGTGACGGTGAAAGCGGCGACCGAAACCGGTCAATGGAGCAACCTCCCTGCTCAATCGTCGGCGAGCAGCGCCAGTTTCACGCGCGCGGTGCCGCTGCGGTGCAGACCGATTTCGCGCGCGGCGGCGTGGCTGACGTCGATCACCCGGCCATGGGCAAAGGGTCCGCGGTCGTTGATCCGCACGACGACGCTGTCGCCGGTGGCGACATTGGTGACGCGCACCATCGAGCCGAAGGGCAAGGTGCGGTGCGCCGCGGTGAGCTGGCCGGGATCGAAGCGTTCGCCGCTCGCGGTGCGGTTGCCCGCAAGTTCATTGCCATAATAGCTTGCGACGCCGCCGACGATCTCGGTTTCCGGTACGATCTCGGCAAGCGCCTCATCGACGATCGGGACTTCCTGCGCCGCGGCTGACGCCGTCAGCAGAAGCGGAAGCAGCATGGCTGAAAAGGCCCGCATGACACATCCTCTTGTCAGAGGAAGCGCCCAAAGCAGCGGCGGCGTGCCGAGGCAAGCCGCCGCGCGTCCAATCGAACCCTATTTGCGGCCGGATGTGCGTTCAGACGTCGAGATTCGCCACCGACAGCGCGTTGGTCTGGATGAAATCGCGGCGCGGTTCGACCTCGTCGCCCATCAATCGTTCGAAGATTTCGTGCGCAATGTCGGCCTGTTCGGCCTCGACGCGCAGCAGCGAACGGTTCGAGGGATCGAGCGTCGTTTCCCAAAGCTGTTCGGCATTCATCTCGCCCAGCCCCTTGTAGCGGCTGATCGCGAGGCCCTTGCGGCTGTGCGCGAAGATCGCCTCGAGCAGTTCGGACGGACGCGTGATCGGCGTGACCTTGCGGGCGGTCGCGGCGGGCAGGTCGCCGTCGCTCGCTTCGGCATCGTCCTCGGCTGCCTCGGTCGCGGCGAGCGCGGCGGCGTCGGCGGCGAGCGCCGCGGCGCTGCTGCCCTTTACCAGCCGCGCCGGGTGCGCATAGGTTTCGGCCTGTTCCGCGGCAAGCGTGTGCAGCCGACGCGCCTCCTGGCTCGCGAGGAAGGCCGCGTCGATCGCATGATGGTCGCTGACCCCGCGCCAGCGCTTTTCGAGCGTGTAGCCGCCGCCCGCGGCCGTGATCGTCCATTTCGCCTCGGCGCCGCCGGTCAGCGCGCGCTCGGCGGCGTTGAGCCATTCGGCGGCGCGGACCGCGGCGGCGGTGCGGCCCGCGCTGTCGAGCGCCGGATCGAGGGCGCCGTTCAGCGCCAGCGCCTCGACCAGCCCATAATTATGGCCGCGCGGGACATAGCGCATCAGCGCGCGCAAACGGCGCCCATGTTCGATCAGTCCGCGCAAATCGGCGCCCGACCGCGCGCCGCCGGTGGTTTCGAGCATCAGCGCATCGATCCCGCCGTCGACGAGGTAGTTTTCGAGCGCGCTGTCGTCTTTCAGGTAAACCTCGCTCCGCCCCTTCGCGACCTTATAGAGCGGCGGCTGCGCGATGTAGAGATGCCCCTTCTCGATGATTTCGGGCATCTGGCGGTAGAAGAAGGTGAGCAGAAGCGTGCGGATATGCGCGCCGTCGACGTCGGCGTCGGTCATGATCACAATCTTGTGATAGCGCAGTTTTTCAATGTTGAACTCGTCGCGGATGCCGGTGCCGAGCGCCTGGATCAGCGTACCGACCTCCTTCGACGAAATGATGCGGTCGAAACGCGCGCGCTCGACGTTCAGGATCTTGCCCTTCAAGGGCAGGATCGCCTGCACATGCCGGTCGCGGCCCTGCTTCGCACTGCCGCCTGCCGAGTCACCCTCGACAAGGAAAAGCTCGCATTTCGCGGGGTCGCGTTCCTGGCAGTCGGCGAGCTTGCCGGGGAGCGAGGCGATGTCCATCGCGCCCTTGCGCCGGGTGAGCTCGCGCGCCTTTTTCGCGGCCTCGCGCGCCGCGGCGGCATCGACGACCTTCTGGATCACCGCCTTCGCATAGGCAGGATTTTCCTCGAGCCATTCGGTCATCCGGTCGGCCATCAGGCTTTCGAGCGGCTGGCGGACTTCGGAGGAGACGAGCTTGTCCTTGGTCTGCGAGCTGAACTTGGGGTCGGGCAGCTTGACCGAGACGATCGCGGTCAGCCCTTCGCGCATATCCTCGCCGGTGAGCGACACCTTCTCCTTCTTCAGCAGTCCCGACTTTTCGCCATAGCCGTTCAAGGTGCGCGTCAGCGCGGCGCGGAAGGCGGCGAGGTGCGTGCCGCCGTCGCGCTGCGGGATATTGTTCGTGAAGCAGAGGACATTTTCATAATAGCTGTCGTTCCATTCCAATGCGACGTCGATGCCGATGCCGTCGCGCTCGCTGCTGATCGCGATCGGATCGGGGAGCAGCGGGGTCTTGTTGCGGTCGAGATATTTGACGAACGCCGCGATGCCGCCCTCATAGAAGAGGTCGTGGCTGACATGTTCGGCGTGGCGCGCGTCGACGAGCTTGATCCGCACCCCAGAATTGAGGAACGCCAGCTCGCGGTAGCGATGCTCGAGCTTTTCGAAATCGAACTCGGTGACATTCTTGAACGTGTCGGTCGACGCCTGGAAGGTGACGCGCGTGCCCTTTTTGCCCGCCGGGGCGGGGCCGTTGACGCGGAGCGGGGCGACGGCGTCGCCATGCTCGAACCGCATCCAATGTTCCTGCCCGTCGCGCCAGATGGTGAGTTCGAGCCATTCGGACAGGGCGTTGACGACGCTGACGCCGACGCCGTGGAGGCCGCCCGACACCTTGTAGGCATTGTCGTCGCTGGTATTCTCGAACTTCCCGCCCGCGTGGAGCTGGGTCATGATGACTTCGGCGGCCGACACGCCCTCTTCGGCGTGGATGTCGGTGGGGATGCCGCGGCCATTATCCTCGACGCTGACCGACCCGTCGCTGTTCAATGTGATGAGTATGAGGTCGCAATGACCGGCAAGCGCCTCGTCGATCGCATTGTCGCTGACCTCGAACACCATATGATGCAGCCCCGACCCGTCGTCGGTGTCGCCGATATACATGCCCGGCCGTTTGCGCACGGCATCGAGCCCCTTCAATACCTTGATCGAATCGGCGCCATAGGCGTTGGCGTTGGGCTGTTTTGCGGCGCCTTCGGGCGCGCTGTTCTCGGGGGTGTCTGTCATGTCGATTATATAGGGTCGGCGCGCATAAAACCCAAGCGAAAATGCCGCTCTCGGCCTTCGCGCGACGGGCGTTGCACCCCCGCGCGGCGACCGCTAGTTTCATGGCCATGAAACATGTCCTCGTTGTCCCCGCCGCCGTCCTGCTCGCCGTGTCGCTTGCCGCGTGCAACCAGCCCGCGCCGCCGCCCGACAACGCCCCCGAGGTCGCGGGCGAACCGCTCGCGACGCGCGCGGTGATGATCGGCACCGAGGGGCCAAGCCTGCCCGCCTGTTCGAGCATCAGCCGGGTCAAGGACGGCGGCACCGACGTCTATTGGGCGCCGAACGAGACGCGCGCGGTGAAGGCGAAGCTGGCCGGCGGCGCGCGCGTGTCGCTGTGCGAAGCGGCGGAGAATGACGCCTGGTTCGGCATCGTCTTTGCCGCGCCCGGCACCGATCCCGACATGTGCGGCGTCGGCAGGTCGGTGCCGAATGCCCGCGAATATCAGGGGCCGTGCCGCTGGGGCTGGATTCGCGGCGGAACGGTGCAGCTGGGGGGCTAACGCGGAGCGGTGGGGCGCCGTTATGGTGAGTTTGGCCGATTGCGGACATAATAAGATCCTCCCCATCGCAAGTCGATGGGGAGGATCATCAACGGCAGATCACCACCCCAAAACCGCAATCGCGCGCAACTACCCCCGACAATCCTCGATCACCCGCCCGATTTCCGCCTGTACCGGCAGGGTCAGCGCGCCGCCGCCCGGCGTTTCGAGCGCGAAGCGGCCACGGCTGAAGGCGATGCGGTCGAGGCGCGGGTCGCGGCTGGGCAGCGTCGCGCTACCGCGCTCGAAGCGGAGCTGGTCGGTGCCCGCGCTGGTGCGCAGGCTGACCGCGCCGTCGAGCGTGGAGGTCAGGCGGATGCCGTCGCCGCTGCACGCCATCGTCAGGAGCGGGCTGGCGCGCGCCGCCGGCACGAAGGCGGCAGTGCGGCTGGCGGCGTCATAACGCCACGCGCCACGATCGACCGCGCGGTCCTCCCATCCCGGCGTCGGGGTCGGCAGCGGCGCGGGTGTCGGCGCGGGCGCGGCGGGCCCCGGCGCGGGGGGCGGTGCTGCGGGCTGCGGGATGGCCGCGCAGCCCGCGAGCACCAGCGCGCCCGCCGCGACCGTCGCATGGCGTAACCCCGACCTGCTCATGTCCCAAATCCTTTCCAGTCAATCGCTTCGTCGATCGGCGCGCGCGGCACCGGCCACTGGTTCACCGCCGCATCCTCGTCGGCATAGCCGATCGCCAGCCCGGTGAACAAAATCTGGTCGTCGCCCAGCCCGATCGTGCGCCGCACGGTCGCGCCATACATCGCCCAGCATTCCTGCGGGCAGCTGGCGAGGCCCTGTTCGACGAGCATCAGCATCACCGATTGCAGCCACATGCCCATGTCGGCCCATTGCGGTGGCCCCATGATGCGCGAGCAATGGAGGAAAAGCATCACCGGTGCGCCGAAACCCCGGTAATTGTCCATGAACTGAGCGAGTCGCCCTCTTTTGTCCTCGCGCGGGATGCCGAGCGAGGCATAGAGCGCCTCGCCGACACCAAAGCGGCGGTCGGTCCACGGCGCGGTGAGCGCCGGGGGATAGATGTCATATTCGGGCTCCTGCCCCGCGCGCCCCATCGCGATCCGCGCGGCGACGGCTTGCCTGACCGCCTGCCACGCTTCGCCGGTGAGCACCGTCGCCTGCCACGGCTGAAGATTGCCGCCCGAGGGGGCGCGCTGCGCCGCCGCGAAAATCTCTTTCAGCAGCGCGGGATCGACCGACCGGTCGGTGAAGGCGCGCACCGAACGCCGCCGGCGGAGCGCCTGCGTCACGCTCATGTCGGTCGCTGGCATGTCAGTCGCTGGCATATTTATCCTCTCGCCTCTTTCCGAACAGCAGGCCGCGTTCGAGCCGTGCCTTCAGTTGCCGGTAGTAGGAAAGCAGGAAGACGTCATCCTCTTCGGCGACCGGACGGCCGATCTTGGCGCGGATGGCGTCGGCGACCTCGCGCATCGCGCGCGCATCGCGGTGGCGCAGCACGCGCTCGAGTTCCTGAAGCTCGAAAATGCCATAGACCGAAAGCTCGGCGTCGGTGAAGACCATCGCCTCGCCCGCGGCATCGCCCGCGATGTCGGCGGCGAGCTTCGCGCGCTCGGCCATCACCACCCACGTCCCCGCGATCAGGTCGCCCATCCGCATCCGGTCGCGGTTGAACAGCAGGAACAGGCTGAGCGTCAGCGACCAGAGCAGGCCCGCGAGCATGACCCAGCCCGACACCATGTCCTCCGCCGCGCCGGCGCCGAGCATCATCAGTGGCAGGAACAGTTCGAGCTCGCGGATCAAATTGCGTGCGACCACCGCGTCGGCGGTCAGCCGCCCGCCGTCGCGCGCGACGACGCGGATGCCCATCAGACGCTTGCCCGGCGTCGCGGCGCGCGATCCCAGCTCAAAGCCGATAAACCAGAAATTGCGCAACACGAAGGCGCCGAGCATCCACACGGCGACGGTGACGTCCGACTGCGACGCGATACCGACCCACAGCATGAAGAGCGAGAAAAGGATGAGCGCCGCGAGGATCAGGAGCAGGTCGACGAGCAGCGCGCCGAACCGCAATCCCGCGCCGGCGATGCGCAGTTCGAGGTCGACGCCCTCGGGCGTCACGAACTGGCGGACCTTTTTGGCCCTCGCGGCGCGTGCCTTGGCGTTGGCAGCCGCGGTCACGCCGCGTCCCCGCGCCGCGGGATATAATAATAGGCCAGCCAGAGCAGCAGCATCAGCGTTCCGATCGCATAGCGCAGCATCGTGTCGGTGATGAGCTGGCGCCCAAAGCCTTCGAGCAGGCCCGCGGCGAGCAGCATCAGAATGACGCCGATCATCACCTTGCCCGCGGTGCGCCCCGCCGCGGCCGCCGCCTCCAGCCGCCCGCGCGCGCCGGGAAAGACGACCGCGGCACCGATGCGCAGTCCCGCCGCGCCCGCCAGCGCCGCCGCGAATAATTCGGTCGTGCCATGGATGAACAGCCAGCCGCCGAAATCAACCCCCAGCCCCTTGGCCGAAAAGACCGCCATCATCGCGCCGAGCCCGATGCCCTGGTAGAACTCCAGCATCATCGTCGGCACGCCAAAGGCGAAGCCGAGCGCGAAGGAGAGGATCGACACACGGCTGTTGTGGGTGAACAAATAGGTCGCGAAGATATGAAGGCCGCTTTCGCCCTTGCCCGCCGCCGCCTCGCCTTGGCCGAGCGTCGATTGCAGATATTCGGCGCTGGCGCGCGGGTCGCGCCCCGATGCCATGCCTTCGTCGACGAAATTATAGTACCATTCGGGGTTGCTCGACACGAGCGAATAGCTGGTCAGGGCGCCGAGCAGGATGATCAGCGCGATGACCACCGTTTCCTTCCACACCGCCCGCACCGCCGCCGGCCAGTCGTAGAGGAAGAAGCGGCGCAAGCGGCTCCAGCGGCTCTCGCGCACGCCATAGACGAGGAAATAGCCGCGGATCGACAGCGCCTCGAGATGATCGAGCAGCGCCTTGTCGAGGCTGGTCGCGCGCGCGATCGACAGCGACGACAGGGTCGCGCGATAGAGGACCGGCAGTTGCAGCAGTTCCTCGCTCGACAGCCCTTTCGCACCCTTTTTTTCCAATCGGGTCAGCAGCCGGTCGAAGGCGATCCAGTCACCCTCGCGCTCGGCGCGAAAGCGGCTCGTCGAAAAACTCGGCGCATCAAGCGCGCGCGGCATGGCGGGCGGCGGCGGGATCACAGGCTGCCCTGCCGCTTGATGCCCAGATAGGCCTCGACCGCGCGCGCCGCCATGTCATCGGCGGGCACCTCGATCACGTCGGCGCCGAGCCGCCGGAGCCGCGCAATCACCAGCTGGCGATCGGCGAGCATCGCCGCCGCGACGTTTGCGCGCGTGACGTCGGCGGCGCTTTCGGGATGGCGCCGCTCCTCCGCCTCGACCTCTTCGTCGCGCATGACGACGAAGAGCAGCCGGTGCTTTTTCGCCAGCCGCCCCGCCGCACGAATCATCAGGTCGGCGCTCGTCGCGTCGGCAAATTCGGTGAAGAGGATAATCAGCGAGCGGCGGTTGAGCTGCGCGCTCAAGGTGGTGAGCGCGAGCGTGAAATTGCTTTCGACCGGCGCATAGTCGACGCGGCTCGCCGCGCGCTGCAACGCCGGGAAATCCTGCACGTGCAGATAGGCGGGGGTCAGCGCCTGCGGTCTGGCGGCGAAGGAAAAGAGGCTGATCCGGTCATTGAGTTTCAGGCCGACATAGGCGAGGAGCAGCGCCGCCGACACGGCCCGGTCGACGCGCGGCATCCCGCCGACGGGTTCGGCCATCGTGCGCCCCGCATCGATCGCGAGTATGACGCGATTGTCGCGCTCGACACGATATTCCTTGGCGAGCAGCTTGACGTGGCGCGCCGAGGCGTTCCAGTCGATCGCGCGGCGATCCATCCCCGGCTGATATTCGGCGAGCGCCTCGAACTCGCTGCCTTCACCGCGGAAGCGCTGCTGGCGGAGCCCGAACCAGTTGTTCCGCTGGAAGAGACGGCGCCCCGCGTCGGTCACCGCGCGCAGGCTGGGCACGACGGTGATCGCGCCGCCCATCGTGAACCGGCGCTGTTTCCACACCAGCCCGAGCGGCCCCGCCCAGCGCACCCACAGCGCCGTGACCTCCGCCTGCCCGCGCCGCGTCGCGGCGAGCGACAGCGTGCCGACGAGCGCGCCCTCGGTGCGGCGCATCTCACCCGCCAGCCGTCCGCCCACGGCCAGCCGCTCGTCGAGCGACAGCGCGATCCCGGCGCGCGGCGGCAGGGTGCGGCCACGCGCGGCGAGCGACAGGTCGAAGGGGTCGCCGACGCCGACCTGCGCCGGATAGCGCGCGTCGAGCGTCAGGTGGCGCGGATTGGCCCCCGACAGCGTGTCGAGGATCAGGCAGGCGAGGATCGCCCCGATCCAGCCGGGCGCGACCAGCCACAGCTCGGGCCGGACCAGTCCGAGCACCAGCGCCAGCGGCGCACCCGCGAGCAGCAGATAGATGGCGCGGCGGGTGGGGTAGATCACCGTGGCACAGCCTCGCGTTCGAGCAGCGCGGCGACGACCTGTTCGACGCTGCGCCCCTCGATCTCGGCGGCCGCCGACAGGATGACGCGGTGGCGCAGCACCCCGGCGGCGAGGCGCTGGACGTCGTCGGGGATCACATAGTCGCGCCCGTCGAGCGCCGCCGCCGCGCACGCCGCGCGCGCGAGCAGGGTCGCGGCGCGTGGGGACGCGCCGCATTCGAGGTCGGCGCTTTCGCGAGTCGCGCGGACAAGGCGGACGATATAATCGACAATTTCTTCGGCGAGCCGGACGGTCGCTATGACGTCGATCGCCGCGCCGATCGCCGCGGCATCGGCGACCTGCGTGACCCCGAAATCGCCGACCGCGGGGCTGTTGAAGCGGCCGCCATGGTCGGCGACGATCCGCCGTTCCTCGTCCGCCGCGGGATAATCGACGACAAGCTTGAACAGGAAGCGGTCGAGCTGCGCTTCGGGCAGCGGATAGACGCCCTGCTGTTCGATGGGGTTCTGCGTCGCGAGCACGGTGAAGCGCGGGCTCATCACATGCGGCTCGCCATTGATGGTCACCCGCCGTTCCTGCATCGCCTCGAGCAGCGCGGCCTGCGTCTTGGGCGGGGTGCGGTTGATTTCGTCGGCGAGCAGCAATTCGGCGAAGATCGGACCCTTGGTGAGCGTGAAGCTCGACGTCTGGAAGTTGAAGAGGTTCGACCCCAAAATGTCGCCGGGCATCAAATCGGGGGTAAACTGGATGCGCCCGAAATCGAGGCCGCTCGCGCGCGCGAAGGCCTGCGCGAGCAAGGTCTTGGCGGTGCCCGGCGGCCCTTCGAGCAGGACATGGCCGCCCGCGAGCAGCGCGATCGTCACCATGCGGGTGAGCGGCCCCTGCCCGAACACGGCCTTGGCGACCTCGCCCTCGATCGCGGCGCCGAGCGCCTGAACGCCCTGGATGTCAGCTGTCACGGAGTAGATCCTTCCTGATGGCGTGCAGCGCCTGCGCGTCTGCAAGAAACTCATGGGTGCTGCGCGCGCGCGGCAGACGCCGCGCGAGCGCGGAAAATGGCTCGCCGCCGCGCTGGTGCCGGTCGATCCAGGCGTCGGTCGCTTCGTCGTCGAGGCCCGGTGGCGCGTGCAGCCGCCGCGCGATCGCGCTGCGCTGGCTCTTCACATAGGCAGCGGCGCCGTCGAGTTCGCGGCGCGCCTGTTTGATGAGGTCGGCGCTGTTCGCAATCAGCGCCGCCTTCGACACCGGGATCGCGCGGCCGGGTTTGAGTGCCGGGCCAAAGCGCGCCCACGCCTGCCACAGCGCGAACAGCCCGGCGGCGATCAGGCAGAGGGTGATGCCGATGAAGGGCGGGACGAACGCGAAGCGCAGCAGCGAGCGCTGCGCGCCGAAACCATTGAGCGTCAGGTCGAAGGCGAGGCCGTCGGCCCCGGCATCCTCGGCGATCGCGTCGAGCAGGTTTGCCGCGGCGGCGGCTCTGGCGCCGCTCGCAAAGGCTAGATTGTTGACGAGGTCGGGGTCGGCGAGAATGTAAAGATTGCGCTCGCGCAGACGCGCGACGAGTGCCGATCCGTCCGACGCGACGAGCAGCGGATCGAGGCCGGCGCCGCGCACCGTATGAAGCTGGCCGGGTTCGATCAGGCGGACGGCGCGCGCGCCGATGCGCCCGCGCGCATCGTTATTGCCCCAGCGCGCGCGGCCGATCTTGACGGTGCCGAAGACGTCCTCGGGCAGCAGCCGCGCGGGCGGCGGCAGCGCCATACCGCTGCCGACCCAGCCGGGCTTCGGCGCCTTCGCGCCCGCGCGGGCCGCGGCCCATTTGGGGAGGATGACGAGCACGGGCGCATCGCCCTGCGCCGCCAGAAGATCGCGCATGTCCTGTGTCGGCGTGCGCATCGTCGGGGTCAGGATGACGAGCGGGTCATGCTCGTAATCGTGGCCCGGTTCGACCTGCCGCCGCAGTTCGACCTCGGCGCCCGCGCGCTCGGCCAGATCGACGATCCCGGCATAGCCCGGCGCCGCCTTCGACAGCGCATGGCCGCCGCCGTCGTTGCCGCTGCCGAGCTGCGGCCCCAGCGCGATCAGCGCCCAGAGCGCGATGAAGGCGACGACGCCGATCGCGACGACCGCCGCGATCAAGCGCGGGTTGAAGCCATGGTCGGCGGCGGCATCGGTCATGCGCGCGCCCAATTTCTGGCGATGGTGAGATCGGCATAGGCGGCGCGGCACTCGTCCCACGCGCCCGCGTCGATCGCGCGACCGCCGAACAGGCTGATTTCGACCGCGCGCGCGATGCGGCTGAATGCACCGCGCGCCACCGGCGGCAGGTCGCGCGCGGCGGCGAGGTCGCGCGAGGTCATCGCGGGTTTGACGAGGCCGGGGCGGCGCCCCTCGATATCCTCGACGCTGCGATAGAGGAGAAGATGCACCGCCTCGGCAAAGCGGCCCGCAGCGGCGAGCGCGTCGGCCTCGGCCAGCAGCGCGCGCGCCGCGCCCGCCTCGGCCGCTGCGGCCATGTCCTCGCCGTCGGCGTCGGCCCGGCGACGACGGAAACGCCATTCGTCGACGCGGCGCGCAAAGGCGGGAACGAAATGATAGAGGAGGAACAGCGCCACGACCGCGACCGCGATCCACATCAGCGGTTTCGCCGCGGGGGTGCTCCAGTCGAAAAAGCGGCCGATCGCGTCGAACAACGACGTCAGCCATTCGGGCGGCGGCGCGGGCGGCGGGGGTGGCGGCGGAAACGCCGTCTGGATCTCGCCCCCCGCAACCGTCTGGCTGAAGGCGGGGTCGACCAGCTCGGGATCGAGCAGCCAGCCGCCCTCCGCCGCGGCGCCGGGCGTGCCGGCCACGGCCGACGTCTGGGCGATCCACATGGATATCATGTTGATATGTCGATCTCGCCCCGCTCGCTCATCGCCGAACGTGGTAGCGCGAGCGTGCGCAGCAAGGCAAGAGATGCTTGCGCGCCGGACCGCCCCGTTCTAGCGCGCGGCAAAATCGGCCGGGTCGTTGCAATGGCAACCAGCGGCCGGGCGACAGGAGAGACAGGTGGACGCGGCTGAGGCGGTACATGAAAAATTCCTTGGCGCGCTGGCCGAAGGGCGATTGCCCGGCCGCGCCGACGCGCCCGACCCCGGCGCGATCGGCCTGTCGCGCAGCGAGGCCACCGATATTTTCCTGTCGCAACTCACCAGCCGCCAGATGGACCGGCTGTCGCGCCACCTGCAGGCGCGCGGCGAAGGATTCTATACGATCGGCTCGTCGGGGCACGAAGGCAATGCCGCGGTCGCCGCGGCGCTGCGCGCCACCGACATGGCGTTTCTCCACTATCGTTCGAACGCCTTTCAGCTTCACCGCGCGCGGCAGGTGCCGGGACAGACGCCGACGTGGGACATGCTCTTGAGCTTTGCGGCGTCGAGCGAAGACCCGATTTCGGGCGGCCGGCACAAGGTCATCGGGTCGAAGCCGCTCGCTATCCCGCCACAGACCTCGACGATCGCCTCGCACCTGCCCAAGGCGGTGGGCGCCGCCTTTTCGATCGGCATCGCGCGCCGCCTTGGCATGACCGGACTGCCGCTTCCCGACGACGCGGTCGTGCTCGCGAGCTTCGGCGATGCGTCGGCGAACCATTCGACCGCACAGGGGGCGTTCAACACCGCGGGTTGGGCAGCCTACCAAGGGTCTCCCATGCCGCTGGTCTTTCTGTGCGAGGACAATGGCATCGGCATTTCGACGCGCACGCCGGCGGGATGGATCGAGGCGCAGTTCCGCCATCGCGCCGGGCTGCACTATATCCAGTGCGACGGCACGGACCTGGCCGCGGCGTACAAGGGCGCGAAGGAGGCGGCCGATTATGCACGCCGCACGCGGCGGCCCGTTTTCCTGCACATGGCCACGGTGCGGCTGTACGGTCATGCCGGATCGGACGTGCAGGGCGCCTATCTTCCCAAGGCGCTGATCGAAGCCGACGAGGCGCGCGATCCGCTGCTGAAGGGCGCCGCGCTGATGATCGAACAGGGGTGGATGAGCGCGGCGGACGTCGCCGATGCCTATCAGGAGATCGGCGCGACGCTGGCACGGCAGGCCGAGGCGGCGATCCGGCGGCCCAAGATCACCACCGCGGCGGCGGTGATGGCGAGCCTGATCCCGCCGAAACGTGCGATCGCGCGCGCCAACAGCCCGTCAGACGACGAGCGCAAGGCGATGTTCGGCAACGACTGGGGCCAGATGGACAAGCCGATGCACATGGCGCGGCTTTTGAGCTGGGCGCTCGCCGACCTGATGCTCGCACATCGAGAGATCGTCGTCGCGGGCGAGGATGTCGGACCGAAGGGCGGCGTCTATAATGTCACCGCCAAGCTGCACCAGCGCTTCGGATCGGCGCGCGTCATCAACACGCTGCTCGACGAACAGGCGATCCTGGGGCTCGCGATCGGCATGGCGCACAACGGCTTTGTCCCGATGCCCGAAATCCAGTTCCTCGCCTATGTCCACAATGCCGAGGACCAGATTCGCGGCGAGGCGGCGACCCTGAGCTTCTTCTCGAACGGACAGTACACCAACCCGATGGTGATCCGCATCGCGGGGCTGGGCTATCAAAAGGGCTTTGGCGGCCATTTCCACAACGACAACAGCCTCGCCGTGTTCCGCGACATTCCGGGCATCATCCTGGCGGTGCCGTCGAACGGGCGCGACGCGGTGCAAATGTTGCGCGAATGCGTGCGGCTGGCGCGCGAGGAGCAGCGCGTCGTCGTGTTCGTCGAACCGATCGCGCTCTATATGACGCGCGACCTGCATGAAGAGGGCGATGGGCTGTGGACCAGCATCTATGAGGCGCCCGGCGAAGGCACGCCGATCCGGTTCGGCGATGTCGGCGTCCATGGCGACGGCACCGACCTCGCGATCGTAACCTACGGCAACGGATATTATCTCTCGCGGCAGGCCGAAAAACTGCTCGCCGAAGATGGCGTCAAGGCGCGCGTGATCGACCTGCGCTGGCTGGGACCCGTCGATACCGACAAGCTGGTCGCCGCGGTCGGCGGTGCGAAGCGCATCCTGATCGTCGACGAATGCCGCATCACCGGTTCGCAGAGCGAGGCGCTGATGGCATTGTTCGTTGAACAGACGCCGGACAAAAAAATCGCGCGCATCGCCGCCGACGACAGCTTCATCCCGCTGGGCAGGGCGGCAACGCTGACCCTGCCGAGCCGCGAGGGCATCATTGCCGCGGCAAGGGAGCTCCTGGCATGAGCGCCCGCAAAACCGCGATCGTCGTCGCGCCCGGCCGCGGCACTTATGGCAAGGGCGAGCTGGGCAGCATCGCGCGGCTGCATGGCGCGCGATTTGCCGATCTGATCGCCGATTTCGACGCGCAGCGCCGGATGCGCGGGCAGCCGACGGTGAGCGAACTCGACGGCGCCGATCGCTTCAGCGTGGCAACGCACATGCGCGGCGACGTCGCGGCGCCGCTGATCTACACCGCTACCGCGCTCGATTACCTGAGCATCGACCGCGACAGGTTCGACATCGTTGCGGCGCTCGGCAATTCGATGGGCTGGTACAGCGCGCTCGCGCTGGGCGGCGCGGTGTCGATCAGCGACGGGTTCCGCATCGCCAACGCCATGGGGCTCAACAGCCAGACGCACGGCCCCGGCGGGCAGGTCCTGCTGCAAATCGTCGATGACGACTGGCGCCCGATCCCCGACCGACGCGACCGGCTGTTCGATCTTGTCGCCGCGATCGACGCGCGGCCGGGCCATGACCTCGCGCTGTCGATCGACCTCGCCGGGATGCTGGTGTTCGCGGGCAATGAGGAGGGCCTCGCCGCGCTGCTCGCCGAAGCGCCGCCGACGCCGGGGCGCGATCCGCTGCGCCTCGCGGGGCACGGCCCCTTTCATACCCCGCTGATGATCGGCAGTTCGGACAAGGCGAGGGCCGAACTGCCGCCGACGCTGTTCGGCGCCCCGGCGATCCCGCTGGTCGATGGTCGCGGCCATATCTGGCGCCGCTTCTCGTCCGATCCCGCGGCAGTCTGGGAATACAGCTTCGGTCACCAGATCCTGGCCCCCTATGATTTCGCGCTTTCGGTGCAGGTCGCGGTCAAGGAGGTCGCGCCCGATGTCATCATCCTGCCCGGCCCCGGCGACACGCTGGGCGGCGCGATCGCCCAGGCGCTGATCGGCATCGGCTGGCAGGGGCTGACCAGCAAGGCCGATTTCATGGCGCGGCAGGCGTCGGACCCGATCCTCCTGTCGATGGGCCGCGCCGAGCAGCGCACGCTGGTCATCAGGGACAAATAGGGTCGACAGGGCGTTTTCCCTGCCGACCCGTCGTGCGGGCGCGGTCAGGTGGGGTTGACCGCGCCCGGATGAACGGCAGCGCCCATGGGGACCAACACAAGGACGGGTCGCCGTTCATACTCCTTATAGCGCCGCGCGCGACGATCCGGCCGCAGCAGCGCCGCGATCATGCGCCGAAACGGACCCGATTGCCCGGCGCGACGCGCGCCTGCTCGGCGACGAAACGCAGGTGCAGCAGTTCGGCGACATGGCCCGCGCCCGCGCGGCGCATGATGTTCGCGCGGTGAACCTCGACCGTGCGCGGGCTGAGATCGAGCCGCTGCGCGATCGCCTTGTTGCCGAGCCCGGCGGCGATACCCTCCAATATGTCGCGTTCGCGCGGGGTCAGCGCGGCGAGCCGCGCCGCGGCCGCGCGCTGGCGCTCGCACGCCACTTGCCAGGCCGCGTGGTCGGCGAGCGCACCGTCGATCGTGCGGCGCACGAGCCGGGGATCGAGCGGCGCGGGAAGCAGGTCGCGCGCGCCGCTCAACAGGATCGCGCGCGATTCGGCGATGCTCAGCCTTTCGGCGGCGACGAAGGCGGCGATGCCGTCGCGCGCGGCGGCATGCGCCAGCAGCGCGGCACCGCTTACCGCGCCCGGCTGCTCCCAGCGCAGCAGGAGCACCGCGCAGCTGTCGTCATCGCCCGCCGCAAACCAGTCGTCGGCGCTGGCAAAGCTGCGCACGACGCGCGCGGGCCCCGCCGTCAGCACACGGAAGCAGGCCGCGCGCTCGACCGGGTCGGGAAGGATCAGATGGATATGGCCGCAGGGTCCGGTCACGTCTCCACGCTGCCCGACCCCGGCCGCGCGCGACAGCGCGAACGCATCGGCGATGGCGCCATAACGGATCGCTTTTTCGCATTTGAATCGCGCCAACAGGAAATGCGTCGGCAGCGCGCCGACGCATTTCGCTGGAACCGACCGTGGGATCAGTCGGCGCGGGTGTGGCCGCGTTCGGCGCGGTTGCCCCGCGACGACGTCGACCGGGCGGGCGGCGCGCTGCCATCCTCTTCGGCCGCCCGCTCCTGCGCCTTTGCGGCGTCCTTGAGCTGGCCCTTGGTCATGCCGCTGACGAGCACATCGCCCGATCCGGCAAAGCTGGCGGCCGGAAGCGTCGCGACGCGGTTGCCGACCTCGACCGTCACCGCCTCGACGACGCCGCGGCCCGTCTGCCGCACGTCATGGACATAGCCGATCACCTTGCCGCGCGGGTCGGTGACGGGCATTCCCGGCATGACAGCGAACATGCCGCTGCCGCTGGCCGCGCCGCTGCCGGCCGCCGCGAGCTGGCCGAGGCTGCCCTGAAAACTGCCCGCGGCCGAACCGGCGGCGCTGGCGCTGCCTGAGACGTTCGACAGCGCGCCGCCCGCCCGGTCGCGGACAGCCCCGGCCGCGCCTTGCGCGGTCCCGGTGGCGGTGGCGGCGGCGCCGCGCGCGGTGCCGAGGGCGCCGCCGACCGTGTCACGCGCGAAATCGGTGCCGACCGCCTGCGCGCCGACGCTGCCGTCGGCCGAGGCCCCGCCCGAACCCTGAGCGTTGCCGCCCAGCGTGCTGCCGAGCAGATTGCCGCCGGCATCGGCCGAGCCGCTGCCGCGCGCGTCGGCGCCGCCGCGGCCTTCGACGCGGCCCGAACGGCGGTCGACCTTGGCCTCGCCGCGGCCCGAACCCGCAAGTTCGCCCGCCGTGCCGAGCGTGCCACCGATCGGCCCGGTCGGATTGCCGAGCGTGCCGCCCAGCGTTCCGCCAAGCCCGCCGCCCAGTCCGCCGCTGCCGCCAAGCAGCTGCGCCGCGGCCGGCGCCGAAAAAGCCATGGCCGACGCGGCGAGCGCGAGGGCCGGAATGAAAATGCGATTTGCCATTGTCCTACTCCTGCATTTGGGGCCCGGAGGGGATGGGCCTGCTGCAAGAACGATGGCGCGTCGGATATTCTTCCAAAAAAATCGCGTAAGAGGTGATCAGCGGCCGCAATCGCCGCAGATCAGGCCATGACCATAGATTTTGTCACGGCCCTTGCGGCCAAGGTCGCGCGCCTCCATCACCAGCACCGTGATCGCCGGGCCGATCGCCGCGATCGACGCGGCAGGATAGTGAAGCGCGAGGCGCCCGGCGACGAGCGGCGCCGCAAAGGATGTCCCGCGCAGCCGTTCGATGCTGGCCGGGCCGGTCGCCGCGCGCACGGCGTCGCCGGGCGCCGCAAAGTCGACATGAAGCGCCCGCCCCGCTTCGGGAAGCACGCGCGCCCTGGCATCGACGCCGGTAACCGCGAGCACACCGCGATAGGAGGCAGGGTAGGCGGGGGGCGCGGCGGGCCCGTCGTTACCCACCGCCGCGACGATCAGCATTCCCTTGCGCTGCGCCGCCGCCACTGCGGCCGCGAGCAGCTTGTTGTCGGGGCCGACGAGGCTGATCGTCGTCACCGCGACGCGGCGCGCCGCGAGCCAGCCGAGCGCGCGGGCGATCGCGCTGGCGCTGCCGCCCGCCGGATCGTTGCCATAGACGTCGGCGGCGAGCAGGCGCCGCCCCGGCGCCGCGCCCTGCACCGCGCCTGCGCCGACGAGCAGCGAGGCCACCGCCGTTCCATGTTCGCTGGCTGTCGGCGCGCCGCGGGCAAATCCCCTTTGTTCGACGCGCCCCGCCACCGAAGGATGCGCGGCCACGCCGCCGTCGATCAGGCCGAGCGGCGCGGCGCCGCCGCCCGCCCCCGTCGTCGCCACAAGCGCCGCCCCCGGCAGAGCGCCGCCCGGCCCGCTCGCGAAATAGATATGATCGACGTCGACTTCGGCATCGGGCAACAGACGGGCGAGCTGTTTTTGCGCACGCGCAAGGCTGCGACCATCGGGCACGCGAAAGCGCACGATGTCGAGTCCCAGCGAATCGAGCCGTTCGCGGTCGATGAGCGCAAAGCCCGCGGCGCGCGCGCGCGCGACCATCGCGGTGTCGACACCGATGGCGACGAGCACGCCGCGCACGGCGGGGTCGCCGCGCGCATCGCGTTCGATAGCATCCGGATGGCGCCTTACCAGCGCGGCGATGCGGTCAAGCCGCAGCGTGCGCAGCTTGTCCTCCGCCACGGTGAGCGGTTCGGCTGCGAGATCGGGAAGGCCCGGCAGGATCCGCCCCCTGTCGGGGAGGCCGACCGGCGGCAGCGCAACCTGCCCCGCGGCGCGCGGGATGACCCCGCCGGACAGGAAGCAAAGCGTCAGCAGCGCTGCGATCACATATCTCATCTCGTCTCTCCGGGCCGCCGCGGCCCGCCTTCGCGGAAAAAATTAGCACGATAGGGAAGAAACGATAGAAGGACATCGTTTCGTCCACAGGCAATCGAAAAGGCGACGATGCGCTTTGAAGAGAAACTGATCGAACTGCTGCCGCGGCTGCGCCGGTTTGCGCGCGGCCTGACGCAGAGCGCCGCCGATGCCGACGATCTGTGTCAGGCGGCGATCGAACGCGCGCTGAAGTCGCGCGATCAATGGCAGGATGGAACAAGACTGGACAGCTGGATGTATCGTATCACCCGAAATCTGTGGATCGACGAGCGCCGTGGCGCGGGTCGGCGCGGCGTCCATGACGTGATCGACGAGGCGGTAACGCAGATCGCCGGCGACGGCGCCGCCGAGGTCGAGGCGGGGGCGCTGCGCAGCGACGTGGACGGCGCGATGGCGCGCCTGCCCGACGAGCAGCGCGAGGTCGTCATGCTCGTCCTCGTCGAAGGCTATGCCTATCGCGAAGCAGCCGAAATCCTCGACGTGCCAATCGGCACCGTCACGTCGCGGCTCGCGCGCGGCCGCGACACGTTGATGCAGCTTTTGGGAGAAGCGGCATGAGTTTCGACCCCGCCACCGTCGCGGCCTATGTCGACGGCGAACTCGACGACCTGACCGCGCGCCGCGTTGCGCGCGAGGCCGCGAGCGACCCGGCGCTTGCTGCCGAAATCGCGCGCCACCGCGCGCTGAAGGCGAAGCTTGTGGCGCATTATGCCCCCGTCGCCGCCGAGGCTCTCCCCGACCGGTTCCGCGCGCTGCTGACCGGCGCACAGGAACCCCCCGTGATCGACACCAGCCTCGCCGCGCGCCGCGAGAGCCGGCGTTTGCGCTTTGCGCCCGCGCATATGGCCGCGATCGCCGCCTCGCTGCTGCTCGGCCTGACGATCGGTTTGCGGCCGTGGGCGCCCGCGGCGGACGTGACCGAACGCGGCGGCGCGCTCGTCGCGTCGGGCGAGCTGGCGGCGGCGCTCGATACGCAGCTTGCCGCGACCCAGGGCGCCGACGCCGCGATCCGCATCGGCCTCAGCTTTCGCGATCGAGAGGGCCGCATCTGCCGCAGTTTCGAAGGCGCCGCCCTGTCGGGCATCGGCTGCCGCGAAGCCGATGGCTGGGCGCTCGAACGCACGATGGGCGGGCGGACGGGCGGCGCCTATCGCCAGGCAAGCTCGGGCGCGCTGGCGGCCGACGCGGCGGCGATGATGGTCGGCGAACCTTTTGACGCCGCCGCCGAACGCGCCGCGCGCGCGCGCGGCTGGCGGCGCTGAGTCCCCGTCAATCCCGCCGGAACGGGTCTTCGAGCAGCGAACGCCCCGCGGTTTCGGGCATGAAACGGAGCGCAACCAGCCCGACGAGGCAGGCGAGCATCATATAATAGGCGGGCATCAGCGGATCGCCGGTCAGACTGATCAGGCCGCTGCCGATCATCGGCGCGGTGCCACCGAAGATCGAGGTGGAGATATTATAGGCGATGGCAAAGCCCGCGAAGCGCACCGCGGTCGGGAACATCGCGGGAAAGGTCGCCGAGATCGTCGCGAGCTGCGGCACATAGAGAAGGCCGAGCGCCATGAAGGCGACGATCGCCCCCGCAAAGCCCGTGCCGATGAGCATGTAGAGCGGCACGACGAGCAGGAAGAGGCCGATCAGCGACCAGCGCCACATCGGCCGCCGCCCGATCCGGTCCGACAGCGCGCCGGCGAAGGGCAGGAAGCACATCATGAAGACCATGCCGATGATCGGCACGAGCAGCGCTTCCTCGCTCGACAGGCCGATGCGCCGCTGAAGATAGGTGGGCATGTAGCTGAGCAGCGAATAGTTGACGACGTTGAGCGCCACCACCAGGCCGCCGACGACGAGCAAGGGGCGCCAGTAATCGCGCATCAGCGCAAGCAGTCCCGGCGGTTCGCGCCGCTCGGCCGACGCCATTTCCGCGCGGAACACTGGCGTATCCTCCATCTTCGAGCGCACATACATGCCGATGAGGCCGATCGGCCCGGCGATGAGGAAGGGGATGCGCCAGCCCCATTCGTGCATCGCCGCATCGCCCAGATAGAGCGAATAGCCGAGCATCAGCGCCGCGCCGAAGGAAAAGCCCGCGAGCGTCCCGAACTCGAGGAAGCTGCCATAGAAGCCGCGCCGGTGGTCGGGCGCATATTCGGCCATGAAGGTCGCCGCACCGCCATATTCGCCGCCGGTCGAAAAACCCTGCACCATGCGCAGGATGATGAGCAGGGTCGGCGCCCAGAAGCCGATGCTGTCATAGGACGGGATGAGTCCGACGGCAAAGGTCGCGCCCGCCATCAAGAGGATCGTCATCGCGAGCACCGATTTCCGCCCGATGCGGTCGCCAAGCGGGCCCCAGAACAGCCCGCCGAGCGGTCGCACGAGGAAGGAGATGGCAAAGGTCGCGAGCGCGAACAGCACCGCCTCCTCGGTCTCGCCGGGAAAGAGCGCCGCCGAGATATAGGTCACGCCATAGGCATAGATGCCATAGTCGAACCATTCGACCGCATTGCCGAGCGCCGAGGCGCCGACCGCGCGGTGGAGCGGCGATGGTTCGCGAAACGGCGGCGGATGGCCGGGGGCGTGGGGGGGCAGCGTCTTGTCCATGGATCACCTGTTTTCCGGGTTGGGTTCGGGGCCGGCGGGGTCGAGCAGCGCGGCAACGGGCGTCGTGCGCGGCAGGATCTGGAAATCCTGCTGCGCCGCGGCAGGCACGGGATCGCTGGCGGCGAGGCGCCAGAGGCCGAAAGCGAGCATTGCCGCTGCCGCGAAGGCGATGAAGAGGAAGAGCCCGCCCGCCCCCGCGGCGGTCATCGCCGCCGCCGCGCCGATCGGGCCGAGCGCGGCGCCGACCGAATAGAGAAGCACGAGCTGACCGCTCGCGGTGACGCGCTCCGATGGCAGCAGCCGGTCGTTGGCAAAGGCGACGCAGAGCGGATAGAGCGCGAAGCTGAGCCCACCGAACAGCGCGCCGAGCGCGAACAGCGCGGCGCCCGTCGGGGCCATGGCGAGCGCGATGCTGACGCCCAGCGTCGCGGCGAAGCAGGCGATGATGACGCGCCGCCGGTCGAAACGGTCGGACAGGCGGCCGAGCGGCCATTGCAGCGCGACGCCGCCGAGGATGACCGTCATCATGAAAGAGGCGGTGTCGGCAAGGCTGAGACCGATCCGCCGCGCATAAATGGCGGCGAGACCATAGAAGGCGCCGAGCAGCAGCCCGGTCATCCCCGCGCCGACGACGCCGAGCGGCGACGCCGCGAACAGGCGCCGCAGCGGCAGCGATGCCGCATCTTCGAGCGCGGGCGCGGCGCTCCGCGTCAGGCAGACGGGAATGATCGCGAGCGAGATGAGGATCGACGCAAGCTCGAAGGGGATTTGCGGCGCGCTGTTGCCCGAACGCAGCAGCAATTGCCCGATCGCCTGCCCCGAATAGAGCGCGACCATATAGAAAGCGAGCACCGTGCCGCGCGTCTCCGCCTCGGCGCGGTCGTTGAGCCAGCTTTCGACGCAGATGAACACCCCCGCGATGCACAGGCCGTCGATCAGGCGTAGCACCGCCCACAGCAAGGGCTGCTGGAGCAGCGCATAGGTGAGCGTGCTCGCCGACAGCAGCGCGACGAAGGCGGCGAAGGCGCGGATATGCCCGACGCGGCGCACGACATCGCCCGCGCGCAAGGCGCCGAGCACCAGCCCGCCAAAATAGGCGGTGGCGATCAGGCCGATCACCATCGTCCCGCTGCCCGCGCGTTCGAGCCGGAGGCCGATCAGCGTCGAGAGGAAGCCGCTGCCCGCCATCATCACGAAGATGGCGACGAGCAGGCTGCGGACAGGGGTGATGATTGCGAGCATCGGCGGCTTCGGCACGTACGCCCGTCAGGCGGCGCGCCGCTTTTCCTCCGTTCTCGCGTCACGCTCGACCAGCGCCTTGTGCAGCGCGCGCACCGCGGCCTCAAAGTCGCGCGGATCGACGAGGAACTGGACATCGACGTTGCGGATCTGGTGCTGCATCGCGATCATCGTGACGCCCGCCGCGTCGAGCGCGCGCAGCGCATCGGGGACGAGGCCGGGGCGCGAGATGTCGCTGCCGATCACCGACACCATCGCCACCGGCTGCGCCGAGATGGCGGCGTCGGGATAATGTCCTTGCAAGTCGGCGATCGCCTTGTTCACCGCTGCGGCGCTCGCCGACAGATAATGGGTGATCGTGTTGGCATTCGACGATTTGCTGACGATCCACAGCTTGTGGCGCGCCAGCGCGTCGAGGATCGCGGCGTCATAACCCTTCACGCCCACCATATCCTGTTCGAAGAATTGCAGCGCCTGCACCTGACGCAGCCCGGTGACGATCTCGACGCGCGGGACGTCGGAGACATAGTCGCCGGTGACGAGCGTGCCTTCGTCCTCGCGGTCGAAGGTGTTGCGCACGCGCAGCGGAATGCCCGACTGGCGCAGCCCGCGCCCGGCGCCGGGGTGGATCGCCTCCATGCCGAGATTGGCGAGCTGGTCGGCGACGTCGTAATTGGTGCGGCCGATCTTGCGTGCCTTGTCCTCGCCGACCAGCTTGGGGTCGGCGCTCGACAGGTGGAACTCCTTGTGGATGATCGCCTCGCGCGCGCCGGTGAGCACGGCGAGCCGCGAGAAGGTCATTTCGGTATAGCCGCGCGCATAGCGCCGCACCATGCCGCCCTCGCACCCGGCATAGCCGGTCACGATCGGCAGCGTGTCCCGAAGGTCGATCGCGGCAAAGGCCTCCCCGATCCGCTCGTCGAGGCTGCGCAGATCGTCCTGGTCCCATAGCGTCAGATCGACGAACAATGCGTTCACATCGCGGTCGCGAAGCAGCAGCGCGGTGCTGTGTGCGCTGTGCGCCTCGCCGATCCCGGCGAGCAGTTCGCGCACCGTGGCAAGCTGGTCCTTCAGCCCGAAGCGGCCGTGACTGCGCAGCCGCGCGAGGTCGTCGAGGCAGGCGGTGACGGCGTCGATGCGTGCGTCGACGAAGCGGTCGGCCTCGGCCCGGCTGTCGCCCCGCGCGAACATATCCGCATTGCGCGCGTGCATCGCCGCGCGCACCGCCGCCATCGCGCGCCGCCAGGCGTCGGCATCGTCGTCGTCGACGAAATGGCCGTAGACGCCGGGCGCCCCCGTTTTCTTGTTTTCGAGGAGCAGGTCGGTCATCCCGGCATAGGCCGAGACGACGAAGATACGGTTGTAGAGATCGGCGCCCGACCGCCCCGCGATGAGCACATTGTCGAACAGGGTCGCGGTCGCGGCCATCGAGGTGCCGCCGATCTTTTCGACGCTATGCTGCCCGCTCATGCCGGCACCGTTTCGACGAGCGGCCCGCGCTCAACCCGGAGCGCCGCGGGCTCGCCGCGACGGGCGAGGAACCAGGGGCGCGGCTTTTCGACGCCGAAGGGCTTTTCGAGCCGGTTGCTCACGGCATTATAGACGAGGAAGGCGTTGGCGCGCGGAAAGGGCGTGATGTTGCCGTTCGACCCGTGCATCAAATTGCAGTCGAACAGGATCACCGTTCCCGGCTTGCCCGTCGGCGCGACGATGCCGTGCCTGTGCGCCAGTTCGGCGAGGCTTTCCTCGTCGGGCACGCCATATTCCTGTTTCTTGAGCGAGCTTAAATAATGGTCGTCGGGGGTTTCGCCGACGCAGGTGAGATAGGTGCGGTGCGAGCCCGGAATCACCATCAGCGGGCCGTTGTGCGGGGTGTTTTCGGCGAGCAGCACCGACATCGACAGCGCGCGCATCCGCGGCATCCCGTCCTCGACATGCCAGGTTTCGAAATCGCTGTGCCAGTAGAACTCCCTGCCCTTGAAACCGGGTTTATAGTTCAGCCGCGACTGGTGGATATAAACCTCGTCGCCGAGCAGGAAGCGCGCGACATCGGCGAGCCGCGCATCGGCGGCAAGGCGCGCCATCACCGGGCTTTGCGCGTGAATCTCGAAGATCGAGCGGATCTCGTTGCTTTGCGGCTCGGTGACGATCGTGTCGGCGTCGAGCGCCGCCGGATCGGCGAGCAGATTGCCCGCGGCCTTTTGCAGGAAGGCGACTTCGTCGGCCGAGAAAATATCCTCGAGCACGATATAGCCGTCGCGGTCGAACGCCGCGGCCTGCCGCGCGCTGATCGGCGCATCGTTTGTCCATTCGCTATGGACGACGGGGTCCAGCCGCGGCCGCATTTCGGCGTCCGCGCGCTGGCGCGAGGGGTAGAGGTCTTGCATCGGACGTCTCCCTTTCTGGTTCGGGTGAAGGTCAGTCGGCGGCGACGGGCTCGCGCGCCAGCTCCGGGTCGGCCGGATAGGCGCCGCTTTCGTCATGCACTTCGCGGCCGGTGACCGGCGGGTTGAAGACGCAGGCGGTCAGAATGTCGGTTTCGGGGCGCACGATATGGCGGTCATGGTCGTCGAGCGCATACATCACGCCGGGGCGCAGCGCGTGAACCTCGCCGGTCGCCAGATCCTCGATCGTGCCCGTGCCTTTCAGCACCAGCACCGCCTCCAGATGGTTCTGATAGTGCATCCTGAGTTCGCTGCCCGCGAAGAGGGTGGTGACGTGGAAGGAAAAGCCCATCCCATCATCCTTGAGCAGCATCCGGGCGCTGGCCCAGCCGTCCGAGCGGACATTGCGGTCGGTCTTGCGGATGTCGCCGAGGTTGCGAACGATCATGTCGGTTATCTCCTGTTTATTCGGCGGCGACGGCGTAATCGGTGGCCATCGCCTCGCGGATCTTGCTTTCGAGGATGTCGAGGCCGGCACCGAGCACCGCATCGTCGATGACGAGCGGGGCGAGCACCTTGATCACCTCGTCGTGCGCGCCGCTGGTCTCGATGATCAGCCCGGCGTCGAAGCAGGCGGCGGTGACGGTCGCGGCGAGCTCGCCCGAGCCGACATTGACGCCGCGCATCATGCCGCGCCCGCGCACCTCGAACCCATGTTCGGCGGCGATGCGCGCGAGGCGGGTTTCGAGCAGGGCGGCGCGGCGGCCTATGTCGCGCTGGAAATCGTCGGCGCTCCAGAAATGGCGGAGCGCGGCGGTCGCGGTGACAAAGGCATGGTTGTTGCCGCGGAAGGTGCCGTTATGCTCGCCCGGCGACCATTGGTCGAGCTCGGGACGCAGCAGGGTCAGCGCAAAGGGCAGGCCCATGCCCGACAGCGACTTCGCCAGCGTCACGATATCGGGGGTGAAGCCCATATCCTCGAAGCTGAAGAAGGTGCCGGTGCGGCCGCAACCCGCCTGGATGTCGTCGACGATCAGCAGCGCGCCATGCGCCTTCGCGATTCCCGCGATGCGGCGCAGCCATTCGGCCGAGGCGGCATTGAGCCCGCCCTCACCCTGCACCGTTTCGACGAGGATCGCCGCGGGCGCGTCGAGCCCGCTCGACGGGTCGGCGAGCCGTTGTTCGAGCAATTCGGCGGTATCGACCTCGGGACCGTAATAATCATAATAGGGTTCGTGCGCGACGTGGCTCAGCGGTACGCCCGCGCCGCCGCGCTTGGTCGCATTGCCGGTGCAGGCGAGCGCGCCCAACGTCATGCCGTGAAAGCCGTTGGTAAAGGCGATCACCATTTCGCGGCCCGTCACCTTGCGCGCGAGCTTGATCGCGGCCTCGACAGCGTTGGTGCCGGTCGGGCCGGTGAACATCACGCGGTGGTCGAGCCCGCGCGGTTTCAGGATCACTTCCTCGAACGTGTCGAGAAAGTCCTGCTTTGCATCGGTGTGCAGGTCGAGCCCGTGGGCGATGCCGTCGGCGGCGATATAGTCGAGCAGCGCCTGTTTCAAAATCGGATGGTTGTGGCCATAGTTCAGCGTCGAACAGCCCGACAGGAAGTCGAGATAACGCCCGCCCTGATCATCGTGCATCCACACGCCCTGCGCTTTACCGAATTGGCGCGGCATCGACCGGGCGTAGCTGCGCACCGCCGATTCGCGGCGTTCATAAATGCTCCGATCCGGAAGGTTGCCGGACGGTTGCGGTGTCGTAATCATCATCTTATCCCTGTTCTGCGTCGATTTTCATGCGGTCGAACGGCCCGATGCGGGCCAGATATTCGGTGGCGTGGGCGCCCGCGAAATGCGTCTCGCGCTCGAAGAGCGGCGTGCGCTCCAGCTCGGCGCCCCAGTCACGCGCGAGGCCGCGGAACAGCCCCCACGACGCCTGGTTGTCGGCGGTGATCGTCGTGATCATGTGCGTCACGCCGTCCTGCGCCGGGCGCGCGAGCAGCGCGGCGATCATCCGGCTGGCGAGCCGCCGTCCGCGTCCTTCGGCCGACACCGCGACCTGCCAGACGAAGAAGGCGCCCGCGTCCGACGGCGGGCGGTAGCCCGACACCCAGCCGACGATGCGCCCCGCGCGCTCGGCGATGATGCACTGGTCGGCGAAATGTTCGCACTGGAGCAGGTTGCAATAGCGCGAATTGCGGTCGAGCGGCGGGCAGGCGGCGATCAGCGCGGTGACCGCAGGCCCGTCGGCGGCAACCGGCCGGCGGAAGCGCACCTCGGAGGAAGCGGACGCCGATGCGTCCGGGTCTTTTGGCGTGGGCAGGGGCTCCGCGTCTTTTGACCGGTCCAATATATTTCGTCTCCTGAAACAAATGTCGGCGCATCATGCACCGATCCAATGTTGAAGCGCGCGAAATATAGGATTGTTGCGTCGCGACGCAACCCGCCACGACAAATATCTTTCGTTCATTGAAATAAATTGCCGGACCCACAGCGCCCGAAATTCGGTTTGGCGCCGCCGCGCGCCGCAGCTAAGTGAGGGCGATGGAAAGCGAGATCGCCACTGCCACGTTGAAGGCGCTGCGCCGCGTCCTGCGCGCGGCCGAGGGCGGGACACGGCGGATCGCCGCGGCGACCGGGCTCACTCCGTCACAGCTGCTCGTGCTGCGCGAGATCGACGCGGGCGGCAATGTGACGCCGGGCCTTGTGGCGCAGCGGCTGGAGTTCGGCCATGCAACGGTGACGGCGATCGTCGACCGCCTCGTCGCGCTCGACCTCGCGACGCGCTCGCGCAGCGCCGAGGACAAACGACGCGTGCTGCTCGCCGCGACCGGCAAGGGCCGTCGCTGCCTCGCCGAAGCGCCCGACATGCTGCAGGAAATCTTCGCCGCACGCTTCGCCGCGCTGCCGGCGTGGGAACAGGCGATGATCCTTGCGGGGACCGAGCGGCTCGCCGACATCCTCGGCGTGCGCGAAATGGACGCCGCGCCGCTGCTCGACACGGGGGCGATCGACCGCATCTGATCCGGTCCGGTTGCCCGCCCCGCATATCGGGCACGAAAAAGGGCGGCGCAAAGGGCCGCCCTTCTGCGTCCCCGCCAGCGCGGGGATGACGCCTTTTCAGACCGCGCAGCGATGCCGCGCGGGACAAGGCATCACTTGATCTTGGCTTCCTTGAACTCGACGTGCTTGCGCGCACGCGGGTCATATTTGCGCACCGTCATCTTCTCGGTCATCGTGCGCGGGTTCTTCTTGGTGACATAGAAAAAGCCCGTGTCGGCGGTGCTCACCAGCTTGATCTTGACGGTCGTCGGCTTGGCCATGGCCCTGTTCCTCGAAGTAATGGCACATCCTCCGGCGGACCGGGGGATGCCGCGGGACTAAGCGGCCCCGACGTTGGTGTGAAAAACATGAAAGGGCCGCGCGACGCCGCGCCGCCCTCCAATATCCGCGCGCCTTTGGCGGGATTCGGCGCTTCTGTCAAGCGAAAGGAAGGGGCGGGCGGCGACGAACCGCCCGCCCCCCGGGGGGGTCAGCCGTTCCTGATTTCAAAGCGCACGGTCATCACCTTCCAGCTTTCCTCCGCCACGCCGCCGCGCGTCGCGGGCCTGAAGCGCCATTTGGCAAGCGCGCGCCGCTTCGTCTCTTCAAAGAAGCCCGGACTGTCGGTGCTGACCAGCTCGACCGCCTTCACGCGGCCATCGGTGCCGATGAGCACGCGCACCTTCACAACCCCCTCGACCCCGCGCCGCTGCTCGCGCGCCGGATAATCGGGCTGGAACGCCCCGGCAAAGCGCGCGTCGAGTTCGGCAAGCACCAGCTTCGGCGTGGGCGGATCGACGGGAACGACCGGCGGGCCGCGATCGAGCGGCCGTGCGTCGGGGATTACGGGCCCGACGACGACGCGGTCGCCATTCAGCGGCACGGTTTCGACGCGCGGCTGAACGCTTTCGGTCGCCGACGCGGTTTTCGGCGTCGGTTTCGCATCCTGGGCCGGTTCGGGCGGCGGCGGCGGTTTGGGCAGGTCGATCAGTGTGCCGGTGATCGGTTCGGACTTTGGCGGCGTTTCGACGATCATCGGCGACAGCGCCACCGCGGCGACGAGCGCGGCAGGCAGCCCGACCGCGAGAAGCGCCGCGACCGGATGGCGGCGGTGATCGCTGCCATAGACGGCGCGGGACAAGGTCGCTGAACGACCCGCGGGCGCGGTGGTCGCTTCGGGAGCGGTCATTATCGCCGAAATCAGGGGTATCAGGGTCATGGCATCTCTCCTCGCCTTGCGACCCGGCCCCGGCGGTCGACCGCCGCCATAAGCCCGGTCCGGAGATAATGATGTTATAACATCACGTCATTGTCAAGTGAATTGCTTGGGGGAGGCCTTCCCCTGTGCCCCTGCAAAGGCAGGGACGCAATGGCGGGTTCCTTACGAACCCCCGGCCGAGGTCAGGCGCGCGATCGCCGCTTCCTTCGCGATCAGCGGCAGCAGCTCGGCCATGTCGGGGCCATGGTCGCGCCCGGTGAGCGCGCGGCGCAGCGGCAGGAACAGCGCCCGGCCCTTCGCCCCCGTCGCCTCCTTCACCGCGGCGGTGAGCGCGTGCCAGGGGTCGGCGCTCCAGTCGATGTCCAGCGCCGCCTTCGCCGCGGCACGCAGCACCGGACGGTCGGCGGCCTCGGTCGCGGTCGGGACGAACGGCCCGTCGAATACCGGCAGCCAGTCGGCGGCCTCGGCAACGGTCGTCAGATTGGGGCGAATCGCCTTCCAGCGCGCCTCGTCGATCGCCGCGGGCAGGCGATCCGCCACCGCGGCATGATCGATATGGTGCAGGATCTTCTGATTGAGCAGCGCCAGTTCGGCCTCGTCGAAGCGCGCGGGCGCGCGGCCGAAACGCGCAAAATCGATGCTCGCGACCAGCGGCGCCAGATCGGTCACCGGCTCGACCGGATCGCTGGTGCCGAGGCGCGCAAGCAGGGCGGCGAGCGCGATCGGCTCGATCCCCTGTTCGCGCAGGCTCGCCATGCCGAGCGAGCCCAATCGCTTCGACAACTTGCCCTCGGTCCCGACGAGCAGCGCCTCGTGGGCAAAGGCGGGGGGCGATGCGCCGAGCGCGGCGAACATCTGAACCTGCGCGGCGGTGTTCGACACATGATCCTCGCCGCGCACGACATGGCTGATGCCCATCGCGATGTCGTCGATCACGCTCGGCAGCAGATAAAGCCAGCTGCCGTCGGCGCGGCGCACCACCGGGTCCGACATCGTCGTGGGCTCGAAATGCTGCGGTCCGCGAATGAGGTCGGTCCATTCGATCGGCGCGTCATGATCGAGCCGGAAGCGCCAGTGCGGCGCAACGCCTTCGGGCACCGGCGCATCGGCGGGCTTGCGTTCGTAAACGGGTGGCAGCCCGCGCGACAGCAGGATCTTGCGGCGGACCTCCAGCTCGTCGGGGGTTTCGTAACAGGCATAGACGCGGCCGGCCGCCTTCAATTTCTCGAACTCGGCCTCATAGAGCGCGAAGCGCGCCGACTGCCGCTCCTCGGCGTCAATGTCGAGGCCGAGCCACGCAAGGTCGGCGCGGATGCCCGCGACATAGTCTTCCTTCGACCGCTCGACATCGGTATCGTCGATGCGCAGCAGGAAACGCCCGCCATGCTTCCTTGCCCACAGCCAGTTGTGCAGCGCGGTACGGACGTTTCCGACGTGCAGATGGCCGGTCGGCGAGGGAGCGAAGCGGGTGGTGACGGTCATGGCGCGCGCCTATAACCGCATTGCCCGCCGGATGGCGATATTTATCGCGCCGCGCCGTCGCGCACCGGCCAAAAGGCCCAGGCGATCGCGAGCAGCGAGACGATCAGGAAGACGCTATATTCCATCCCGTTGCGCCCGCCGCCGACGACGAACCAGCCCGCGGGCATGTGGACGAGGAACATGCCCAAGGTCAGGATGAAGGCATGGCCGAGCGCGGCGAGGCTGGTCCAGCGGCGCGCGAGCATCAGCGCGGGGCCGACGAGCTCGTAAAGCGTCACCGCCATTGCCCAGCCATAGCCATAAGGAAAGCCGAGGCTGTCGAGCCAGGTGCCGAAGGGAACGACGAGATCGGCCGCCAGCCGATAAACGCCGTGGATCAGGATGAGCAGCGCGACGGTGATCCGCAATATGTCGAGCACCCGTTCGGCACGGTCTGCCGGTGCCTGCGACCCCGATAGCAGCATCGTCCTTTTCCCTTTCTTCCCCTGAAAACCCTATCCCGTCCGGAACCCGTGCGTGATCGGATAGCGCCGGTCGCGACCGAAGTTGCGCGTCGATAATTTGACCCCCGGCGGCGCCTGGCGGCGCTTGTACTCGGCGATGGCGAGCAGCCGTTCGATCCGCGCCACCGCGTCGCGGTCGAAGCCGTGGCGCGCCACGACATCGTCAACGCCCGCTTCCTCCTCGACGAGCATATGGAGCATCCGGTCGAGATCCTCATAGGGCGGCAGGCTGTCCTGATCCTTCTGGTCGGGGCGCAGCTCGGCGCTCGGCGGCTTGGTGATGATCGTATCGGGCATCACGGGGGCAACCGGGTTGCGCGACAGCCGCGGCACATGTTCATTGCGCCATTTCGCGAGCGCAAAGACCGTCATCTTGTATGCGTCCTTCAGCGGATTATAGCCGCCCGCCATGTCGCCATAGATGGTCGCATAGCCGACGCTCATCTCGCTCTTGTTGCCCGTCGTCAGCAGCATCGGGCCGAACTTGTTGCTGAGCGCCATCAACGTCACGCCGCGGATGCGCGACTGGACATTTTCCTCGGTGATGTCGACCTCGGCATCGGCAAAGCTGCCCGCGAGCATCTGATCGAAGGCCTCCACGGCGGGCACGATGGGAATCGTGTCGAGCCGGCATCCGATCATCCGCGCGCAGCCAGCCGCGTCATCGAGGCTTGCCTGGCTGGTGAAGCGGCTCGGCAGCATCACGCACCAGACCTTGTCGGGGCCCAGCGCGTCGGCGGCGATCGCCGCGCAGATCGCCGAATCGATCCCGCCCGACAGGCCGAGCACGACGCCGGGGAAGCGGTTGCGTGTCACATAGTCGCGCAAGCTGAGGATCATCGCGCTGTAGATGTCGGCGGGGTGCGCCTCCCATTCGGCGATCGCCCCCGCGTCGCAGGCCCAACCCGCCGCGCCCTTCGTCCAGCGCGTCACCCGCTCCTCCGCTTCCCAGTCGGTCAGGCGGTGCGCGGCGGTGCCGTCGCCGTTCAGCACGAAGGAGCAGCCATCGAACACCAGCTCGTCCTGTCCGCCGATGCGGTTGAGAAAGATCAGCGGCAATCCGGTTTCGGCGACGCGGCGCGCGAACACCTGCGAGAGCCGCCGCTCGTCCTTGTCGATTTCATAGGGACTGCCGTTGACCGAGATCAGCAGTTCGGCGCCCTGCGCGGCGAGATGCGCGCTCACCTTCGGCAGCCAGCCATCCTCGCAGATCGGCAGGCCCAGCTTCACCCCGCGCCATTCGACGATGTCGGGCAGCGGGCCGGGTGCGAAGACGCGCTTTTCGTCGAAGGTGCCGTAATTGGGCAGTTCATGCTTGCGCCGCACCGCGACCACCCGCCCGCCGTCGAGCAGCGCGACGATATTATAGAGGCTGCCGTCAGCGTCGCGCTCGACCGATCCCACCAGCATCGCCGGGCCGCCATCGGCGGTGTCGGCGGCCAGTTCGGCGAGCAGCGTTGCGGCGCGCTCCGCCAGCGCGGGTTTCAGCACCAGATCCTCGGGCGGATAGCCAATCAATTGCAGCTCGGGATAAAGGATCAGGTCGGCATCGCGGTGCCGCGCGCGAACGCTGCGCATCGCATCGGCATTGGCGGCGAGGTCGCCGACCGCCTGGGTCATCTGGGAAAGCACGATGGTCAGCGTTGCAGCGGCGTCGGTCATGGGGGCGAGACTTAGCCCCGGCGCAGGCGATTGCAACGACCAAGCAGATAGGGAGCGCGACGACGCAGTCAAATGCGCCGGCGACGGGGACCGATCGCCTCCTTTAACCCCTTCCCCTCATGGCCATCGCTGGCTAAGGGGCGCGCAATCCCATCCGCCGCGAAAGGGCCCTGCACCCCATGAAACTCATCTCCGGCAACAGCAACCTGCCGCTGGCCCGCGCGATCGCCGATTATCTCGAGCTGCCGCTGACCGACACCAGCGTGCGCCGCTTCGCCGACGAAGAGGTTTTCGTCGAAATCCACGAAAATGTCCGCGGGCAGGATGTTTTCGTCGTTCAGCCGACCAATTTCCCCGCGAACGACAATCTGATGGAATTGCTCATCATCAACGACGCGCTGCGCCGCGCGTCGGCGAAGCGCATCACCGCGGTCGTTCCCTATTTCGGCTATGCGCGGCAGGATCGCAAACCCGGCCCGCGCACGCCGATCTCGGCAAAGCTGGTCGCGAACCTCATCACCACCTCGGGCGCCGACCGCGTGCTCGCGATCGACCTGCACGCCGGGCAGATCCAGGGCTTCTTCGACATCCCGACCGACAATCTCTATGCCGCGCCGGTGATGAGCGCCGACATCCAGGCGCGCTTCGGCGACAAGAATCTGATGGTCGTGTCGCCCGACGTCGGCGGCGTCGTGCGCGCCCGCGCGCTCGCCAAGCGGCTCGACAACGCGCCGCTCGCCATCGTCGACAAGCGCCGCGAGCGCGCGGGCGAATCGGAAGTGATGAACATCATCGGCGACGTCGCGGGTCGCTTCTGCATCCTCATCGACGATATCGTCGATTCGGCGGGAACGCTGTGCAATGCCGCCGGGGCGCTGAAGGCCGCAGGCGCCGAAGGCGTCGTCGCCTATTGCACCCATGGCGTGCTGTCGGGCGGCGCCGTCGCCCGCGTCAATGCGAGCGAGCTCACCGAACTCGTCATCACCGATTCGATCCAGCCGACCGACGCGGTGAACGACAGCGCCAAGGTTCGCACGCTTACCGTCGCGCCGCTGCTCGGCGAGGCGATCAAGCGGATTGCCGACGAAACGAGCGTCTCCTCGCTCTTTGACTGAAAGCCGCGACGGGGACGGGAAAAATGCTGCGCAGGCTGGCGGCGCGAACCCGGCTGCGCTAGCGCAACGTCATGTCGATCGTGTCAGACCTTGCACTCGCCAACCGCCTCGCCGACGCCGCCGGCGACGCGATCCGTCCGTTCTTTCGCGCCCGCTGGGCGCACGAAGCGAAGGCCGACGCCTCGCCGGTGACCGAGGCCGACCGCGCCGCCGAAGCCGCGATGCGCCGCCTGCTCGATGCCGAAGCGCCGCGCGATGGCATCATTGGCGAGGAATATGGGGCCGAGCGCCCCGAAGCGGCACGGCAATGGGTGCTCGACCCGATCGACGGCACGGTGAGCTTCATGGCCGGGCGCCCGATCTTCGGCACGCTGATCGCGCTTCTGCAGGACGGCTGGCCGCTCATCGGGATCATCGACCAGCCGATCACCGGCGAGCGCTGGGTCGGCGCGACGGGACATCCGACGCTGTTGGGCGGCAAACCCGCGACGACGCGCGCCTGCCGCAGTCTGTCCGACGCGGTGCTCGCGACCACCGGTCCGCAATATTTCAGCGATCATGACGGCGAGCATTTCATGGCGCTCGCCGCAAAGACGGCGCACAAGCGGATGGTCTTCGGCGGCGACTGCTATAATTATGGCCTGCTCAGCTCGGGTCACATCGACCTGGTCGTCGAGGCGGGGCTCAAGCTCCACGACTTTGCCGCGCTCGTGCCCATCGTCGAAGGCGCGGGGGGCACGATGTGCGACTGGAACGGCGATCCGCTGAATAGCGACAGCGCGGGCCATGTCATCGCGCTCGGCGATCCGGCGCGGCTCGAGGATGTGATCGAAGGGCTCGCCTGCGATCATTGAGAGGCGCGCTTACAATGCTTGCATTTCCCGGCGAATCCGCATAAGCGCGCGCCTTCCGATTGTGTCGGCTGGCTGAAAGGGCTGCCAGGCCGGCACCAGAACGGACTTCAAAGGAGACCAAAATGCCCAAGCTGAAGACCAAGAGCGGTGTGAAGAAACGCTTCAAATTCACCGCCTCGGGCAAGGTGAAGCACGGCGTTGCCGGCAAGCGCCACCGCCTGATTTCGCATAACTCAAAATATATCCGCACCAACCGCGGCACCAGCGTGCTCAGCGAAGCGGATGCGGCTCATGTGCGCCTCTGGGCGCCCTATGGCCTGAAGTAAGGAGCGCCAAACATGTCACGCATCAAACGCGGCACGACGACGCGCGCCAAGCACAAGCGGATTCTGGACCAGGCGAAGGGCTATTATGGCCGTCGCAAGAATACGATCCGCATCGCCAGGCAGGCGGTGGAAAAGGCCGGCCAATATGCCTATCGCGACCGCAAGGTAAAGAAGCGGAGCTTCCGCGCCCTGTGGATCCAGCGCATCAACGCCGCGGTCCGCGCCGAAGGCCTCACCTATTCGCAGTTCATGCACGGGGTGAAGCTCGCCGGAATCGAACTCGACCGCAAGGTCATGGCCGACCTTGCCATGAACGAAGGCGGCGTGTTCACCGCGATCGTCGCGCAGGCGAAGGCGGCGCTGCCCAAGGCGGCCTGACGGTTTGTCCAAAGCAAAAGCCAAAGGGCGGTCCCGTCGGGGCCGCCCTTTTTCATTGCCGGTCGACAGGATCGCCGACCTTGGCGGATCGCGCCGCGCGTCGGACACATAAAAGATGCCCCGGCTGTGGGGGCCGGGGCATCCGATCAGGCTATTTAAGGGACCAACCGAATATAGCCTGAAGCTGTTTGTCCGAACTTAGCGGAGCAGGTTCATCACGCCCTGCGTGCTCTGGTTCGCCTGGGCAAGCATCGCGGTCGATGCCTGGGCAAGGATGCCAGCGGCGGCGAGGTTCGTCGATTCGACCGAGAAGTCGGCATCCTCGATCCGCGACTTCGATTCTGCCAGATTCGTGACGGTCGACGTCAAATTATCGACGGCCGAGGTCAGGCGGTTCTGCTGGGCACCAAGGTTGGCGCGCTGCGTCGCGACCGTCTGGATCGCCGTGTCGAGCGTTGCCAGCGCGCCCGACGCGCCCGCCGCAGTCGAAATGTCGAGCGTGCCGACGCCGAGCGCGGTGGCCTGCATATCGGCGATCGTGATGTTCACGACGTCGCCGGAATTGATGCCCGTCTGGATATCGAAACCGGTGGCGGCACTGCCGTCGAGCAGCACATTGCCGTTGAACTCGGTGCGCGTTGCGATGTCGCCGATCTGCGAGATCAGGGCGGTGACTTCGGTCTGGAGCGCCGCGCGATCGGTCGTCCCGTTGGTGCCGTTCGCCGACTGAACCGCCAGTTCGCGCATACGGACGAGAATGTCCGAAATGCTGCCGGCGGCGCTGTCGGCGGTCTGCGCCAGCGAAATGCCGTCGTTGGCGTTGCGGATCGCCTGGGTCAGGCCGCGCGCGGTCGCGTCCATGCGGGTCGCGATGGCGAGGCCGGCGGCATCGTCTTTCGCAGCGTTGATGCGCTTGCCGCTCGACAGGCGTTCCATCGCCTGCGACTGCATTTGGCTCGCGACACGCGAATTATTCTGGGCGCGCAGCGCGCTCACATTGGTGTTGATGACAGTCATCTTAGTTCCTTTCCGGCCTCGACGGCCATTCCCGTGATGTGAGGGCTCAGGGAGCGGTCACGGAAAGCAGTAACGGCGGCACGCGGCGCGGCTTAAGCGCGTCCTGTCAAAAAAACGCCGGACGCCGCTGTCGGCGATCCGCAATCAGCATCAATACACTGAAATATATAGATTATTAATTCTGGCACGAGCTTTGCATTCTTCTTTGGGCGTGCGGCGCAAGGCCGCGCATCAGGACGGATGAAGAAGCAATGAGCACGATTGACCAGAGCCGGCTGTTGCAGATGCGCAGTTCGATCCTCAATCAGAATCAGGCGCTGCAACGCGCCGCGGGGCGGGGCGGGATCGACGGCGGCGCAGGCGCTGTCGACGGCAGCGCGGGCGCTCCCGATTTCGGCGCCGCGATCAACCATGCGCTGCAACAGGTCAACGCCCAGCAAGCAAAGGCGAGCGAAATCAGCGAAGCCTATGAGCGCGGCGACACGCACGACATCGTCAGCGTGATGATCGAGCGGCAGAAGGCCTCGCTCGGTTTCGAAACGACGCTGCAGGTCCGCAACAAGCTGCTCTCCGCCTATCGCGACATCATGAACATGCCGGTGTAACCCATGGCCGACGCGCAAACCCTGACCCCCGTCGATACCAGCGGCGCGAACCGCTTGCCCGCCCCCGTCCTCGGCGGCCGCCTCGCGCCGCTCACCCAGTTCGTCCGCCAGCCCGCGGTGCAGCGCGCGCTGCCGGCGATCGCGATGACGGCGGCGATCGGCATCGCCGCGCTCGCTTATTTCACGATGCAGACGGCGCCACAGGCGCAACTCTTCGCCGGGCTCGACGACGCCGACAAGGCGGCGGTCGCCGAGGCTTTGCAGGCGCAGGGCATCGGCCACAGCATCGATGGCACGACCGGCGCGCTCACCGTCGATGCCGACAAGCTGCATCAGGCGCGCATCGCGCTCGCCGGACAGGGCCTGCCCAAGGCGGCGCCGAGCGGCGACAGCCTGATCGCCGCGCTGCCCATGGGGTCGAGCCGCGCGATCGAGGGCGAAGCATTGCGTTCGGCGCGCGAAGCCGACCTGTCGCGCACGATCGAAACGATCGACGCGGTCAAGAGCGCACGCGTCCATATCGCCGCGGCCGAACCCAGCCTGTTCGTGCGCGACGACAAGCCCGCGACCGCATCGGTGATGCTGACGCTGCAGAACGGTCGCGCGCTCGGCGACGGACAGGTGCAGGCGATCCGTTTCCTCGTGGCCTCGTCGGTGCCCGGCATGAACGCCGATCAGGTGTCGGTGATCGACCAGCGCGGCGCGCTGCTGTCCGACACCGCGAGCGGCAGCGACATGAAGGCGTTCCAGTTGCAGTTGCAGGTCGAGGACCGTTTCCGCCGCGCGCTCGACACGCTGCTCGGCCCGATGCTCGGCGCGGGCAATTATACGGTCGAGGTTCATGCCGACGTCGATATGTCCGAAAGCCAGGCGACGCGCGAAAGCTTCCCCGAAAACGACCGCGCGCTGACCAGCGAACAGATCACCCGTTCGGTCAGCGGCACGGCCAACGCTCCGGCGGTCGGAATCCCCGGCGCGCTCGCCAACCAGCCCCCGCAGGCGACGACCATCACCGCCGAGGGGCCGCAGCCCGCACCGGCCAATGCGCCCCTCCCCGGCACCGAAAGCAACGAGAATGCCGCGCGCGCTTACGAGGTCGGGCGCGAGATTTCGGTGACGCACTCACCGCAGGGCAAGCTGCGCCGCGTTTCGGTCGCGGTCGCGCTCAATCAGGGCAAGAAGGCGCTGACGCAGGCCGACCTCGCCAAGATCGACGCGCTCGTCAAAGGCGCGATCGGTTACGACGCCGCGCGCGGCGATATGGTCGCGATCAACCAGCGTCCCTTCGCGCCGGTCGAGGATACGGCCCCCGCCTTCTACGATCAGGGCTGGTTCCTGCCGCTGGTCAAACAGGTCGGCGCGATCCTGGCGGCGCTGCTTGCCTTCCTGTTCATCGGCCGCCCGATGATCCGCGCCGCCAGGCAGCGCGCCGCCGCGCGCCTCGAACAGAATCAGGCGCTGGAGGAAACGCTGCTCGCCGCAACCGATCGCCCCGCGCTCGCCAGCGGCGCGAACAGCCGCGAAATCACGCTCGAAATGATCGAGGCGGCCCCAAGCTATGAAGCGCGCGCCAATCTCGTGCGCGCCTTTGTCCGCCAGGATTCGGCACGCGCCGCGCTCGTCGTGCGCCACCTGATGCAGGAGGGCGCCCGTGCCTGATGCCGCCGAACTCGACGCCGCGCCCCAGAAGCCCGCGATCGACGGATCGGCGGCCGCGGCGATCCTGCTGATGCTGCTCGACGAGAGCGAGGCCGCGACGATCCTGAAGCATCTCGGCCCCGAAGAAGTGCGCCAGCTGGCGAAAGCGATGTTCGACACCGCCAACGCCAGCGAGCAGGAGATCGGACTGGCGCTCGAACAGTTCGTGATGCGCAGCCGCGACGTCAGCGCGCTCGCGATCGGCGCCGACACGCGCATCCGCACGGTGGTGACGCAGGCGGTCGGCAACGTCCGCGCCGACAATATCCTGGCCGCCGTCGCGCCGCAACGCAGCGCCGCCTCGCTCGAAATGCTGCGCTGGATGGACGTCGATGCGATCAGCGCGCTGCTTGCCAGCGAGCATCCGCAGGTCGGCGCGCTCATTCTCTCGGTGCTCGTCCCCGACGTCGCCGCGCGCGCGATCGAGACGCTCGACGAAGTTCTGCAGGCCGATCTCGTGCTGCGCGCCGCAATGCTGACCTCTGTCCCGGCCGCCGCGATCGAGGATCTGGAGGCGGTGCTCGCGAGCGCCAATGTCGACGGCCAGCGCGTCGCCAAGCAGGCGATCGGCGGGCCAAGCGACGTCGCCAAGATCATGAAGAAGATGCCGAAGCAGCTCAGCGAACGCACGCTGCGTTCGCTCAAGAAGCACGACCGCATCCTCGCGCAGACGATCGAGGAAGAGATGTTCATCTTCGAAAATCTCCGCGACCTCGACAAGAAGAGCCTCAGCAGCGTGCTGCGCTCGGTCGATGCGGCACAGCTCGCGATCGCACTCAAGGGCGCCGACGAGGATATGGTCGACATGTGCCTCGCCACCATGTCGCAGCGCGCCGCCGAAACCATCCGCGACGAGATGGCCGAAATGACGATGGTCAAGCGCGCCGACGTCGAGGATGCGCAAAAGAGCGTGATGCAGATCGTCCGCCAGATGGCGGCGAATGGCGAAATCATGATCGCGGGCGGGGGCGACGATTATGTCTGACCTCGCCGCCGAAACGGGCTTTGCCCCTGTCAGCCTGGCCGACGCGATGGCGCGGCGCAGCGGCTTTCGCCCGCTGTCCTTCGCCCGCGCCGCTGAAACCACGGCGCCCGCGCCCGAACCGTCGGCCGATGACAGCGAGGACGATCCCTTCGCGCGCGGCCTCGCCGAAGGACAGCGTATCGCCGAAGCGGCCCACACCGCCGAACGGCACCAGCTGCTCGCGCTGCTTGCGAGCGCCGAGGCGTTGCAGGACGAGCCGAGCGAGGAACTGGCGCAGCTGATCGCCGAAACGGTCGAGCGGCTGGTGCGCCAGATCGTCGCCGCCGCCCCGATCGACGCCGAATGGCTGCGTCGGCAGGCCGAAACCGCTGCGGCATTGGTCGCCGACGCCGACAAGGCGCGCACCCTGTGGGTGCATCCCGACGATGCCGCGCTGCTCGCCGATTGCCCGCTGACGCTCGCCGTCCAGAGCGACCCCGCGATGATGCGCGGCACCATCCGCCTCGAAACCTCGACCGGCTGGATCGAGCATGGCCGCGCCGTCTATCTCGACGAACTGCGCGCCGCGCTCGGCGAAGGCACCGCCACATGACGCGCCGCCTCACCCTGTCGGCCCAGCAGTTGCTCGGCGGCATCGACCTCGCCGACGCCAGCCCGCGCCGCATCGGCACGCTCGTCGCGCACGAGGGGATCATGCTCGAAGTGTCGGGCTTCCCCCAGCCGCTCGGCAGCAATGTCCGCATCCGGTCGGCCGACAACGACTATGTCTATGGCGAGGTCGTCGGCTTTCGCGGCCACCGCAGCCTTGTCCTGCCCTTCGACACCAACAAGCCGCTCGTCACCGGTGCCCCCGTCGAGCCGCACGGCGCCTCGTCGATGGTGCCCGTCGGCAAGGCGCTGCTCGGCCGCATCATGGACGCGCAGGGCAACCCGCTCGACGGCCGCCCGGCGATCAAATCGCAGTTCCAGTGGCCGCTCGCCGGGCGCAAGGTCAATCCGCTCCGCCGCGGCCGCGTCACGCGCGCGCTCAACATGGGCGTGCGCGCGATCAACGGCCTGCTCACCGTCGGCGAGGGCCAGCGCGTCGCGATCATCGCGGGGTCGGGCGTCGGCAAGTCGGTGCTGATGGGTCAGATGATCGCCGGTACCGAATGCGACGTCATCGTCGTCGGCCTGATCGGCGAGCGCAGCCGCGAGGTCAGCGATTTCGTCGAAACCAAACTGCCCCCCGACGTGCGCAAGAAATCGGTCGTCGTCGCGGTTCCCGCCGATCACCCGCCCTTGCTCCGCCTGCGCGCCGCGATGCGCGCGACCGCGATCGCAGAGGCCTTTCGCGCCGAGGGCAAGAAGGTGCTGTTGCTGATCGACAGCCTGACGCGCGTTGCCCATGCACAGCGCGAGATCGGCCTCACCCTGGGCGAGCCGCCGACGATGAAGGGCTATCCGCCGTCGGTCTTCGCGCTCATCCCGTCGCTGTGCGAACGCGCGGGCATCGACAAGGCGACCGGCGGCTCGGTCACCGCGCTCTACACCGTGCTCGCCGACGGCGGCGACATCGACGACCCGGTCGTCGACAGCGCGCGCGCGATCGTCGACGGCCATATCATCCTGTCGCGCCAGCTCGCCGAACAGGGCGTCTATCCCGCGATCGACGTCGCACGCTCGCTGTCGCGCACGATGGCCGATTCGGTCGATGCCGACCATGCCGCCGCCGCCGCGCGCTTTCGCCAGCTCTGGTCGCTCTATGAGGAGAATCGCGACCTGATGCTGATGGGCGCCTATGTCGCGGGCGCCGACCCCATACTCGACGAAGCGATCGCGCGCCGCGCCGACCAGCTCGCCTTTGTTTCGCAACCTGCCAGGGCGCAGGTCGATTTCGACACCTCCCGCCAAACGCTGATCGAAGGATATTCCGCATGACCGCCCGCCCCGCACGCCGCAAACGCATCATCCGCGTGCGCTCCGTCGAACATCAGCTCGCCGAGGCCAATCTGGCCCGCGCCAATGGCGAACTTGCGAACCTCGTCGAGCTTGCGCGGCGGCTCGAAACGCTGCGCAGCGACCTCGCGATGGCGAAGGGCGCGGTCGCGGGCCGCGCGCTCAACACCATCGGCGAACTCGCGATGCGGCTCGACCTCGCGCAGGAGAATCTGGCCGCACCGCTTTGCAATGCGAGCGCGCGCCGCGACCAGATGGGGGCGCTGGCGCAGCGCGCGATGGCCAAGGAAGAATCGGCCGTGCGCCTTTACGAAAAGAGCCGCAAGTCGGCCGAAGCCGAGCAGGAACGCCGCAACGACGCCAACCGCCCGCACCGCCCGCGTGTCGGCATGCGGCTGCGCCTGATCGAAGGCGGCGCGGCATGATGAACGCCCCCGCCCTTCCCGCGGCGTCCGGCGCGATGCCCGCAGGCTTTGCCGCCTTCCTCGCCAATATCGGGCAGGTTGCGCACGATGGCGACGCCGCCGGGTTCGGCCAGCTGCTTGCCGCAGCGCCGGTTCCGCTGCTCCCCACGGCAACGGGCGCGCCCGCCGCAGCGGCCGCCCCGCCCGCAACGGTGATCAAGACCGACGCGGTGCCGGTTGCCGACACCGGCCCCGACGCCGCCGAGCTGCCCGTCGCACCGACGTCGGACACAGCCGCGGTTACGCTCGAAACATCGCCCGCCAAGTCCACCCCCGACGCAGGCGATGCAGCCGCGCTCGCCGCGACCCTGCTCGTCGCGCTCAGTGGCGCGCGTACCGGCCCCGCGCATGGCGCGAACAAGCCGACGGACACCGACACAGCGCCCGATGTCGAGCACCCCGGCGGGGCGCCCGCGGCACCTGCCATCGAAAACTGGGCGACGATCGTTGCCGCGGTCCTTCCCGACACCGCGCGCGCCGGCGAACCCAAGCCCGCGAAGCCCGAAACCGCCAAGCCGCACGCCGCCGCATCCGGTATCAACACGCCGGGCGCCGCTCCGGACAAAGCCGCTACCGATATGCGGGGACTGCTGCCCGGCATCCTCGCTGCCGCATCGCCGCCGACCCGCGACACGGTCATGTCCGCCCTTCCGCTTGCCTCCGACCCGCCCGTCGCCCGCGTGGCCGAGGCCGCCCCCGCGATGACGGTGTTGTTCACTCAGGCAGCAGCCCTCACCGCCGCCGCGCCGCTCGACGCCGCCGCCCCCGCGACGATCGCCGAGCGCGTGCTCGACATGGAGAGCGACGGCGCGTGGATCGATCAGCTGGCGCGCGACATCGCCGCGACCAAATCGGACAGCGGCGACATCAGCTTTCGCCTGATGCCGCGCCACCTCGGCCGCCTCGACGTCGCGATGCGGATGGAGGGCGAGGGCATGTCGCTGAAGATGGATACCCAGCACGAAGCGACCGCGACGATCGTCACCGCCGCGCAGGGCCGCCTCGTCGACGAACTGCGCCAGCAGGGCGTGCGCGTCGTGGGCGCCGAAGTCACGCATACGCCGGGCGAGACCGGGCGCCAGTCGCAGGGCCAGAACCAGGGCCGCGCCGCCACACCCGACACCGCCCACCTCATCGAAACCGCCACCGAGCGCGCCGAGCAGCATGACGAGGAGCGCGCGGCGAACCGCCGCGGCCGCTTCGCCTGACCAGAAAGGGTTCCGCCATGACCAAGGACAAGACCGAAACCGAGCCCAAGAAGAAGGGCAAGTTCAAGAAGCTGCTGCTGGTTGGCGTGGCCGCGGTCGCGCTGATCGGCGCGGGCGCGGGCGCGGGCATCTATTTCGGTGCATTGTCGGCGCACGAGGCCAAGCCCGAGGATCATTATCCCAAGCTCGTCCTTCGCAGCACCGATGCGCCCGAACCCGCCGCCGAGGGCGAAGACAAGGAAGCGCCGCTGAAGGTCGGCACCGTGTCGGTGCCCAACGACCGCTTCAAGGTCGATCCGCGCAAATATGAAATCACCTATTATCCGATCAGCGACAGTTTCACGACGAACCTCGCCGACGGATCGGGCTTCCTTCAGGTGGGTATCAGCCTTTCGACCTTCTATGACGGCAAGGTTATCAATAATATCAAACGGCAGGCGGTGCCCATCCGCTCGGTCGTGCTTATGGTCCTCGCCGAACAGGATCCGGCCTCGCTCTCCACATCGCAGGGGAAACAGCGGCTGCAACGCCAGTTGACCGCCGCGATCAACGATGTGCTGCGCGAGAAGGAAGGATTTGGGGGTATCGACAATGTCTATTTCACGAGCCTGGTGATCCAGTGACCGCCAGTGCCAAAAGCGTCAAGGCGGTGAAGGCCCCCGCCGCGCGCGCCGCCGAGCCTGCGGACGGCAAGGCATCGCTGCTGCTGCGCCGCGCCGCCGCGAGCTATGCTTTCCCCGCGCTCGAAAGCGTCGCGAACCAGTTCGCACGCAGCTTGCGCGATCTCGTCCGCGCACTCGGCGCGCCGGGAGTGCAGGTCGAACGCTCGGGCGCCGAACAGCTGAGCTTTGCCGAATGGAGCGGCGCCGCAGCACCCGCGATCTTCTGGCGCTATCACGCGCCGCCGCTCAAGGGGCCGCTGCTGATCGCCGCGGCGCGGCCGCTGCTCCTCCAGCTCGTCGACATCTTCTATGGCGGGCGAGGCCAGCTTGGCGGCGAGCGCGAGGAACTGACCGACGCAGAGGACCGTTTTGCCGCGCGCCTCGGCCGCGACATCGGGATGCAGATCGCCGCCGCGTGGCGCGACAAGCTGGTCATCGAGCCCGAGCTCGACTGCGTCACCGGCGATCCCGCCAAGCTCGCCGCGGTGCGTGCCGACGACGAATTGTTCGTTCAGCGCTTCACGCTGCGCGGCGCGCCGCTCGACGGGCGCACGATCGCCTGCGCCTATCCGGTCGCGGCGCTGCGCGGAATCGCGGGCGACGAACTGCTGCCCGACATGCAGGGCGGAAACGGCGGCGACCCGGCGTGGACGGGCGCGCTCGACAAGGCGCTGCGCGGCGTCCGCCTGCCCGTCCGTTCGGTGCTCGCGCGGCCCGAAATCAGCCTCGTCAAGCTCCTCGCGCTCGAGGTCGGCGACATCATCCCGCTGTCGATGCCGCGCCATGTGCCGGTGACGGTCGCCGGGCGCAGCTTCGCTTTCGGAAGCATCGGCGAAGCCAATGGCAACGCCGCCATCCTGATTGACCATATCGAAAAAGGACCCGACCATGACTGACGTAGCCGACGCGCCAAAGGCGGCGCGCGCCGACCGGCGCGACAAGAGCATCGCCGCCGCGCCCAATTTCGACCTGCTCGCCGGCGTTTCACTGCGCGTGTCGGTCGAGGTCGGGTCGACCTCGATGACGCTCGCCGAACTGCTTGCGCTGGGCGAAGGCAGCGTGATCGAGCTTGATCGCGCCGCGACCGACCTGCTCGACATCTATGCCAATGGCACATTGATCGCGAAGGGCGAGATCGTCAGCGTCGATGGCCGCTACGGCATCCAGGTCGCCGAAGTCGTCGCGCCCGCGCGCGGCCTCGAAGGTTTCGAGCGGAGAGCCTGATGCTCGAATATATCCTTCGCTTGGCTCTCCTGCTGCCGCTGGTCGGGGCGATGGCGTGGGGCAGCCTGTGGCTGTGGAAGCGCGTCCAGATGGGCGTGCCGCTCGTCGGCGGCAATGCGAAGCCGCGTGCGGTCGAGATGGTCGATGTGCTGCCGCTCGGCCCCGGATCGAAACTCGCGGTCGTCGAGTTCGCCGGGCAGCGCATCCTCGTCGCCGTGTCACGGAACGGCATCACGCGGATCGCCGACGACGCGCAGGGGGATTTCCATGTCGATTGACGGCCGCTTCTGGCTGCGCGCCGCGGCGCTGACTGGCGGGGCAGGGCTGCTTTGCGCCGCGACGCCGGCGTTCGCGCAGGCCGCCGACGGGCTCAGCCGCGCGGTGAACGAGATCGGCGGCGACGGACGGCCGCTGAGCCTGTCGCTCCAGATCCTCGTCCTGATGAGCCTCTTGACGGTGCTGCCGTCGCTGCTGCTCATGATGACCAGCTTCACGCGCATCATCATCGTGCTGTCGATCCTGCGCCACGCGCTCGGGCTGCAACAGACGCCGCCCAACCAGGTGCTCGTGGGTCTCAGCCTCTTTCTCTCGCTCTTCGTGATGCAGCCCGTCATCAGCGAAGTGAACCGCGTCGCGATCGAACCTTATGGCCAGGAACAGATCGACATCGGCGAGGCGGTGTCGCGTTCGGGCGACGCGCTCCACGGCTTCATGATGAAACAGACGCGCAAGACCGACCTGATGATGTTCGCGAAGATCGCCAGGGCGCCGGCCTATGCCAGCCCCAAGGACGTGCCCTTTTCGATCCTGCTTCCCGCCTTTGTCACCAGCGAGCTCAAGACCGCCTTCCAGATCGGCTTCCTCATCTTCCTGCCCTTTCTCGTCATCGACCTGATCGTCGCCTCGGCGCTGATGTCCTTGGGTATGATGATGCTGTCGCCGACGATCATCTCGATGCCCTTCAAGCTGCTGCTTTTCGTTCTCGTCGACGGCTGGGCGCTGACGATGGGTTCGCTCGCCGCCTCCTTCGGAACATAGGGGCAGGGCGCAATGGAAACCGACTATTTCATTGGCATGGCGCAGCAATCCTTGTGGATTCTTGCGCTCGCATCGGCGCCGCTGCTGCTGCCCGTGCTCATCGTCGGGGTGCTGCTCGGCATGGTGCAGGCGGCGACGTCGATCAACGAACAGACGCTGACCTTCGTGCCCAAGCTGATCGTCGCGGCGATCTGCCTCGCGATCTTCGGCGGCAGCATCCTCGTCCTGCTCACCGATTTCACGCGCGACCTGTTCGCGCAGATTCCGGCACTCGTCCGCTAGGACAATGAACCCCGCCGACATCCCCAATGTCGAGGCGATGCTCCAGCTGTGGATGCTGGGGATGATCCGCCCCGGCGCCGCCTTCATCGCCGCACCCGTGTTCGGCGCCGCCAATGTGCCGGTGCAGCTCAGGCTTGTCATCGCGCTTGCGGTCGGCGTGCCCGCGGTCGCGGCGTCGGGCATGGTGCTGCCCGCCGAAGGGATCGTGTCGGTGCCGGGCATCTTCTTCATCGTCGGCGAGGTGGTGATCGGTCTCGCGATCGGCTTCGTGCTCCAGATGGGGCTCGCCGCCGCGCTGCTCGCGGGCGAAGTCATCAGCAATGCGATGGGCCTCGGCTTCGCGTCGATGGTCGATCCCTTGAGCGGCGCGTCGAGTTCGGCGATCGGCCAGTTCCTCGCGATGCTCGCGACCGCGCTCTTTCTCGCCGCCGACGGCCACCTCCTCCTCATCGACATCGTCGTGGACAGCTACACCGCCCTCCCCCCCGGCAACGCCTTTCCGTCGTGGGACGCGCTCGGCGGCGTCATCCGCTTCGGCAGCCTGATGTTCGCCGCCGCGCTGACGATCGCGCTGCCCGTCGGTTTCGTGCTGATCCTCGTCCAGATCATCATGGGCGTGATCGGCCGCTCGGCGCCCGCGCTCAACCTGTTCGCGGTCGGCATCCCCGCGACGCTGCTCGCCGGCATCGTCCTGCTGGGCGTCGCGACGCCCGCGATGGCCGAAGCGATCATCCGCATCCTGTCCGACGCGCTCGACGCCGCGCGCATGGTCGCAGGCGTCTGAGCCATGGCAGAGGGCCCCGACAAGGACCAGAAGACCGAACAGCCGACGGCGAAGAAGCGCGCCGATTCGACGCGCGAGGGCGATGTGCTGATGTCGCGCGAGCTGGCGACGGCGCTGATGATGCTCGCCGCGGCGGGGTGGATCGTCGCCGCGGGCGGCTGGTTCGTGCAGTCGGCGGGCGATCTGGTGCGCCGGGGATTGACGCTGACCGCCGCCGACGTCGCCGATTTCGCGCCCGGCGAGGCGCTTATGCGTAATGGCGCCGAAATCCTGCTGCCGCTCACCAGTCTCTTCGCGCTCGCGCTCGGCGCCGCGGTCGCAGGCCCCGCGATGCTGGGGTCGATGGGCTGGCGCGGCAAGGCGCTGCATTTCAAGGGCAACCGCATCAACCCGATGAGCGGACTCAAGCGCATGTTCGGAATGCAGGGCGCGACCGAGCTGGGCAAGGCCATCGCAAAGGTCATCCTGCTCGGCGGCATCGGCTACTGGCTCGTCGCGCGCAGCCTCCCGGCGATCATGTCGATGGCCGGATCCGACCTGATCGCCGCGATCGGTCTTGCCGGCAAGGCGATCGGCCACGCGATGCTCGCACTCGCGGGCGGGCTGGTGGTCATCGCGCTGATCGACGTGCCGGTGCAATGGTTCCAGCGCAACAAAAGGCTGATGATGAGCAAGCACGAGATCAAGGACGAGATGCGCCAGTCCGACGGTGCGCCCGAACTCAAGCAGGCGCAGCGCCAGCGCGCGCACGAGATTTTGAGCGGATCGGCGCGCAAGGCGGTGTCCGAGGCCACCGTTGTGCTGACCAACCCGACGCATTTTTCGGTCGCGTTGCGTTATCGCCCCGGCACCGATGCGGCGCCGGTCGTCGTCGCGCGCGGACGCGGCGACGTGGCGCTGTCGATCCGCGAACTTGCGCGCGCCGCCAATGTGCCGATGCTCGAATATCCGCAGCTCACCCGCGCCATCTATTTCACCGCGCGCGCCGGCCGCACCATCCCCGAAGAATTGTTCGTCGCGGTCGCGACCGTGCTCGCCTTCGTCTTCCAGCTCGAGCGCGCGGTCGCCGACGGCATCGCGCAGCCCGCGGTCGATGTGCCGCCCTCGCACCGTTTCGATCCTGAAGGCCGCCGCCAGGCTTAAGATGCGCCGCGCACTGCCGTTAAGGGGTGCGAAGGATATTTCGCCATGGTCAATTCCATCGCCAACAGCCTGGGTTTCGGGTCGGGCATCGACATTCCCAAGCTCGTCGACGACCTGTCCAATGCCTCGCGTCAGCCCAAGATCGCGCGCCTCACCGAATTGACGCAGGCGAACCAGACGCGGATCAGCGCGGTGGCCAAGGCGCGCGCCGACCTCGATGGATTCGCCGATTCGCTGAGCCAGATGATCGGCGACGGGACGCTGCGCAGCACGCCCACCGTATCCGACGACAGCGTGCTTGGCGCGACCAGCCGCGCGGGCCTGTCCGCCGACAGCTTTGCCGCGACTGTCGTAGTCAATCAGCTTGCGCGCGCGCAGACCAATTTTTCGGGCGTCGTCGCCGATCGCACCGCCGCAATCGGCACCGGCACGATGACGCTGACCGTCGGTGGCGTCGCGAAAACGATCACGATCGACGGGACCAACAACAATCTTGACGGACTGGCCGATGCCATCAATGCGAGCGCGGCGGGCGTCACCGCCTCCATCATCGCCGACGAGGGCGGGCACCGCCTCATCCTCAAAGGCCCGACGGGCGAAGCCAATGGCTTTACGCTCGTCGCCGATGCCGGTGCCGACCCGGGGCTCGCCTCCTTTGCCACCGACGGCGGCATGACGCTCGGCCAGAGCGCCGCCGACGCCGAGTTCACGATCGACGGCATCGCCTTCAACCGCGCGACCAACATCGTCGATGACGTCGTGCCCGGCATGTCGCTGACCCTGAAAAAGGCGGCGCCCGGCCAGCCCGTCGACATCGGCGCCAACCGCCCGCTCGACATGATCAAGCAGACGGTGGGCGACTTCGTCGCGGTCTATAACCAGCTCAAGGCCAGCCTCACCGCCGCTTCGAACCTTCCCGGCGCGACGACTTCGCTCCGCGAACTCGAACGCGACCTCGGCGGCCTGATCCACCAGGTGATTTCGAGCCACGGCAGCATCAACCAGCTTTCGGACATCGGCATTTCGGTGACCAAGGAAGGGTTGCTGTCGGTCGACAATGCGCGGCTCGACAAGGCACTCGAAACCGATGCCGGTGCCGTCGAGGCCCTGTTCAACCCGCGCCGCGACGCGACGCACAACGAAACGACCGATCCCGGCATCGCCTTTGCGCTCGACGCGATCCGCGACAGGGCGGTTGGCGCCAATGGCGCGATCGACCGCGTGTCGCGCTCGCTCGAAACCAGGCAGAGGACTCTCGCCGAACAGCTTGCGAAGGTCGAGGAGCGCGAAGACGCCTACCGCACGCGGCTGGAGAAACAATATGGCGCGCTCGAAGCCAGGCTCGCGGCGTTCAAGGCCACGCAGACCTATCTCGAACAGCAGATCAAGCTCTGGACCAACCAGGGCAACGATTAAGATATAGGCACCGAGGACCACCGCCGTGACCGCCACCGCATCGACCGTCCGGGCGACCGGGCTTTACCGCCGATTGCAGAATGAGAGCCGCGCCGCCGCCGCCGATCCGGTCGAGCTGGTGACGATGCTCTATGACGAGCTTGAAACCGCGGTCGGCGTTCTTGAAGCCATGGTGCGCCAGGGTCAGCGGATTTCCGCGACCGAACCCGCACATCGGGCCCGCGCAATCCTGATCGGACTCGACGTCAATCTCGACCATGACAAGGGCGGCGACGTCGCGGCGGCGTTGTCGCGTGTGTATCGCAGCATGCGGCGCAAGCTCGACGACGCGGTGGCAGCGAACAGTGCCGATGCGCTCGCCGAACTGCTCGAGGGCATCCAGACGATCAGCGCCGCGTGGCGGCAGCTTCGCTGACGCCGGCAATGACGATACGCGAATAGCAATCGGCCCGCCCTTCGGATGAAGGCGCGGGCCGCGATCATTGCGTTCGGGGAACCCGCTGGGTACCCGGCCGCCCTGGGTGGGGACGGGCGGCCGGGTGGGTTCGGGAGCGGACCAGAGCTCCCTTTTTCAGCGGGTGCTGAAACCTGTTTCGGGCGAGCCGTCAGGCGGCCTGCTGGTGAACCCCATATTTGCGCATCTTTTCGATCAGCGTTGTGCGCTTCAGCGTCAGGAGGCGCGCGGCTTCCGAAATGATGCCGTCGGCGAGATCGAGCGCGACGTGGATCTGTTCGAGTTCGATCGTCTCGATCTCGCGCTTGAGGTCAATCGGGCGGCCCGGCGCTGGCGTCTTGGCAACCGCCGCCGCGGGCTGCGGCACAGGGCGATCGTCCGCGCTGGCCTGCACCGCGGCGATGCCGCCGGGGACAGCGGGCCGCGGAGCAGGCGTCGCGGTGGGGTTCAGGAGCATCGCCACGTCCTGCGCGTCGAGCGTCTCGCCCCCGTGGAGGACGCTGGCGCGCTCGACGAAGTTTCTGAGTTCGCGCACATTGCCGGGCCAGCGATGCTGCATCAGCATCGCCATGGCGCCGGCGTCGAAGCGGCATTTGGCATCGACCGGCATCTTGCGCTGGAAATGGCGGATGAGCGCGGGAATATCCTCGGCGCGGCTCGCCAGGCTGGGGACCTGGAGCACAACCACGCCGAGCCGGAAGAACAGGTCTTCGCGGAACTTGCCTTCGGCGATTGCGGCGCCGAGATCCTGGTGGGTCGCCGAAATGACCCGCACGTCGACCGGCTTCACCTCGCTCGATCCGACGCGCACGATCGTACGGTCTTCGAGCACCCGGAGCAGCTTGACCTGCATGTCGAAGCGCATGTCGCCGATTTCGTCGAGGAAGATGGTGCCGCCTTCGCTGGCCTCGAAATGGCCGATGCGGCGGGCGTGGGCGCCGGTGAAGCTGCCCTTTTCATGCCCGAAAAGTTCGGATTCAATGAGTTCGCCGGGGATCGCGCCACAGTTGATCGCCGAAAAAGCCTTGCCCGCACGGGTGCCTTCGTCGTGGATCGCGCGGGCCACCAGTTCCTTGCCCGATCCCGAGGGGCCGCAGAGCATCACCGAGGCGTTCGACCGCGCCACCCGGCGGATCATGTCGCGCAGCCGGACCGCGCCTTCGCTGGTCCCGATGATCAATGCTTCGAGCGTCGGCTGATTATTGTGCCCCACAGTCATTCTGGTCTCCATCGCGCCGCCCGCCCGGCGCCCCTTCGATGGCTTCAGAAATTGATGAAACTGGTAAACAAAAGCTTATCCGTGATCGTATAACCCATTCAAATATAATGATTATTGCCAAAGTGAAAGCTTTGGCGTCGCATTTGCGTTAACCAGTTTCGAAATGGCACCAGATTGGCGCTAATTCCTTGCGGGGCGCCAGCCAAGCGTGATCGAGATGCGCCGGTTCCGCGGGTCGAATCGGTCCGAAGGGATATAGGGTTCGCGATCGGCGACCCCCTCGATTCGCGCGAAGCGATCCGAGGCGACACCCCGGAACTCGAGATAGTGGCGTGTCACCTCGGCACGGTCGACCGACAGGCGCCAGTTGTTCGTTCCCGACTTCGCCGACCAGGGCGCGGCATCGGTATGGCCGCGGATCATCAGCTGGTTGGGGGCCTCGGCGATCGGCACCGCGACTTCGGCGAACAGTTTCGCGCCGGCCGGGGTAAGCTGGCTGGTGCCGAGCGCGAACATCGAAAAGTCGGCGTCGTCGACGATGTCGATACGCAGCCCCTCCATCGTCTCCGTAAAGTGCAGGTTGCGCGCGAGCCGCCGGAGGTCGCCCTTGCTCTGGATCCGGTCCTTCATCGACTGGGCGAGAAGGCTGAACCTCTTCGACTCGGCCTCGCGCGCGCGCCCTGACGCCTCGCGCGGGCCGCCCACCGCGTCGCGCGGGATCGTCATCGCGCGCGTTCCCGTCTGCGCCGCGCCGTGCGGATATTTGTCGACCGACACCAGGGAATCGCCGCCGAACAGGCCGTTCGAGCCCGCCGTGTCCTGTTTGCTCTGGACGATGGTCGGCGCGAAATAGTCGGCGAGCGCCTTGCGCTGCTTCTCATTCGTCGCGCCGAGCAGCCACATGAGCAGGAAAAAGGCCATCATCGCGGTGACGAAGTCGGCATAGGCGACCTTCCACGCGCCGCCGTGATGTCCGCCGTGCCCGGCCTCGATCACCTTTTTGACGATGATCGGGCGCACGGGGGTGTTGGGCCGCGCGGCCATCAGCGGCCCCGCATCCCGTCGAAGACCTCGGCGAAGCTCGGCTGGTTATGATGATCGACCCCCGATCGCGCCGCCTCGATCACCAGCGGCTGCGGGTGGCCGTGGAGCGAAGCGATGATGAGCTGCTTCACCGTATGATAGATGGCGCCGTCGCTTTCGATCACGGTCCTGGCGCGCGTCGCGAAAGGCCCTACGAGTCCATAGGCGAGCAGCACGCCGAGGAAGGTTCCGACGAGCGCCGAACCGATCATCGCGCCGAGAATCTCGGGCGGCTTGTCGATCGAGCCCATCGTCTTCACGACGCCCAGCACCGCGGCGACAATGCCGAGCGCCGGGAGCGCATCGGCGAGGCTCTGCAAGCCATCGGCGGGCTTCATGCTGTGGTGGTGGTGCGATTTCAGGGCATTGTCCATGACCTCCTCGACCGCGTGGGGGTCGAGCGTGCCCGAGGAGACGACGACGAGGCGCAGCGTGTCGCAGATCAGGTGGACGAGCGTATCGTCCTTCAACAGCTTGGGATATTGCTGGAAAATCGTCGAGTTCTTCGGATCCTCGATATGCGGTTCGACCGCCACCGGCCCTTCGGTGCGCATCATTTTCATCAGCGACGAGACGAGCAGGATGCAGTCGAGATAATCCTGTTTTTTATACTGCGGTCCCTTGAACACCTTGCCGAGCCCGCCCGCGAGCGCCTTCAGATCGGCACCCGAATTGCCGATGATGAGCGAGCCGAGCGCCGCACCGCCGATGATGAGCATTTCGTGCGGCAGCGCGTGCATGACAGGGCCGAGATTGCCACCGGTCAGCGCAAAACCCCCGAAAACCAGCAGGATCAGAACGACAATGCCGACAACGGGAAACATGCGCAGGCCACTCCAATCGGGCGCCGGTCAGGGCCGGTCGCCCGCAAATCCAAAGGACGTCTTGATGTTTAACGGCAGCGCGACCGCGATCTTGAGCGCACTCAGCGCAAAAGATCGAACAAGGTCTGCCGGTTGATCTTGGCAAAGGCCGCCTGCGCGGCGTTGAGCGTCAGTTCCTGCGCATTGAGCTGCGCGATCGCGACGGTGAGGTCGGTGTCCTCGACCACCGAGCGTTCGTCGGTCAGCGCGATCCCGCGCGCCGCGAGCCCGTCGCCGATGCGGTCGAGGCGCCCGCCCGCCAGGCCGATCCGGGCATGCTGGTCAGCGACATGGCTGATCGAGGCCGCCAGCGCGCCGAGCGACAGGTTCATCGCGGCGGTGTCACCCGCGGCAACCGCGGTTGCCGCGTCGCGGATGCCCGTCGACAGGCTGTTGCCGGCGATGACGAATATATCGGCGGCCGAAGGCACCGGTGCAAAGCTGAGGTCCGCGTCGAACCGCATCACGCGCGCGGGACCCGCCGCAAACAGCGGCTCGCCATTCGAATCGCGCGTCGCGGCGAGCGCATCGAGTTCATCGGCAATCGTGGTGAGTTCGGCAGCGATCGTTGCACGATCCGCCGGGTTCGTCGAATCGCTGACCGCGGCGAGCGTCAGTTCACGCGCGCGTGTCATCAGATTGCTGACCGCCTTCATGACGCCATCGGCCTGCGACACGAGCGCGGCGGCCGAATTGACGTTCGCCGACCAGGCGGTCATGCTCGCCTGCGTCGTGCCGATCGTCGCGATCCGCCGCGCGGCGACCGGATCGTCGGACATGCGCAGCAGTTTCTTGCCGCCCGAAATCTGGATCTGCGTCCGCTCGAGCTGTTCGGCGAGGCTTTGCTGGCGCGCGATTTCGCGCGTCATGCGATTGCCTACGGCGTTGATCATGGTTTCGACCTTCCCTTAGAGCGAACTCAGAAGCGTTTGCATTGTTTCGCGCGCGACCTGAATGGTGCGCGCGGCGGCCGAATAGGCCTGCTGATAGCGCAGCAGTTCGGCGGCTTCGGTATCAAGGTCGATCTGGCTGACGCCGTCGCGCGCCGCGGCCGCCGCATCGGCGCGCGTCGTCGCGGCGGCATGGTGCGCGCGCGCCGCGGCGACCGTCTGCGCCTGCGTCGCCATAAGCCCCGACCAGCGCGCTTCGGGATCATTCGCGCCGCGCATCGCGCCGAACGCCAGCATATTGCCGTTGCCGCTCGACGCATCGGCGGCGGCGACCTGGTCGGGCGTCAGCGGCGCCGCGGTCAGCGTCGCCGCGCTGGCGCCGGTGAACAGCGGCTGGCCCGGATTGCCATTGGCATCGGCGCCAGCCTGATGCGCGGCGTTGAGCTGCGCGGCGAAGTCGGCCGCCATCGTGTCGAGTGCGGCGCGCTGGTCGGCGACATGGTTCGCGCCCTCGGCCAGCCCCGCGAGCGAACCCGTCGCAATCGCGAGCGGCGCGCCGCCGACGCTATACGACAGCCGGCCGTCGGGCGCGGCGGTGACGGCGATCGGCGTGACCACGCCGCCGCCGACGAGCAGGTCGCCCGGCCCTGCCGCGCGCAGCGTCACAGCGCCATTATTGTCGAAGCTCGCGCTCACTCCCGCCTGCGACGATAATTTGTCGAGCAGCCGGTCGCGTTCGTCGAGCAGGCTCGCCTCGTTGGTCGAACCCGGCCGCGCCTTGCGCAGCCCGATGTTGATCTGTTCGAGCGCCTCAAGATTGGCGTTGAAGGCGCCGACCGCGCTTGTCGCGGCGCCCGATATGCCATCGCTCATGCCGGCAAGCTGGTCGGCGGCGGTGCGAAAGCCCGAGGCGATGTCGTCGACCGACTGCAGGAATTGCGCGCGCAGCGTCCGGTTCGCGGGGTCGGCGGTGAGCTGGTCGGCGGTGGTGAAGAGCCTGGTGAGCCCGGTCTTGATCCCGTTGGTTTCGTCGCTGAGCGCGCCCTCCACCTTGCCGAGCCAGTCCAGCCGCGCCGCCGCGCGCTCGGCATCGCCGGAGGTCAGCCGCGAATCCGCGATCAGCCACTGGTCGACCGAGCGATCGAGCCCGCGAATATCGACGCCGCCGGGACTGGTGTTGCCCCGATAGAAGATCGAATTGCCGCCGCCGACGGCCTCCATCATTTCGAGCCGCCGCCGCGCATAGCCCGGCGTCTGGGCATTGGCGATATTGTCGCCGATCGTCGACAGCGCGCGCGAATAGGCCTTGAGCCCGCTGTAGCCGATGCCGAGCAGGTCGCTCATTGCCCGCCTCCGCCAAAGCGGGCCACGGACGCGCCGGGCGGGCCGCGAAACTGGCGTTCGACCATGTCGGCAATGCCGAACTGGCGCATCGCGGCGAGGCTGTCGGCGGTGCGTGCATCGGCCATTTCGCGAAAATTGTCGGTCGCGCTCGACCCGAAGATGTCATCGCCGAGCTTTGCCTGCCGCATCGACGCCATCAGCTGGCGCAGGATCACCGCCTCGAACGCCTCGGCCGCCTTGCGCAGCCCGCCGTCACCGCCGCCCCCGGCGGCCAGCGTCGGCATCGCCGACGCGGAAGAAATCGGGTTCGTCATATGATCACCAGTTCCGCAGTGAGTGCGCCGGCCTGGCTCAGCGCCTCGAGGATGGCGACAAGGTCGCCGGGGGGAACGCCCAGCCGGTTGATCGAATCGACCAATTGGGAGAGCGAGGCGTTGGGTTCGATCAGGAAGGCGGGGCGATAATCCTCCGCCACTTCGATTTCGCTCGACGGTTCGATCGCGGTCTCGCCGCGGCTGAACGGCGCGGGCTGGACGACCATCGGCGATTCCTTGACCGACACGGTGAGCTTGCCATGGCTGACCGCCGCAGTGCCGACGCGGACCGCGCCGTTGATCACCACGGTGCCGGTGCGTGCGTTGACGATGACCTTTGCGGGCGGCTCGGCGCGCGTGACGGTCAGATTCTCGATCCGCGACATCAGCCGCATCCGCTCGTCGCCATTGCCCGCGGTGCGGATGGCGATGCTGGCGCCGTCGATCATCGAAGCGCTGCCCGGAATGGCGGCGTTGATCGCGTCGGTGACGCGCTTCGCATTGGTCGCGTCGAACTGGTGGAGGTTGAAGGTCAGCCAGTCGCTCGTCGCAAAGCCGGTGTCGACCGCGCGTTCGACCGTCGCGCCCGCCGCGATCCGGCCGCTCGACGGCACATTGACCGTCAGCTTCGATCCGTCGGCGGCATCGACGCCGAGCCCGCCGATCACCAGATTGCCCTGCGCCATCGCGTAAATCTGTCCATCGGCGCCATAGAGCGGCGCGAGCACGAGCGTGCCGCCGCGCAAGGATTTCGCCTTGCCGATCGCCGAGACAGTGATGTCGAGTCGCTGGCCGGGCTTGGCAAAGGGCGGCAGTTCGGCGGTGATCATCACCGCCGCGGCATTTTTGAGCGCCGGGTTCACCCCCGGCGGCAGGGTCAGGCCAAAGCGCGACACCGCGCCCTTCATGCCCAGCGTCGAATAGTCGAGGCTGTCGTCGCCGGTGCCCGCGAGCCCGACGACGATGCCGTACCCCGTGAGCTGGTTGGCGCGCAGGCCCTGGAACTGGCCCATGTCCTTGATGCGCTCGGCGTGCGCGGGCGCCGAGAAGGCGAGGCCCATGAACAGGAGCGCGAAAAGCGCGAACAGGATCGGACGCTGGATCACGTGCATTTCCTCTATTCAGAAGGGGCTGATCATCGAGAAGAAGCGCTGCAGCCAGCCCTGACGGCTCGCGCGCGCGATTTCGCCCTTGCCGACATAGCGGATCGTCGCGTTGGCGACGCGCGTCGACAGGATGCGGTTGTCGGGGCTGATGTCGATAGCGCGGACGATCCCCGAAATCTGGACGCGCTCGTCGCCGCGGTTGAGCGTCAGGAACTTTTCGCCCTTCACCAGCATCGTACCATTGGGATAGACGGCGGCAACGGTCACGCTGACCTCGCCCGACAGCGCGTTCGATTGCGACGCTTCGCCCTTGCCCTTGAACTGCTGACCGCCGCCCATGCCGATATCGCTGGGGTTGAAGAAGGAAAGCGGACCGGTGGTCGGCGGGCTGAGGCCGATGTCGCCGTCGCGCTGGGTGCCCGCGGCGTTGCTTTTGGTCGCCGCGGTGCGCTCGACGAGCTGGATCGTCAATATGTCGCCGACCTGCCCCGCGCGGCCGCCCGACGTCAGCGGCACATAGGCGCCCTGAAAGATCGAGCCGTTCGCAGGTGGGGGGGGCGGCGGCAGCGGCATCGTCGCCGAAAAGGCATCGGGCGGCAGCTTGTCCTTCGCCTGCACCGCGACGGGCGCGAGCGCGAGGGCCAGCATCGCCAGTTCAGAGAGTCTGCGACGCATTTTTCATCATCTCGTCGGTCGCCGAGATCATCTTCGAATTGACCTCATAGGCGCGCTGCGTTTCGATCATGTCGACAAGCTCTTCGACGACATTGACGTTCGATCCCTCGAGCATCCCGCCGCGCAGCGTGCCGCGCCCTTCCTCGCCCGCGCCGCCGACCAGCGGGGCGCCCGAGGCCTGCGTCTCGACGAGCATGTTGCCGCCGATCGCCTGGAGCCCGGCGGGGTTCGAAAAGCGCGCAATCTCGATGCGGCCGAGTTCGAGCGCGGTGCCGTCGGCGGCGGTCGCCGACACGGTGCCGTCGAGCCCGATCGACACATTGCCGGCGTCTTCGGGAATCTGGATCGCGGGGGTCAGCGGCTTGCCGTCGGGGGTGACGATCGTGCCGTCGGGGGCGCGGCCGAAATTGCCCGCGCGGGTATAACCGATGCGCCCGTCGGGCAGTTCGACCTGGAAATATCCCGCGCCGTCGATCGCGACGTCGAGCCCGTTGCCCGTCGTCTGGAACGTCCCCTGCGTGTCGATGCGCGCGGTGCCGTTCAAGGCGACGCCGGTGCCGAGGTTCAGCCCCGTCGCATAGCGGTTTTCCGCCGTCGACGGCGCGCCGGCCTGCGTCATCAATTGATAACTCAAAGTCTCAAAGCTCGCGCGATCGCGCTTGAAGCCCGTGGTGTTGACGTTGGCGAGGTTGTTCGCGATCACCTGCATCCGAAAGCTTTGCGCATCCAGACCGGTTCGTGCGACGTGCAAGGCGCCGAGGCTCATGTCTCTATCTCCTAACGAGGAAGCTGCATCAGATTGGCGGTTGCGCTGTCCATGTCGCGCACGTCGCCGATCATCTTCAATTGGGTGTCCCAGCTGCGGCTCGCCTCGATCATCTCGACGAGCGCGCTGGTGGCGGTGACGTTCGACCCTTCGATCGAACGGGTAAGCAGCCGCGCTTCGGGATCGTCGGGCAATATGCCGCCGCCCTTCACGCGGAACAGGCCGTCGAGCCCCTTGGCGACCTCCGACCCCGCGGGGGTCGCAAGCCGCAGCCGGTCGACCTCCTGCGGATTTTCGGGATCGCCGCCCTGCGGCACGATCCACACGCGGCCCTGCTGGTCGATGCTGATCGCATCGGCGGGCGGGATCGTCACCGGGCCCTGGCCGCCCTGCACGGGATGCCCGTCGCCGGTGGTCAGCAGCCCGCTCGGCGACACTTGCAAATCGCCGCGCCGCGTATAGGCCTCCTCGCCATTCTTCGCCTGCACGACGAGCAGCGCGTCGCCCTGCATCGCGATGTCGAGGTCGCGGCCCGTCGAAGTGACGGTGCCCGCCTTCATGTCGGCACCCAGCACCTCTTCGGACGCCATGGCGCGCGCGTCGAGCCCGCTGCCGTCGAGCCAGAGCGACTGCGCGCTCGCCATATCGGCGCGGAAGCCCGGCGTCTGCGCGTTCGCCAGATTGTTGGCGATCGCCGTCTGCCGCGCCATGCTGCCGCGCATCGCGGAGAGGCTGGTGTAGATGAGGCGGTCCATGGATTGGCTCCCGGGAAGCGGTGGTCAGCGATGGTTCAGCGCAGGCCGATGATCGTCTGGGTCAGCTGCGACGCGCCCTCGATCGCCTTGGCATTCGCCTGGAAATTGCGCTGCGCCGCCATCAGCATCACCAGCTCCTCGGTGATGTCGACGTTCGAGCGTTCGAGCGCGCCCGATCGGATCGCGCCCATCGGCCCGTTGGTCGCCGCGTCGATCGTCGGGGGGCCGCTTTCGCCCGTCGACTGCCAGTGCGCGTCGCCCGTCGGACGCAGGCCCGACATGGTGGGGAAAGTCGCCATCGCCACCTTGCCGAGCATCTGGTCCTCGCCATTGGCAAAGGTCGCGGTGACGAGGCCGTCGAGGCCGATGGTGACGTTCACCAGCGCCGAAGCCGGGTCCGACGGCGCGCCGGTGGGCAGCTGGAAATCAAAGGCGCCGGCGAGCGTGTTGTCGGTGACATTGCCGACGGCATCGACGGGAAGCAGCTGCAGCCGCGCCCCCGTCGTGTCGATGACATAGCCGTCGGGGGTCGGTTCGAACGAACCGTTGCGCGTATAGCTGACCTGTTCGCGCGGCGGCTCGCCCTTGACGATGAACAGACCCTCGCCGACGATCGCGAGGTCGAGCGTCTTTTCGCTCGATTCATACGAGCCCTGCGTGAACTGCTGGGTGATGCCATTGAGGCGCGTGCCCTGGCCAGCGATCATCTTCGTCGACTGCGTCGGCGACGAGGCGAAAATGTCGCCGAACTGCGCCTTGCTCCGCTTGAAGCCGACCGCGCCGGCGTTGGCGATATTGTTCGAGATGACCGACATGTCGGTCTGCGATGCCTTGAGGCCCGAAAGCGACGTATAGAATGACATGGGCTTATCCTTCCTGGGTGGTGGGGGCGGGCGCCGGGGTGGCGGCCTTGATGTCCCGAAGCAGCTGCGTCTGCGCCGCGAGCTGCTCCGAAATCTGGGCGAGGACGGTGTTGGTTTCGCTGATCCCGGCGAGGCTCGAGAATTGCGCCATCTGCGCGACCATCTCGGTGTTGTCGACCGGGTTGAACGGGTCCTGCTGCGACAGCTGCGCGGTCATCAGACGCAGGAAATCGCTCTGACCCATCTGCTGGCTGGTGCCCGGCGAATGGAACACGGGGTTGTTGTTGCTGATACCGTTGATGCTCATCTTACTGTCCCATCCTCAGGGTTTCGTTGATCAGGCCTTTCGCGGTTTCGAGGACCTGGACATTGTTCTGATACTGGCGCGCGGTTTCGACCATCTCGACCAGTTCGGCGGCGCTATCGACCGCGGCTTCCCAGACATTGCCGTCGGCGTCGGCGAGCGGGTTCGACGGATCGTGGCGCTTCGACGGCGCCATTTTCGAGGTCGTGATCTGGTCGATCTGCACCGTCGCGCGGCCATGATCGTCCATCACCGTGCGAAAGACGGGCTTGAGCGAGCGGAAGGCGCCCGCCTCGCTGCCCGCGACCGTCCCCGCATTGGCGAGGTTCGACGCGGTGGTGTTGAGCCGCACCAGCTGTGCCGACATGGCGCGGCCGCTGATGTCGAAGACGGAAAAGCTGCCGTTCATCGTTATTCGCCTTTCAGCGCGCGCGACAGCGTGTTGATGCGGCCGCTCAGAAAGGCGAGGCTCGACCGATAGGCGAGCGCATTTTCGGCATAGGCGGTCTGCTCGGTCGCCATTTCGACGGTGTTGCCGTCGAGCGAAGCCTGCACCGGCACGCGATAGGCAATCGCCTGCTCCGTCGACCGACCCTGCTGCGCGAGGTCGAGCGCCTTGGCGAAGTCGAGGTCGCGCGCCTTGTAACCGGGCGTCGCGGCGTTCGCGATGTTCGACGCGAGCATCATCATGCGCTGGCTGCGCAACTGGAGCGCCGTCGCGTGCAGGCCAAAGAGTTTCTCGGATGCCATCACCACATTCCTTCGCTTGCCTTACGCTTGCCGCGGTCCGGCCGACTGGCGCGGACATACGGAAACACCCAAGGGAGAATGCAATGGCTGTGCCAAATCCATTTTTTCTATGTTTTTCCGATATTTGAAATCGTTCATGCGGTTCCGTCGGGGGCATCGTCAAAAAACCGACGAGGCGCCGAGGCGTCGGCGTAAATCGGCACGCGACGGTGGCTGGCACGCTTCGTGCATTTCGCCAGGCCAGCAATTCGGACCCCCAAATCCCGATCCGAGGAGACGAACCTTGTCCCGCAGTATCTTTGCAACGCTCGCCGCCTGCGCCATCGCCGCGCCGATCGCGGCGCAAGGCCAGACCGCCACCGAGGATTGGCAGGCGATCGACGCGCTGACCGCGACGGTCGCCAGCGCGCTCGGCCGTACCGCGGTGCCGATCGATCGCCGCATCAAGCTGGCGCGCTGCCCCGAGCCCGCGACGGTGACCGCGATCGATGCCAACACGCTCGCGGTGCGCTGCGCCCCGCTCGGATGGCGGCTGCGCGTCGCGATGACGGCGGGCGCGGACGGCGCGTTGCCGGTCGCGGCTCCCTTCGCGCGCGCCGCGCCGAGCGCGCCCGTCGTTCGCCGCGGCGACCATGTCCGCGTGTCGATCGACACGCCGAACTATTCGATCAGCTATGCCGCGATCGCCGTCGAGGACGGCCGCGTCGGCGACTCGATCGCGCTGCGCGGCAGCGACCGCAAATCGACGCTGAGCGCCACCGTCACCGGCCCCGGCGCCGCGCGCATCGATCCCTGACCGCGCGCGGCATACGCGCGAACGGCCCGGTCGCCGTCGGCTTTCCGACGCGGCCGGGCCTTTCTTTTCTTTTTGCACGCGGCCGCGCTTAATCCCCCGGATCGCGCGCCGTTAAAGCCTTCGTGAAGCGCGTCGTCACTTTTCTGACGGCGCCCGATGGAGGCATGCATGTCGGGTGACAGCAAGATCGGATCCGTTGGCGGCGTCGCCCGCACCGGCCCGCTGCGCCGCGTCGTCGGCGAGGCGACGGCTTCGGCCCGCGCACCCGCGCAGGTCCGGCCCGCGTCGGACAATCTGCCCACCGCGCGGTTGACGCGCCTGGCGAACAATCTCGCCGACCAGCCGCCGCCGGTCGATGTTGCGCGCGTCGCCGCGCTGCGCACCGCGATCGGCACGGGCAATTACGGCGTTCACCCGGCGATCATCGCCAGCGCGATGCTCGACTTCCACGGCCGCGGAACCGACTGATGCTGGCGGCGATGGACGAGGTGCAGGCGCGGCTCGATGCGCTGATCGACGCGCTCGACGGGCATGATGCGGGCGCGATCATCGCCGCGACCGAAGCGCTGGCAACCGCGGTCATCCTGCTGCGCGGTGCGCCGGTCCCGGCGGGAAGCGAACAGCGCGCGCGCGCGCTGATCACCCGGACGCTCGGCCAGCTCGAAGCCGCCGCGATGCGCGTCAACATATTGAAGGACTGGACCCGTCAGCGGATTGACAGAAACCATGACATCCGCGGCACCCGGCCGAGCGGAATTGCTTTAAGCTACTGATATTCAGTACTTTACCTGCCACATTACGGAAAGTGGCACGATGATTGCTTTGGGTCTGCTGAACCAGCGGAACCATGATGATGAACGCAATCAACCAACCCCGGCCACCCGCCCGCATCGCCGCTCCCGTGCTCGACGCGGTGCAGCGCGCGGCGGCGCGCACGGGGATCGATTTCGACTATCTGTTCGACGTCGCGCGCGTCGAAAGCGGCTATGATCCGAACGCCAGGGCGTCGACCTCGTCGGCGCGTGGCCTGTATCAGTTCACCAAGCAGACCTGGCTCGCGACGCTCGAACGTCATGGCGCCAGCCATGGCCTTGCCTGGGCCGCCGATGCGATCTCCCGCGATGCGTCGGGGCGCCTGTCGGTCGCCGACCCGGTGCTGCGCGACCAGATTTTCGCGCTGCGCGACGATCCGTCCGCGGCGGCGTCGATGGCGGCGGCGCTCACCGGCGACAATCGCGCCTATCTGGAAAGCCGGATCGGGCGCAGCGCCGAACCGGTCGACCTGTATCTCGCGCATTTCCTGGGGTCGGCAGGGGCCGCCCGTTTCCTGACCGCGCTCGCGGCCGATCCCGACCAGCCCGGTGCGCCGATGATGCCCGAGGCGGCGGCGGCCAACCGGTCGGTCTTTTACGCTGGCGACGGCCGTATGCGCAGCCTTGCCGAGATCCGCGACCGCTTTCGCGCCAAACTCGACGACGGCGGCAAGACCGACAATCTGAAACCCCATGCCCCGCTGGGCTGGCGCGCCGAGGCGCGCAGTTCGAGCGGCCTGGCGAACGGCGCGGGGCGTCCCCCGCTGCAAATGATGGAAATCCGGCCGATGCCCCAGAAACTCTCGATGGGCTTTGCCGCCGATGCCTATCGGCGGCTCGCGGCGCTGTCGGGAGGCGCGGCATGACCGCGGGTTTCAACCTTCGCAACATCGGCCGCATTGCCGGGGTATCGGCGCTGCCGGCGGCGATGCTGATCCTTGTCGCGCTGATGGTGATCCCGGTTTCGCCGCTGGTCCTCGACATCAGCTTCGTCGCGAACATCATGATCAGTTTGCTGATCCTGATGGTTGCGCTGCAGGCCTCGAAACCGCTTGATTTCTCGGCCTTTCCCACCGTGCTCCTGCTCGCGACACTGTTCCGCCTCGCGCTCAATGTCGCGTCGACGCGCGTGGTGCTCGTCAACGGGCATGAGGGCACGGCGGCGGCAGGACATGTGATCGAGGCGTTCGGCCAGGTGCTGATCGGCGGCGATTATGTCGTCGGCCTGTTCGTCTTTGTCGTGCTGATGATCATCAACCTGATCGTCATCACCAAGGGCGCGGGCCGCGTATCCGAAGTCTCCGCGCGCTTCACGCTCGACGCGCTGCCGGGCAAGCAGATGGCGATCGACGCCGATCTGAACGCCGGGCTGCTCACCCCCGAAGAGGCGAAGGCGCGCCGCGTCGAGATCGGCACCGAAGCCGATTTCTACGGCTCGATGGACGGCGCGTCGAAGTTCGTGAAGGGCGATGCGGTCGCCGGCCTGCTGATCCTGTTCGTCAACATCGTCGGCGGGCTGATCCTCGGCATCTTCAGCCACGGGCTGAGCCTCGCCGAAGCCGGCAGCACCTATGTCACGCTCGCGATCGGCGACGCGCTCGTCGCGCAGATCCCCGCGCTGCTATTGTCGATCGCCGCCGCCGCGATCGTCACCCGCGTGGCCTCGCCCTTCGACCTCAGCGGCCAGATCGGCAGCCAGTTTTCCTCGCCGCACATCTGGATCGCGGTCGGCGGCATCCTGTTCATCCTCGGACTGGTCCCCGCGATGCCGCAGATGCTGATCCTGCCCGCCGCCGCGCTGTGCTTCGCGATCGGCTGGCAACTCCGCCGCGCCGAAGCCGCGATCGCCGACGCGCCCGAACCGGCGGCGGCAGCGCCCGACCCGTCGCGCATCGAATGGGCCGAGGTCAGCGAAGCGAGCGCCTGCCAGCTCGAAATCGGCTATGCGCTCGTCACCCTCGTCGACGAACGCAAGGGCTCGCCGCTGATGACGCGCATCACCGGCATCCGCCGCCAATTGTCGAAGGAACTGGGCTTTGTCGTCCCGCCCGTGAAGGTCAGCGACGATCTGTCGCTGCCCGGCAATGTCTATCGCATCTCGATCGCCGGGGTGATCGTCGGCGAGGACGAGGTGTTTCCCAACGAAATGCTCGCGCTCGATTCGGGCGATCTTGTCACCCAGGTGACCGGGCGCCCGTGCAAGGATCCGACCTTCGGCCTCGACGCGCTGTGGATTCCCAAGGCCGCGCAGAATGACGCGATCGCCGCAGGCTATACCGTCGTCGACCCCGCCACCGTCGTCGCGACGCACCTCAACAACAGCATCGTCGGATCGGCCGCCGAGCTGTTCGGTATCGACGACGCGCAGGCGCTGATCGACAATCTGAAGACACATTATCCGCAGCTAGCGCAGAATCTGAGTCCACAGGGCTATTCGCTGCCGCGCGTCGCCGGCCTTTGCAAATCCTTGCTCGTCGAGCGCGTGCCGCTGCGTGATTTCCGCAAGATCGCCGAAGCGATGGTCGCGCTTTCGGGCCAGCAGCTCGGCGAGAGCGACCTTGTCGAAGCGGTGCGCCAGCGCATCGGCGCGCTGATCGTCCAGACGATCGTGCCGAGCCGGATGCCGCTCCCCGTCGTCACCTTCAGCCCGGAGGTCGAAGTGCTGCTCAACCAGGCGGTGCGCGCCAATCCCGCCGCCGAATGGCCGTTCGAGCATGGGATGGCGATGAAGATCATCGAACAGATCGGGCGAGCGGTCGAACCGTTGCTCCTTTCGACGCGCAGCTTTGCGCTCGTCGCCTCGCCGATTTGCCGCTCCGCGCTCTCGCGCCTCGTGCGCGCGACCTTCCCCGACGTCGCCGTCATTTCCTACCTCGAGATCCCGGCGACCAAGCAGACCGAAATCGTCGCGACGATCGGCGCCGACGTGCCGCGCCTCGCGACCGGACCCGATGCCCCGATGGAGGATCATCTAAATGAGAATTGAGCCCGCCGAGCAATTTGCCGGGGCACCCGGCCGCGCGCTGCGCCCGCACGGATACGGCGAAAGCGTCGATGCGCTGGTGACGGAATATGCCCCGCTGGTGCGCAAGATCGCGTGGCAGGTCTTTTCGCGCGTGTCGCGAACGAGCGAGCTCGACGACCTGATCCAGACCGGGCTGATCGCGCTGATCGAGGCGAGCCGCCATTATGAAGAGCGCGGCTTTGCCTTTGCCACCTATGCCTCGACGCGCATTCGCGGCGCGATGATCGACCAGCTGCGCCGCGAGGCGGACGTCGGGCGGTCGGCGATGGTGGCGGCGAAACGGCTTCAGGCGACGCGCGCCGCGCTCGAACAGCAATTGCTGCGCGCGCCGACCGCGGCCGAAATGGCGGTTGCGCTCGACATGGCGGCGGAAGATTATTTTGCGCTCGAGCGCAATGCGACGCACGGCCGCTCGACCTCGCTCGACGAACTCACCGACATCGGCGCCTTCCTCGCGGCCGACGAGGATGCGCTCGCCGACGACCGCTGCGAGCAGGAGGATCTGATGGGCGCGCTGCGCCAGTGCGTCGGGCGGCTGTCCGAGCGCGAGCAGCTGGTGCTCCAGCTCTATTTCTTCGAGGAACTGAACCTCCACGAAATCGGCCTGACGCTCGACGTCAGTGCGGCGCGCATCTGCCAGATCAAGCGCGAGGCGATGATCAAGGTCGAACGCATGATGCGCGAGATGACCGACTAGCGAGCCCCGAGGGATGACCGGGTGCAGCGCAGGGTTGCGCCGCACCCGGTCGGGGGGGGCAAGGCGAAGTATCAGGCGGCCAGCGGTTGGCCGCCCCGGCGCGCGGCGTCGATCCTTTCGAAATAGGAGGCCATGCGTTCGGCACCGGCGCCGGAGAGTCGGACAAGCGTGCGGCGGCGGTCGCGTTCGTCGATCTCGCGCTCGACAAGACCATGACTTTCGAGCGCCGCGATCATCCGCAACCCCGACGACAGCGGCACACCGGCGCCGGTCGCAAGGTCGCTGGCACCGAGCACCCGCCCCTTGGCCCGCGCGAGCATCAGGTCGAGCATCATGTCCCAGACCGGACCCGACATGTCGGCGCCGAAATGGCTGCGACGGATGCGGCGCACTTCAATACTGAACGACAGCTGGTCGAGCAGCGCGGGATGCGCGAGCATGGCTGGCGGATCGTCGCCGCGGCTGGCGAGCAGCTCGTGAATCTGGTCGACCCGCGATTTCAGTTCGGCAATTTCCTGGTTCGAGAATTGCTGCATCGTGACAACGCCCCCGGAGAGCCACCGCTACGCCGCAACGTCCTTTCGCCGACCCGACGATCCCGATGCGTATATGATGAGCAACAGGATCGGATAGGATATATACATCGACAGCAGCGAATAGGGCCGCGCCAGTATCTCCACGAACATCAGTTTCTGGATATGGCCGAAAATGGCGATCAACTGCCAGCCGGTGATCCAGTAGGGCCAGAAACTCTGTGTCCGGAGCGCGATGAACCAGAAGCTCAGGAGCACCAGCACATCGACGATGAAGATATTGACTTCGATGTTGGTCCAGGTCGGAAAAGGCGTCACGACGGTCGTGAGTACCGAGGCGATCAATGCCGTATAGGCTGCCCAGCGTTCAAGCGGTCCGCCATGCCGGACGGCGACAGCAACGGTGAGGAGCAGAACGACATAATAGATCGCCACGGACCACATGTGGCAGTCAACCTTTCCTGCGGATCAACCCGCCTTCGCGAACGTCGGCGCGTCGGCGCGCTGGCGATCGTTGCTGCCCTCGTCGACCAGCCTCGCCGACGCCGGCTTGACGCCCGCGCCGAACATGCGGGTGCCGAGCCCGACCTCCTTCTGCGTCGCCGTCAGCGCCAGATGCGCGTCGGTCAAGAGCTGGCGCACTTCGCCCGCCGCGGCAAGCGCATGCGCGACCTTGGCCATCGCCTCCTGGCCGACGATCGCCGACATGTTGGTTTCGCGCCGGGCGGTCGGCAGCGTCGCCGCAAGCCGGGCAATGCGGATCATCGCTTCGTCGATGGCGTCTTCGGCCTGGTGCAGGTCGGACGCGATCTTCTTGGCTGCAGACACTCGTTCGTTCAGCATTAACTTTTTCCTTGAAAAAGAATGCTACCGGTTTCCCCCCCGCAGCATTCGGTTCGAACATTCAGGTCAGAACACGACCAAGTCCGACAAGGATCGAATAGAGGGCGGAAAAAGCCAAGATCGTCGCAAATGCGATGAGAATCGGCCAGATAATCCTTTCCATCAACCCATGCCGGTTGGCCGGCTGGGACGCGGTAGGAAAAGGCGAACCGATATCGAATAGCCGCCGAAACGCACTGCGCCCCCTTTCGGCATCGGCGGGGGGCGCATCGTCGCCTAGGTCGATCAATTGATATGTCAAAGGCTGATAAGGGGTAACATGATCGAAGACACCGTTAACAGCCAATATCCGGGCAGCTTCTATTCTGTTGGAAACATTAAGCTTTTTTAGAACCCGTCGTACCCGCTCGTCCACGGTGTGCGGCGAAACATTCATGATCCGCGCGATCTGTTTGGAATTTTTATGCTCGTAAACGTGCCGCAACGTTTCGATTTGCGCGGCCGAAAGCAGGCTTATGTAATTGTCTGGATCGCCTTGCACGGGGTTGGAATAGAGCATCACGAGTCGAAATCAAGGTCGGCAGGGGTCAAATTCATCTGCCGTCCAGCCATGTTACGGTGACATTGCCGCTCGCAGACAACGAGTCACCGTAACAGGGGGGGGGCGGCCCGACGCGCGAAGCGGTCGCACGATCCATTCGGCCCGAATCGAATCGGCTCCCGCACATGCCGCCCACCGAACCGGCATCAGCAAGGTCGATGCGGCGCCGGGCCGATTGCCCGGCAGTGGCTTCGCACATGCCGACGCGCCTCCGTCACGGTGGGTCAATATCATGTCATCGCGCTCTAGTTGCGGCCTTCGATCAGTCCGCGCGCAATCACCTGCGCCTGAATCTCCGCCGCGCCTTCGAAGATATTGAGGATACGCGCGTCGCAGAGCACGCGGCTGATTTCATATTCGAGCGCATAGCCGTTGCCGCCGTGGATCTGCAGGCTGGCATCGGCGTTCACCCAGGCGGCGCGCGCGGCGAGCAGCTTTGCCATTCCCGCCTCGATGTCGCAGCGCTTGCCGCTGTCCTTGGCGCGCGCCGCGGCATAGGCCAGCTCGCGCGCCATCACGAAATCGACCACGCTCATCGCCAGCTTGTCGGCGACGCGCGGGAAGGCGATGATCGCCCGGCCGAACTGCCTGCGGTTCATTGCATAATCGAGCCCCAGCTCAAGCGCGCGTCGCGCCACGCCCACCGCGCGCGCCGCGGTCTGGATGCGCGCGCCCTCGAAGGTGCGCATCAGCTGCTTGAACCCCTGCCCCTCGACGCCGCCGAGCAGCGCGTCGGCGGGCGCCGCCATGCCGTCGAATTGCAGCGCATATTCGCGCATGCCGCGATAGCCGAGCACCGCGATCTCGCTACCGCTCATGCCTGCGGCGGGGAAGGGGTCGGCGTCGGTGCCGCGCGGCTTGGGAACAAGCAGCATCGAGAGGCCGGCATAGCCCCTGGCGTCGGGCAGGGTGCGTGCGAGCAGCGTCATCAGGTCCGATCGCGCGGCGTGGGTGATCCACGTCTTGGCGCCGTCGATCACCCAGCGGCCCTGCGCGAACCGCGCGCGCGTCTGCAACGAACCGAGGTCCGACCCGACATCGGGTTCGGTGAACACCGCGGTCGGCAGTATCGCGCCGCTCGCGATTCTGGGCAGCCATTCGGCTTTCTGCGCGTCGGTGCCGCCGGTCGCGATCAGCTCGCCCGCAATCTCCGACCGCGTGCCGAGCGACCCGGCACCGATCCAGCCGCGCGACAATTCCTCGGTGACGAGGCACATCACCAGCTTCGACAGGCCGAGTCCGCCAAACTCTTCGGGAATGCACACGCCGAAGGTGCCAAGGTCGGCCATCGCCCGCACAGTGGCGTCGGGGATCAGCGCGTTGGCGAGGTGCCAGCGGTGCGCGTGCGGCACGATCTCCGCATCGGTGAAGCGGCGAAACTGGTCGCGGATCGCATCGAGGTCGGCGTCGTGGAGCGTTTCGCTCGGCCATTGCTCCGCCGCGAGCGCGGCGGCCACCTCGGCGCGCAGCGCGGCGTGGCCGGCGTCGAGCAGCTCCGCGGAGGCATCGGCAAGCGCGCGTGCCTCCGCACCGAGGCCAAGGTCGGCGGGGCGGAACATCTCATTCTGCCCCATCGGCAGGCCGCCGACGAGCTGGGCGATGCTCTCGGCGAAGGCGAGCGTGGCGACCTTCGCGTCGAGCGGGTTCGATTCCCCCCCGGACTCGCACCAATCGAGCACGGCGGTGAGCGCCGCAACCGTCGTCGCGACCCACGCAAAACCATGCGCGGCGCGCTGTTCCTCGTCGATCGGCCGCGCCGCCAGCCGTTCGGCAAGCGCCGCCTGCGCCGCGTCGCGATAGGCCTGCGCCGCTTGGAGAGCGGAGCGCAAACCCATCAGGCCGCGCGCTCGAAGATCGCGGCGATTCCCTGCCCGCCGCCGATGCACATCGTCTCGAGCCCATAGCGCCCGTTGCGACGTCCCAGCTCGCGCGTCAGATTGGCGAGGATGCGCCCGCCGGTTGCGCCGATCGGATGGCCGAGCGAGATGCCCGATCCGTTGACATTGAGAATCTCGTTGCGGCTGTCGTCGTCCGCCCAACCCCAGCCCTTGAGCACCGCCAGCACCTGCGGCGCAAAGGCCTCGTTGAGTTCGACAAGGTCGATGTCGCCCCAGCCAAGCCCGCTGCGCGCGAACAGCCGCTCGACCGCGGGGACCGGGCCGATGCCCATGCGGCTGGGATCGCACCCCGCCGACGCCGCGCTGTGATACCAGGCGATCGGTTCCAGGCCGAGCTCATCGAGCTTGTCCTCGGCAACCACCAGGCACGCCGCGGCGGCGTCATTCTGCTGGCTGGCATTGCCCGCCGTGACGATGCCGCCCTCGAGCGCGCGCAGCTTGCCGAGCGTTTCCAGGCTCGCGTCGGCGCGATAGCCCTCGTCGTGCGCGAAAATGACCGGATCGCCCTTCTTCTGCGGCACTTCGACCGGTACCAGTTCGTCGTCGAACAGCCCCTTCGCCCACGCCGCCGCCGCGCGCTGGTGGCTGCGCACCGCATAGGCGTCGGCCGCCTCGCGGCTGATGCCATAATCCTTCGCCAGATTTTCGGCGGTCTCGATCATGCCGCTGATCACGCCGAAGCGCTCAACGGGCTGCGACATCAGCCGCCCGCGCGTCAGCCGGTCGTGGAGCGTCAGATTGCCCGCGCGCACGCCCTTGCGAATGTCGATGCTGTAATGTTCGACGTTCGACATCGATTCGACGCCCCCCGCGACGACGACATCGGCCATGCCCGTCTGGACCATCATCGCGGCGTTGACGACCGCCTGCAGCCCCGACCCGCAACGGCGGTCGAGCTGATATCCCGGCACTTCGAGCGGCAGCCCCGCGGCGAGCCACGACCAGTGGCCGATCGCCGGCGCCTCGCCATTGCCATAGCCCTGCGAAAAGACGACGTCGTCGACGCGCGCGGGGTCGATCTTTGTCCGCTCGATCAGCGCCTTCAGGATCACCGCGCCGAGCGCGCCCGCACTCATCGACGACAGCGCGCCCCCGAACTTGCCGACGGCGGTGCGGATCGGGGCGACAATGGCGGCGCGGCGCAGGGTCATGGTTTAGTCTCCAATTCTTCTTTTCCGTTCGCGTCGAGCCCTTCGACTGCCTTGGCAGGCGCTCAGGATAAACTTCGACCGAAGGTCGAAGTCGAGACGCCGCGCTGGACCGAGGGGCGTCTCGACCACGCTCGACGCGAACGGGGTTTGGATCTCGTCATTCTGAAGCAACACCGACGATACCGGCGTCGATCAGGCGGGCAAGCTCGCCCGACGACAGCGACAGGCGGTCGGTCAATATTTCCTCGCTATGCTCGCCATTGCGCGGCGCGCTGGCGGGCGGCTGGCGTGTCGCATACGGCAGCGTCGCAAAGGCGCCCGCGGCGGGATAGGCGAAACCGCTGGGGTTGTCGGCGGCGCCAAAGATCGGATTGTCGGCGACCAGCGCGGGATCCTGCACCGCCTCATACATGGTGCGATAGGGCGAATGGACGATCCCGCCCGCGTCGAAGGCGGCGGCAAGGTCGGCGTGGTCGCGCGCCGCGATCGCAGCCTCGAACAGCGAATAGAGCGCATCGCGGTGCGTGAAGCGGAGCCCGTCGTCGGTGGCGAAGGAAACCCCGCGCGCCGCCTCGACCGCCGCGATGGCGTCGCCGAGTTCCAGCGCGGCGACGAGGTTCGACCATTGCCGCGGCGTCACGACGACGATCATCGTCCGCCGTCCGTCGCGCGTCACGAAATCGCGCCCGAACAGGCCGTAAACCGCATTGCCGAGCCGCGGCCGGTTTTCGCCCGTATAGAGCATCTCGGCCACCCCGCCGAGATTGGCGACCGTGCCGATCGCGACATCGGACAGCGGCAGGCGCACTTCGCCGCCCTCCCCGCTGACGCTGCGCCGCTGGATCGCCGCGAGCAACGCGAAGGCCGCATAGGCGCCGGTGAGCAAGTCCCATGCGGGCAGCACATGATTGACCGGTTCTGGGCCCGCGCCGGTCAGCATCGGATACCCCACCGCATTGTTCACCGTATAGTCGAGCGCGGGCGACCCGTCGGCCCACCCCATCACGCGCACGGTGATCAGGTCGGCGCGGCCCTCCGCCAGCGTCTCGTGCGAAAGGAACCCGCCGACCGGGAAATTGGTGACGAACTGCCCCGTCGCGCGCACCAGCGCCTGCAAAAGCTCGCGCCCCTCCGCCCGGCCGAGGTCGAGCGCGACCGATTTTTTCGCGCGGTTCAGATTTTCCCAATAGAGCGAATCATTGTTCGCCGTGACCGGCCATCGCCGGAAATCGGGACCGCCGCCGATCTGGTCGACGCGGATCACCTCGGCCCCCATCTGGGCGCAGTAAAGCCCGGCGGTCGGCGAGGCGACAAAGGACGAGGCTTCGATCACCGACAGGTCGGCCAGCAGGTCGTACATCCGGCCCCCGTCTCCCCCGACGTTGCGGCGCCAATTGCCGCTCACCAGCCATCTGGCGCACCCGACAGGATTCGAACCTGTGGCCTTCGCCTTCGGAGGGCGACGCTCTATCCAGCTGAGCTACGGGTGCGGACAGAGCGCGGCCTCTAGCAAGGCTGCGGCCCGCCAGCAATGGCCTATCGACCGCGCCGCGCGGATATGCGAAGCGGGCCTTGTCGAAAGGGCAAGGGAGCGGCGGTGAAAACGTCCGGACAACATTGGCCGATGGCCGCCGACCTGTACGGCGAGATGCAGCTCGAGGCGAACCCGCCGGCGCGGCGCCGCTGGCACGATTATCTGCCCGGCATTCTCGTCACCGCAATCGCCGCGCTCGCCGCGGCTTGGCTCGCCGATCATTATGCCGCGCCGATCGTGCTGATGGGCTTGCTCATCGGCCTCGCGCTCTCCTTCCTGTCGCAGGACGTGCGGACGCACGCCGGGCTCGATCTCATGTCGCAGACCGCGCTGCGCATCGGCATCGTGCTCGTCGGGGCGCGGATCACCGCCGTCCAGCTTGCCGAAATGGGGCCGCTGCCGTTCCTGCTGCTCGTCGCCATCATGCTCGCGGTGATCCTTGTGACCGTCGCGAGCGCACATCTTTTTGCGCAGGACCGCCACGCCGCACTGCTCGCGGGTGGCGCGACGGCAATCTGCGGCGCATCGGCGGCGCTCGCGCTCTGGTCGCTGATCGGCGACCGGCGCATCGATCAGGCGCGTTTCACGCTGACGCTCGTCGGCATCACCGTCGCCAGCGCGCTCGCGATGACACTCTATCCGGTGCTCGCCGCAGAGCTGGGGTTGACCGACGCGCAGGCCGGATTCCTGATCGGCGCGTCGATCCACGACGTCGCGCAGGCGATCGGCGGCGGCTTTTCCTTTTCTCCGCAAGCGGGCGAGGTGGCGACGATCGTCAAGCTGACGCGCGTTGCGCTGCTCGCGCCGATGCTGATGCTCGTCGCACTATGGCTCGGTCGCCGCGGCGAAGCGGGCGCGCGCATTCCACTGCGTTTGCCGTGGTTCATTCTGGGGTTCCTGGCCGTGGTCGCGATCAATTCGCTCGTGGCGATCCCGCGGCCGGTGCAGGCGGGCGCCGCGACCGGCGCGCAGGCGCTGTTGCTGCTCGCGATCGTCGCGACCGCGATGAAGGCACGGCTGCACCTGCTGCTCGATCAGGGGTGGCAGAGCTTTGCGCCGATCATCGTCGCGACGCTGACCAGCTTCCTTTTGTCGCTCGGCGCCGCGCTGCTGTTATGACGGCGTGACGTCAGAGCAAGCAATTGTTTCCAATTGGGTCGTCATTGCGAGGAGCGAAGCGACGAGGCAATCCCCAGCCATCGACCGGGCAGGACGATAGCTGGAGATTGCTTCGCTATGCTCGCAATGACAAGTTTTCAACTCTTGGGTAGCGCCCAGCTGACCGTCAGCTGCGTCGCACGGCGCGGGATGTCGAGCTTTGCCTCGCTGAAATTGACCTTTTCATTGGGCGGCAGCACCCGCACCGGCGGCTTGATCGTCCAGCTGTAAACGATCGTGCCCTGCGCATCGCGCAGTTCGGCAAGGATCGGCGGCACGCGCTGTTCGCGGTCGGTCGGATTGATGATCACCCCCGAGGCGGCGAAATAGATGGTGCCGTCGGCGAGTTCGCGGTGATCCTGGTTGGGCGGCAGTTCGATCACCAGATCGGGTTCGGCCGTGCCGCCGGGCAGGCCCAGCCCCTCGGCCCAGCTTGGCAGCCCGTACCAGACGAGCGCGCCCGTCGCCGCAAGCATCAACGCCGCGGCGCTCGCGGCGATGATCGTCCAGCGCTTTGCCGGATTGCGGCGCGGGCGGCGGAACGGCAGCGGCGCGTCCTCGGCCGGCGGCGCGGGGCGCGGCGGCGGGTCGGCGGCAAAGGCCGGCGGCGGCGGCACCGCTTCGGGTTCGGGAAAATCGGAATAGGTGGGGGCGGGGGCCGGGGTCGGCGCGGGTCCGGGTCCGCGAGCCGCTTCGGCGGTGACGTCCGGTGGGACGATGGCGTCGGGCGGCGGCGGCGCGGCGGCGGGCTGCTGAAACCAGCTGTGGCGGCAATTGGCGCAACGTACGGTGCGACCCGCGGGTCCGATCGCGGTATCCGGAACGACATAGCGCGTGCGGCAGGACGGGCAGGCGAGGATCATGGGCCCTCTAAACACGCTGATTCGCGGCGTGGCAAGCGCCGCGTTCCACTCACGGCTTGTCCTCGGGCGAGAGCCGTGCGAGAGGCAGCGGGATGAGCGGACCAGCGCCCCTGTTCCTCAAGGCCATGCGCCGCGCCGCGCGCCCGCGCATGACGCCATGACCGACGCCGCGTCGATGCGCCCCGGCGGCGCGATGGTCGAGTTCAGCGGCGTCGGGCTGCGCTACGGCCCCGATGCCGAGGTTCTGTCCGACATCAGCTTCAACCTGCAACCGGGCAGCTTCTATTTCCTCACCGGCGCGTCGGGCGCGGGCAAGACGTCGCTGCTCAAGATGCTCTATCTGGCGCAGCGACCGAGCCGCGGCATCGTGCGGCTGTTCGGCGAGGATCTGGTCGCGATGCCGCGCCACCGCCTGCCCGGCTTTCGCCGCCGCATCGGCGTCGTGTTCCAGGATTTCCGCCTGATCCCGCATTTGAGCGCGCGCGACAATATCGCGCTGCCGCTGCGCATCGCGGGGGTGGGCGAGGAGGATCTGGCGGGGCCGGTCGGCGAGATGCTGAGCTGGATCGGCCTCGGCGAGCGCGCCGACGCCTTTCCCCCGACGCTGTCGGGCGGCGAACAACAGCGCGTCGCGATCGCGCGCGCGGTGATTGCACGCCCGCAACTGCTCGTCGCCGACGAACCGACCGGCAACGTCGATCCCGACATGGCGATGCGCCTTCTGGGGCTGTTCGAGGCGCTCAACCGCCTCGGTACCACGGTCGTCGTCGCGACGCACGACATCCACCTCATCAGCCGCATCGAAAATGCGCAGATGATGCGGCTCGAAAAAGGGCGCCTGTCCGACCCCACCGGGGCGCTGCGCTATCCGCCGGCGAACAGGGCGTGATTTGGGCATGATCATCCCCCGCGTTCCCGTCCAGCACCGCCGCCTGCTCCCCGACCGCCGCCTGTCGGGGCCGACGCCGTGGATCATCGCAATCCTGATGATGCTGACCCTGCTCGCCGCCGCCGCGGGGATCGGGCTCGCGCGATCGGCCAATGCGATCGGCGATGCGATTGCGGGCCGCGTCACCGTCCAGATCGTCACCGCCAATCCCGTGACGCGCGCCGCGCAGGCGGCGGCGCTCCGCCGCGCCGCCAGCGCCGCCCCCTTCGTCCGCGCGGCGCGCGCGGTCGAGCGCGAGGAATTGCAGGCGATGCTCGGCCAATGGTTCGGCCGCACCGAAGGCGACGACCCGGTGCTGGCGTCACTCCCGCTCCCGGCGCTTGTCGACATCGACTTCGTCGGCGACGACCGCGCGGGAGCGATGAAGGCGCTCGAAACACTCGTCGCGCGCGAGGCGCCGGGCGCGCGGATCATCGCCCATGCCGAATGGCTAAGTCCCGTCGCGCGGCTGATCCGTTCGCTCGCGTGGATCGCCGCCGGGCTCGTCGTCCTGATGGCGCTCGCCAGCGCCGCGGTGGTGATCATGACCGCGCGCGCCGCGCTCGGCACGCATTTTGCGACGATCGAGATGCTGCACCTGATCGGCGCGACCGACCGCCAGATCGCGCGACTGTTCCAGCGCCGGATCGCGATCGACACCGCCTATGGCATTGCGCTCGGCAGTCTGGTCGCGGCGGCGATCATGCTGCTCGTCGGCTGGCAATGGTCGGGAGTGACCGCCGGGCTCGCCGCGACCGCCTCGCTTGGCGTCACCGGCTGGGCGCTCTTGCTGGCGCTGCCGCTATTGGCTATCGCGCTCGCTGCCCTGACGGCGCGCCAGACGCTGCTCGCCGCGCTGAAGAAGATGCTATGATCAAGCGCCTGATCTCGCTGCTGTTCCTCGTCTGGGTGCTGGGCTTCGCCTGGTTCGCGCTGCTCCTGCCGCTGCCCGCGCCGCCGCAGAAGACGGACGCGATCGTCGTCGTCACCGGCGGTCCGGGCCGCATCGACCGTGCGCTCGAACGGCTCGAGGCCGGCGACGCGAAGCGCCTCCTGATCAGCGGCGTCGCGCGCGAGGTCAAGCCGCGCGAGCTTGCCGCCGAATATGGGCGTCCGGTGGCGTTGTTCGACTGCTGTATCGCGCTGGGGTTCGACGCCGAGGACACACGCTCGAACGCCACCGAGGTCGCGGCATGGGCCAAGCGGCGCAAGTACAAGAGCATCCGGCTCGTCACAACCGACTGGCACATGCGCCGCGCCGAATATGAAATCGGCCGCGCGGTGGGTCGCGATGTCACGATCGTAACCGACGCGGTGCGTAGCCAACCCAATCTGGCGACGCTGTTCCGCGAATATCACAAATATCTCGCGGGGCTGGCGGGCGGCCTGCTCGGGCTTTAGGAGCGGCGCCAATGCGCTACACCATCGCCTTGCTCCGCTCGATCCTCTTCTGGCTGCTCTTCGTCCTGATGAGCAGCGTCGCATCGATCGGCGCCGTCGTCATGCTGCCGATCTCGCACCGTGCGACGATCTGGTTCGTGCGCGTCTGGGCGCGCTTTCACCGGCTGATCTGCCGCTTCGTGCTCGGCCAGCGGATCGTCATCGAAGGCGCGATGTCCGATACGCCGGTGCTCTATGTCTTCAAGCATGAAAGCGCGTTCGAGACGATCGAGCAGCCGATACTGTTCCGCCACCCCGCGGTCTTTGCGAAGGAAGAGCTGTTCGCGATCCCCGTCTGGGGGCAGGCGGCGCGTTTTTATGGACTGATCCCCGTCGACCGCGACGGTGGCGGCAAGGCGATGCGTGCGATGCTCGGCGCGGCGAAGGCCGCGCTCGCAAAGGGCCGCCCGCTCGTCCTCTTCGCCGAAGGCACACGCGTTCCGCATGGGCAGGCGCCACAGCTTCGTCCCGGCTTTGCCGGCATGTACCGCCTGCTCGGCGTGCCCGTCATTCCCGTCGCGGTCGACAGCGGCGTCGCCTATCCGCCGCGCCGCTGGGTCAAATGGCCGGGCACGATCACCTATCGGATCGGCGAAACCATCCCCCCCGGCCTGCCGCGCGAGGAGGCCGAGGAGCGCGTGCGCGCCGCGATCAACGCGCTCAATCCGCCCGAGGCGTTGCTGGAAAGCAACGTGGCCCTCTGAATCCCGTTTGTGTCGAGCGAAGTCGAGACACGCGATGGCACGGGCTGAGCAAGCGTATCTCGACTTCGCTCGATACGAACGGGTCCTCGGTCTGTGGCTGCCTAGTGCTTCCGCCCAAAGTCGGGCGCCGCATCATCCTGCCCCTGTTCGATGATCGAGCGCCGGATCGCGCGCGTACGCGTGAACCATTCCTCCAGCCGCGCGCCGTCGCCGCGACGGATCGCCTGCTGGAGCACGGTCAGATCCTCGTTGAAGCGCTGGAGCGTTGCGAGCACGGCGTCCTTGTTGGCGAGAAAGACGTCGCGCCACATCACCGGGTCGCTCGCCGCGATGCGCGTGAAGTCGCGGAATCCGCCCGCCGAATATTTGATGACCTCGCTCTCGGTCACTTCTTCGAGCTCGCTCGCGGTGCCGACGATCGTATAGGCGATGAGGTGCGGCAGGTGGCTCGTCACCGCGAGCACCATGTCGTGATGCGCCGCGTCCATCGTCTCGACCCGCGCGCCGAGCGCCTGCCAGAACGACGTCACCGCCGTCACGGCGTCCTGCGGCGCGCCCGCGGGCGGGGTGACGATGCACCAGCGCCCATCGAACAGCGTCGCAAAGCCCGCGGCGGGCCCGCTGTTCTCGGTCCCCGCAACCGGATGCGCGGGAATGACGGCGTGATCGGGCAAGGCCTTGGCCAGCGCCGCGGCGACCCCGGCCTTCGACGATCCGACGTCGGAGATGATCGCATCAGCTTTCAGTCCGGGCGCAATCGCCGCTGCGGCATCGGCCATCCGCCCGACGGGCACCGCAAGCACGACCAGGTCGGCGTCGGCCACCGCCGCAGCGGCCCCGTCGGCGACCGCGTCGCAGAAACCCAGCGCGCGCGCCTCGACGCGCACCGCATCGCTCGCGTCATAACCCGCCACCGCGACGCCGGGCAGCCGCGCCTTCACCGCGCGCGCGACCGACGAGCCGATCAGGCCCAGCCCGACGATCGCGACGCGCCCGATCGCCATCAACCGGCGAGCGCGGCGCGGATTGCCGTCGCAAGCCCGCGCGTCTCGTCCTCGGTGCCGATCGTCATGCGCAGCGCCTGCGGAATCCCCTGTCCGGGGAGCCAGCGGACGATATAGCCCGCGTCCATCAGCCGGTGATAGACGGTCTCGGCGCTCACCGCGCCCTCGAACAGCACGAGCAGGAAATTGGTCGCCGACGGGACGACGCGCACGCCATGATTGCCCAGGCTCTCCAGTTCCGCCGCCAGCCAGGCGCGCCAGCGGGCATTATGCGCGCGGCTGCGGTTCACGAAATCATCGTCGCCGAGCGCCGCGACCGCCGCCGCCTGCCCGGCGCGGGTGACGTTGAACGGCAGGCGGATGCGGTGCAGCGCCGCAATCACATCGGCACTCGCATAACCCCAACCGATGCGCTCGGCAGCAAGCCCGTGGATTTTGGAGAAGGTGCGCGTGACAAAGACATTGGGCCGGGTCTTTGCCAGCTCCAGCCCGCCGTCGTCTTCGTCCGGCGTCAGATATTCGGCATAGGCCTGGTCGATCACGAACAGCACATTTTGGGGCAACCCGGCGTAAAGCCGCCCAACTTCTTCGCGCGTCGCGAGCGTCCCCGTCGGATTGTTCGGATTGGCGAGATAGACGACGCGCGTTCTGTCGGTCACCGCGGCGAGCAACGCATCGACATCGGTTGCAAAATCACGGTCGTCGGCCTCGACCGGCACTGCGCCGACGCGCCGCGCGGCGATTTCATAGACCGCAAAGCCATAGCGGACATAAAGAATCTCGTCGCCCGGCCCGGCATAGGTCCCGGCGGCGAGGTGCAACAGTTCGTCCGAGCCGTTGCCGCAGATCACCCGGTCGGGGTCGAGCCCATATTTGGCGGCGATCGCCGCGCGCAATTCGACCGACCCCGGATCGGGATAGCGCGACAGCGCGTCGGGCGCCGACTGCACCGCGGCAAAGGCCGCGCGCGCCTTCTCCCCCGTGCCGAGCGGATTTTCGTTCGCGCTCAGCTTGATGAGCGGGCGGCCGTCGGCGCCCGCCGACTTGCCGGGCACATAGGGGGCGATGCCGCTGATCCACGGCTTGGGCGTCAGGGTGGGGGTCGCGTCGGTCATGCGGGGGCGTTTAACGGCTAAGGCCGCCAAGTCCAGTTTGTTGATGGGATTCGCGTAGAGGCGCGGAGTGCGAAGAGGAACGGAAAAGGCTCAGGCGGAGACGCGGAGACGCGGAGGATATCGTTCGGGGCCGAATGGCCCCCTTTTCCGGCTACGCCGCGGTCGTGGGTGAAACCGCGGATCGACGGCCGGTTCGCGGCTGGCTTCATTTCTCCGCGTCTCCGCGTCTCCGCGTGAATCAAATCCTGGGCGGCTCTGCGTCGCCGCGCGAATAATCCAGCCCCCGATCTCTGCGCGCGCATCGTTGACACGCCCCCTTCGCCCGCTTAGCCCCGCCTTCCCATGGCGAGCCGGTTGCACGAAATCCAGCATCAAAGCGTGACGATTCAGGCGCCGCTGCCGCTCGACAGCGGACAAAGCCTGCCTTCGGTGACGATCGCCTGGCAAAGCTATGGCGCGCTCAACGCCGACAAGTCGAACGCCGTGCTCATCTGCCACGCGCTCACCGGCGACCAATATGTCGCGAGCGACCATCCCGCGACGGGCAAGCCCGGCTGGTGGGCGCGCATGGTCGGTCCCGGCAAGCCGATCGACACCGACCGTTTCCACGTCATTTGCGCCAATGTGCTCGGCAGCTGCATGGGGTCGAGCGGGCCGGCGAGCCCCGACGCGGCCACCGGCGCGCCGCTCGGCATGGCCTTTCCCGTCATCACCATCGGTGACATGGTGCGCGCGCAGGCGATGCTGCTCGATCATCTCGGTATCGCGCGGCTGCACGCGGTGGTCGGCGGATCGATGGGCGGGATGCAGGCGCTCGCCTGGGCCGCGGCCTTTCCCGATCGGCTCGGCTCGGCGATCGTCATCGCCAGCGCGGCACGCCATTCGGCACAGAATATCGCGTTTCACGAGGTCGGGCGCCAGGCGATCATGGCCGACCCCGACTGGCAGGACGGCCAATATTATGGCAGCGCGCGCGCGCCGACCAAGGGGCTCGCGGTCGCGCGGATGGCGGCGCACATCACCTATTTGTCCGAAGCCGGGCTGACCGAAAAGTTCGGCCGCCGCCTGCAGGCGCGCGCGATCAAGAGCTTTGGTTTCGATGCCGATTTTCAGGTCGAATCCTATTTGCGGCATCAGGGGCTGGCCTTCACCGACCGCTTCGACGCCAACGCCTATCTCTATATCACGCGCGCGATGGACTATTTCGACCTTGCCGAACCGCACGATGGTCGCCTTGCGGGCGCCTTTGCGGGGGCGAAGGATGTGCGCTTCACGCTCGTCAGCTTCGACACCGACTGGCTTTACCCCACCGCCGAATCGCGCCGCATCGTCCAGGCGCTGCAAAGCGTCGGCGCGGCGGCAAGCTTCGTCGAGCTGTCGGCGCCCTTCGGGCACGACAGCTTCCTCCTCGATGTCCCCGCGCTCGACCGGATCGTCGCGGGCGCGCTCGGGGGCGGACGCTGATGGCGCTGCGTCCCGATCTGGCGATCATCGCCGATGCCGTTCCGGCGGGGGCGCGCGTGCTCGACGTCGGCTGCGGCGACGGCGAGTTGATGGTCGCGCTCGGCGCCAAGGGTGTCGACGCGCGCGGGCTGGAGATCGATCCGGCGAATGTCACCGCGGCGATCGCGCGCGGGCAATCGGTGGTGCAGGGCGACGCGAACCGCGACCTCGCCGACTATCCCGACGGCGCGTTCGATTATGCGATCCTGTCGCAGACGTTGCAGACGACCGAGCGCCCCGACCGCGTCGTCGAGGAACTGTTGCGCATCGCGCCGCGCGCTTTCGTGAGCTTTCCCAATTTCGCGCACTGGCGCGTGCGGCTCGCGCTCCTGTGGAACGGCCGGATGCCGGTGACGCGGCTGCTCCCCGTCGCCTGGTACGAAACGCCGAACATCCACCATGTGACGGTCAGCGATTTTCGCGACCTCGTCCGCGCGCGTGGTATCCGGGTCGAGCGTGTCTGGCACCTGTCGGGCGACAAGCCGACGAGCGACGCCGCCGCAAGCTGGCGCGCCGAACATGCGATTTTCCTGATCGCGCGAGGCTAAGTCCCCAAGTCGCAGGCAACAGCGACGGGAGCGTAGCGGATCCGCCGCTAGTCCGCGGCCGACACCTTGTGGCGGGCCATATGCGGGATGAAATCCATCTTGCCGATGGCCAGCCCCGCATCGCGCAGCAAGGCGTACGCCATCGTCACGTGAAAATAGAAGTTCGGCATGATCCAGTCGCGAACATCCTCTTCGGAGGACATCACAAAGCGCACGCCATTCGGCAATGTCAGATCGACCTTTGCTTCGGCGTCCGCCCATCGAGCAGGATCGGTCTGATCAACGAGCGCGCGGACCGCGGCAATCCGCTGACGAACCTCTGCAAGCGACGTGTACGTGGTTTCTTCGAGCGGGACCGTCGTTCCACCGACTTGATTGAGGGCCAGAAGCACCTGGTTCAAAGCGACGCGGAACTGAAGCTCGAGCGGGAACATATCCTCGGTCAGCTGTGCCCTCAGCACGTCGTCCGGCATCTTGGCATCTATAGCCTTGCCGACAAGATGGTCGAGCGTGCCGAGCATGTTGGCAAAAGTCATTCGCGCTGATTGAGCGTAAGGCATCGCATATCCCTGTAAGTGGCCACCGGGCCTTCAATCTCTTTTTTTTAAGCCATTGGCCAGCATATCATTCGCGATCCGCGCAATTTCGGAAATGTCGCTGTCGGTGTCCCACAGCCCGTAACGCATCCCCAGAAACACGTTCATGCCGCCGATCGCCCAGGCGTGGATTTCGCCGACGTCGGCGCGGATTTCGCCGCGCGCGGCGCCGGCCTCCAGTCGCTGCCGGATGCGCTCGACCGTCGTTTCATAGTGGCGGCGATAGCTTTCGTAATCGACGAACTCGGCCTCATCGATGATGCGGTAAATCTCCTTATGCTCGCGCACGAAGCCGAGATAGGATTCGAGCCCGATGCGTTCGGCGCGGATCTCGTCGGGGGCGGCCTGAACGCGCGGCGTCACATGGTCGCGCAATTGCTCGCTCATATAGCGCACGAGCGCCTGGAAGATTTCCTCCTTCGAATCGAAATAGGTATAGAAACTGCCGAGCGCGGTCCCGGCGCGGCGCGTGATCGCGCTGATCGACGCCTCGTGAAAGCCGCGCTCGCCGAACTCGACCGCCGCGGCATCGAGCAGCTTGCGCAGGGTGCGGCGCCCGCGTTCGGTGCGCGGCGTCTTGTCGCGCGCTTCGCTCGCGCCTCCGCCTGGTGCGGCCTGCGGTTGATCCATGGTGCTTCCGCCTCCCCTTCATTCGGCCCGCCCGCCTGCTCAATCGTGGCATTTCTGCACCACTGGCAAGCAAAAAAAGATCGGCGCACATTCCAAGTTGAAACTTGGTTCAGCTTTCATTATTGACTGTGCGACGGCTTGGCAAGCTCCAGGCTCAACGAAAGCAGGGGTGGCGAGGGGCCGCCCGTCATTGGGAGACTTTCATGCGTCCTTTCGCTCGCACGCTGCGCCGCGCCATCCTTGCCACCAGCACGCTTTCGGTGCTCGCCTTCGCTCCTGCCGCCATCGCGCAGGACGCTGGCGTCGAACCCGCCGGTGCCAGCGAGGATAGCGGCGACAATGAAATCATCGTCACCGCGCGCCGTCGCGACGAGCGGCTGATCGACGTGCCGGTCGCGATCACCGCCTATTCGGGTGACGCGCTGGCCAAGGCGGGCGCGATCGACATCACCGACATCGGCGCGACGACGCCGAACACGACGCTGGAGGCGTCGCGCGGCACCAATTCGACGCTCAGCGCCTTCATCCGCGGCGTCGGGCAGCAGGATCCGGTTTCGGGCTTCGAACAGGGCGTCGGCATCTATCTCGACGATGTATACCTCAACCGCCCGCAGGCCGCGGTGCTCGACATTTACGAGGTCGAGCGGATCGAGGTGCTGCGCGGGCCGCAGGGCACGCTTTATGGCCGCAACACGATCGGCGGCGCGGTCAAATATGTGACCAAGCCGCTGCCGCAGGAGTTTTCGCTGAGGATCAAGGGCACCTATGGCAGCTATGACCAGGCCGACCTGGTGGTCAGCGCCAGCGCGCCGGTCAGCGACCTGCTCCGCGTCGGCGTCGCGGGGGCGCGGCTGTCGCGCGGCGGGTTCGGCGACAATCTGACCAACGGGCTCGAAAACTACAACAAGGACGTCTGGGCCGGGCGCGGCACGGTCGAGCTTGGCGGCTATGGCGAGCCGGTGCTCATCCGCATTTCGGGCGATTATACCAAGGACAAGAGCGCGCCGCGCGGCGGCCACCGCCTGATCCCCAGCCTCGCGACGGGCGCCCCCGTCCTCGACAATGTCTTCGACACCCGCGGCGGCCTGAACGACCCCAAACAGGAGATCGAGGCCTATGGCCTCGCCATGAACGTATCCGCCGAGCTCAGCGACACGGTGACGCTGCGGTCGATCAGCGCGTGGCGCAAGGACAAGTCGGCGACCCCGATCGATTTCGACGCGCTGCCCGCGGTCGACGTCGATGTCCCCGGCTTTTATTTCAACGAACAGATCAGCCAGGAACTCCAGCTGCTTTATGAGGGCGATCGCCTGAAGGGCCTGCTCGGCTTCTATTATCTCGACGCGACCGCCGACACCTTGTTCGACGTCCGCATCTTCAACACCTTTGCCGGGCTGACCGCCTTTACCGAGGCCGATGTCGATACCACGACCTTCGCCGTCTTCGGCGATTTCACCTATGATTTCAGCGATCAGTTCAGCCTGTCGGTCGGCGGCCGCTACACCTGGGACAAGCGCACCGCGTCGATCCTGCGCCAGAATTATCTCGGCGGCGGATCGCCCGTCTTCGGCGGCGCGGGCGTGCCCTTCGGCGCACCCAGCACCAATTTCGACGGCAGCCGCAAGTTCAACAAGTTCACCCCGCGCGTCTCGCTCCAATATCAGCCGACGAGCGACCATAATTTCTACGCCAGCTATTCGCAGGGGTTCAAGGGCGGCGGCTTCGATCCGCGCGGCGTCGGCGTCAACGCACCGGCCGCCATTCCGGGCAGCCCGACCGATGCCGAGGTCGCGTCCTTCCTGAGCTTCCTTCCCGAACAGGTCGACAGCTATGAAGTCGGCTACAAGGGCAGCCTGATGGACGGCGCGGTCAACGTCGCGCTCGCGGCCTTCTACGCCGATTATTCGGACGTCCAGATTCCGGGTTCGGTTGCCTGCACCGTCGGCGGCCTGCCGACTTTCTGCGGCGTCGTCTCGAACGCGGGCAAGGCGACTTTCAAGGGGCTGGAGTTCGAAGGCCGCGCGCGCCTTGCCGAAGATATGGCGGCGGCCGGCGATCGGCTGACGCTGTCGACCGCGCTGGGCTATATCGACGCGCAATATAAGGAATATGTCACCAACATCGGCGGCGTACCCACCGATGTCGCCGATTTCCGCGAGGTGCAGAACACGCCGAAATGGACCGCCAGCGGCACGCTCGCCTATTCGACCCCGGTCGGCGACGGCGAGATCCGCTTCGGCACGACGCTGTCCTATCGCAGCAAGACCCACCAGTTCGAAATCCCGAACCCCTATATCGACCAGAAGGGGTTTGCGCTGTGGGATGCGAGCCTGGTCTATACCGCGCCCGACGATCGCTGGAGCCTCGGGCTGTTCGGCAAGAATCTGACGAACAAGAAGTACAAGACCTCGGGCTATACCTTCATCGTCGTCGATCCCGTAACGGGCGTCCCGGCCCTCGGCGCCAACGGCCTGCCGCGCTCGGCACTCGGCACCGAGGGCACGCTCACCGCCTTCTACGGCAACCCGCGGCAGGTTTTCGTCACGGGCACGGTCAAGTTCTGACCGGCGCATTCAATGCCCAGGGGGGGGAAGGGGCGTCCATAGCGGCGCCCCTTTTTTCTGCGCAGGGGCGGCGAAATCATTTCCAAAGGTCAGGAAAGGTCAGCCTTGTGCGGCGGCCCGTTTGCCGCGCCCCGCCGACCATGTCGCGCGCGGATATTGCCCGCACCCATAAGCCGGGCAGTGGCCGCTTTTTTGTCCACATATTGAAGGAGCCGACACGAACGCTGGCACAGCCGAGCCATGTAGGACAGCGTTTTTTTGGCGGTGGATGTCGGACTTGCGTGGTTAGCGGACCGTTCCCGCTTTCCGTTTGTGTCGAGCGAAGTCGAGACACCCATCGGCATCAAGCCTAGCCCGAGAGGCATCTTGACTTCGCTCGATGCGAACGGGTTGGGGACGCGGCGACGGCCAGGTCCGGCCGAAACCCGGCGTCAGTCACCCAGCCGCGGCGCTCCGCCCGACGCGACCATGCGTTCGCCGTCAATGACGATCGGACTGGCCACGCCGTCGATCGCCGCGCCGTCGGGGCGGAAACGCATCCCGCGCGCGATCACCTGCGGGTCGGCGAACAGCTGCGCGAGGTCGTTGATCGGCCCCGCGGGCACACCCTCGGCCTCGAGCGCCAGCGACAGCGGCTGCGCCTCCCAGGTCGCAATCTTCGCCGCAAGCAGCGGGATCAGTTCGTCGCGGTTCGCCAGCCGCGCGGCATTGGTGGCAAAGCGCGAATCCGCGCCCCATTCGGGCACGCCCAGAATCGCGCAGAGCCTGCGATATTGCGCGTCGTTGCCCACCGCGATCACCAGCTGACCGTCGGCGGTGGCAAAGACCTGATAGGGAACGACATTGGCATGCGCATTGCCCATTCGTTTCGGCGCGACGCCGCTCGCGAGAAAATTGGCCGCCTGATTGGCGAGCACCGCCACCTGCGAATCGAGCAGCGCCATGTCGATATGCGCGCCCGATCCCGTGACGTCACGCCGCCTTAACGCCGCGAGCACCGCCACAGCCGAATAGAGACCGGTGAAAATGTCGGCATAGGCGATCCCCGCCTTTTGCGGCGGCCCGTCGGGCTCGCCGGTCAGCGACATGAAGCCGCTCATCGCCTGGATGATATAGTCATAGCCCGCACGGTGCGCATAGGGGCCGGTCTGTCCGAAGCCGGTGATCGAGCAGACGATCAGCCGCGGAAAATCGGCGCGCAGCGCCGCGGGGTCGAGGCCATATTTGGCGAGCCCGCCGACCTTGTAATTTTCGATGACGACATCGGCATCGGCGAGCAGCGCGCGCGCCTCGGCCTGCCCTTCGGCGCTCGCAATATCGACGGCGACGCTGCGCTTGCCGCGGTTGCAGCTGTGGTAATAGGCGGCGCCGAGATGCTCGCCATCGTCGCCGGTGACGAAGGGCGGCCCCCATTCGCGCGTGTCGTCGCCCGCGCCCGGCCGTTCGACCTTGACCACCTCGGCTCCCAGATCGGCGAGCAATTGCCCGCACCACGGGCCCGCGAGCACCCGCGCCAGCTCGACGACGCGGATGCCCTCCAGCGGTTTCGGATCAGGCAAAGGCCGAAATGCCCGTGATCGCCCGGCCAAGGATCAGCGCGTGGACGTCGTGCGTCCCTTCATAGGTGTTCACCGTTTCGAGATTCACCGCGTGGCGGATGACATGATAATCGGCCGAAATGCCGTTGCCGCCGTGCATGTCGCGCGCGGTGCGCGCGATGTCGAGCGCCTTGCCGCAATTGTTGCGTTTCAGGAAACTGATCATGTCGGGGGCCAGATGCCCTTCGTCGATCAGCCGGCCGACGCGCAGCGCCGCCTGGGTGCCAAGCGCGATCTCGGTGAGCATGTTGGCGAGCTTCAACTGCACGATCTGGTTCGCGGCGAGCGGGCGCCCGAACTGCTTGCGCTCGAGCGTATAATTGCGCGCCGCTTCATAGCAGAACTCCGCCGCGCCCATCGCGCCCCAGCCGATGCCATAGCGCGCGCGGTTGAGGCAACCGAATGGCCCCTTGAGCCCCGATACGTGCGGCAGAAGCGCATCCTCGCCGACCTCGACGCCGTCCATGACGATCTCGCCGGTGACCGACGCGCGCAAGGACACCTTGCCCTCGATCTTCGGCGCCGACAGGCCCTTCATCCCCTTTTCGAGCAGGAAGCCGCGGATCGCGCCGCCGTGCGCGTCGGACTTCGCCCACACGACAAAGACGTCGGCGATCGGCGAATTGGTGATCCACATCTTCGCGCCCTTGAGGCGATAGCCGCCTTCGATCTTTTCGGCGCGCGTGCGCATCCCGGCGGGATCGCTGCCGGCGTCGGGTTCGGTCAGGCCGAAGCAGCCGACGAGTTCGCCCGAAGTCAGTCCGGGCAGGAAGTTGCGCTTCTGTTCCTCGCTGCCATAGGCGTTGATCGGATGGATCACGAGGCTGCTCTGCACCGAACAGGCTGAGCGGTATCCCGAATCGATGCGCTCGACCTCGCGCGCGATCAGCCCGTAGGAGACATAATTGAGCCCCGCGCCGCCATATTCGGGATCGATCGTCGCGCCGAGCAGTCCGAGCCGACCCATTTCCGACATGATTTCACGGTCGAAGCGTTCGTCGAGAAAGGCCGAGGTCACGCGCGGGAGCAGTTCGCCCTCCGCATAGGAGCGCGCGGCGTCGCGGATCATCCGCTCCTCCTCGCTCAGCTGTGCATCGAGCGCGAGGGGATCGAGCGGGTCGAGCGCTTCGATGCGCTGCGGATCGGCGAGGGCCATGGAAAGGGCTTTCCTAAAGACGGCGGCACCCCTTGAAGGAATGCGCGCTACGGGGTCGGGGCGGCCGTTTTTTCGGCCAGCGCGGCAGCAGGGCTGTCGCGCGGTTCCAATATCGCCGCGGTCTCGATCAGGTCAAGCGCGCGCCGTGCTTCGTGATAACGGCGCGCGTCGATCAGCCATTCGCCCGCGGCGTCGACGCCGGGCATTGCCTCGACCTCGGCAATCGCCTTGTCGGCCTGTCCGGCGGCGAGGTAGCGGCGCGCGCGGTCGAGCCGTTCAGACGCGCGGGGCGACTGCGTGCCCGCCGCGCGCACAACGAACAATTCGCCGAGTTCGCGGCGCAGTCCGGTCCACAAGCTGCCGCCCGATTCGCTGCTGCGACCGACGAGCTGCGGCGCGAGGGCATCGAGCTGCGTGCGCAATTGTTCGAGCGTCACCGGATCGCGCGAGGTATCGATGATCGTCTTGACCGCATTGGGCTGATCGTCGCCGAAACGCAGGCGAAGCTGCGCATCGAGATAGCCGAGCGACAATCCGCGGTCGAGCGCGCGGCGCACGGCAAAAGCGACGAGCAGCCCCTCGGCGCGCGACGCATTGCCCGACGCCGACTCGGCCTGGAGCGTGATGCGTGACAACCGCTGTTCGAGCTCGGCGACGCGCGCCGCCAGCGCACCGGCGCCATCGACCGGAGCAATGACGAGCGGCGCCCCCGCTTCGGCCGCCTTGACCGCATCGCCCGCGATCAGCAGCGGATCGACCCCGGCCTTCGGCGTCGCCGCCGTCCGCGCCGCCGGAGCGCTGGCGTCGGTCAACCAGCGGTTCACCGCCCATCCGCCCCCCACGACCCCGATCAGAAGCGCCAGAAAGGCGGCGATGGCGAGGGCTCGAAACGATAGCCCCCGTGCGGGGACCGCCTCGCCCACGGACGAGGAAGTATCGAGATTGTCGATTGCCATATGTCTCTTTCGAACGACCCTATTTCGCACCCTTGTGCCACAAAGCGCGCGCCTGTGCCAACATTGCGGCATCATTCGCCTCCGCCGCCACGGCACAGACGCGCCACCCCGCACCCGCAGCCTGCGCGACCGCCGCGCTGATCGCCACCAGCGACAGATGCCCGCGCGCCGTCCCCGCCAGTGCTGCAACCCGCTCCGCCGCGCGCGCCGAATGCGCGAGCAATATCGCCGGCGCCGCGATCAGCGCGCTCCACGCCGGGGGCGGGTCGACCGGATCGACCGCATAACAGGGCAGCGGCGCCAGCATCGCGTCGCCAACCCGAAGCGCCGTTCGGTCGCGCCCGCAAAGCCACAGGATTCGCGCGATTTCAGATGATGTCATGTCGTCAAGAAGCCGCTCGGCGCCAGCCGCCCCGGCCATCGCGACGGTCAGCCCCGCCGCTCGCGCGGCCTCCGCCGTGGCCGGGCCGACGGCATAGGCGGGAAGCGATGCGAGCGCGCCCAGCCCCGGCCCGGCGAGCCGCGCGGCAAAGGCGCTGGTCAGCAGCAGCGCGTCGAAATCGGCGGCGTCGGGCGGGGTCCAGTCGAGCGGCCGCGCGGCGAACAGCGGCATCGCATGAACATCAAAACCCAGCGCACGCGCACGCGCGACCGTCGCCGCATTGCCCGGTTCGGGGCGCGTGACGATCAGCGGCGCGCCGTCGCTCATGTCGCGAACAACCGCCGGATGCTCGGCGGCGCTTCGGCCAGCAGCCGATGCCCCAGCGCCGCGACGACCCCGGCGTCGGTGACGATGACATGCCCCGCGACATGATCGGCGCCATCTTCGGAGAAAATCTCTGCATCGAGGCGGAGAACGCCGTCCGCCTGCCACTCCGCATAGGCCGCGACCGGCGAGCGGCAATCGCCGCCGAGCACCGCGAGCAGGGCGCGTTCGGCGGCGACGGCGCGATGCGTCGGCGCATGGTCGATCGCGGCGAGCAGCGCGATGGTTGCCGCGTCGTCGGCGCGGCATTCGATGCCGATCGCGCCCTGCGACGCCGCCGGCAGCAGCAGTTCCGTGCCCTGCACAGCGCCGATGTCGTGCATCCCCAGCCGTTCGAGCCCCGCCGCGGCGAGCAGGGTCGCGTCGGCCTCGCCCGCGGCGAGCTTGGCGAGCCGCGTCGCGACATTGCCGCGCAGCAACACCGTGTCGAGATCGGGGCGCAGCCGCCGCACCTGCGCCGCGCGCCGCGGGCTGCTCGTCCCCAGCCGGGCGCCGTGCGGCAGCTCGGAAATCTTTTGCGCGGCAATCCCCTCGCGCACCACCAGCCGGTCGCGCGGATCGGCGCGCTCGAGCATCGCGCCCAGGAAAAAGCGCGCGTCGCGCAGCGTTTCGACATCCTTGAGCGAATGGACGGCGACGTCGATCGTCCCCGCATCGAGCGCGGCGTCAAGCTCGCGCGTCCACAGCGCCTTGCCGCCAACCTCGGCGAGCGCGCGATCCTGAATCCGGTCGCCCGTCGCGGTCATCGGCACGATTTCGAGCGCCGCCATGGCGAGCCCGTGCGCCGCGATCAGAGCGGCCGCCGCCATATGCGCCTGCGCCATCGCCAGCGGCGAGGCGCGCGTGCCGATGCGAAGCGGGTTGTCGGGGGTCGCAAGCTCGTTCATCCGGCTGCTGCTAGCGCGGCTTGCCCTTCCGATAAAGGGGCGGGTAAAGGAACGCGCGACAATATGACCCTGATCCTCGGCCTCGAATCGAGCTGCGACGAAACGGCAGCGGCGCTTGTCACCGGCGACCGGCGCGTCCTCGCGCACCGCGTTGCGGGACAGGAGGCCGAACACCGGCCCTATGGCGGCGTGGTACCCGAAATCGCCGCGCGCGCGCATGTCGACCGGCTCGCGCCGATCGTCGAAGGCGTGCTCGATGACGCGGGCGTGACGCTCGCCGACGTCGATGCGATCGCAGCGACCGCCGGGCCGGGGCTGATCGGCGGGGTGATGGTCGGCCTCGTCACCGGCAAGGCGCTGGCGCACGCCGCGAACAAGCCGCTGATCGCGGTCAACCATCTCGAGGGCCATGCGCTCAGCCCGCGGCTCGCCGATCCGACCCTCGACTTTCCCTATCTGCTGCTGCTCGTCTCGGGCGGGCATTGCCAGTTGCTGCTCGTAAAGGGCGTCGGCGATTATCGCCGTCTCGCCACCACGATCGACGATGCCGCGGGCGAGGCGTTCGACAAGACCGCCAAGCTGCTCGGCCTCGGCTATCCGGGTGGTCCCGCGGTCGAACGCATCGCGGCCGAAGGCGACCCGCACGCCGTGCCGCTGCCGCGCCCGCTCGTCGGCAGCGCCGAGCCGCATTTCTCCTTTGCCGGGCTGAAAAGCGCGGTCGCGCGCGCCGCGGCGAGCGGAACCCATGACGTTGCCGATCTCGCTGCCTCGTTCCAGCAGGCCGTCGTCGACTGCCTCGTCGATCGCAGCCGCGGCGCGCTCGCGGCGTGCCCCGATGCCAGGGCCTTCGTCGTCGCGGGCGGCGTCGCGGCCAATGGCGCGATCCGCACCGCGCTCACCGACCTCGCCGCGCGCTTCGACAAGCCCTTCGTCGCGCCGCCGCTGTGGCTCTGCACCGACAATGGCGCGATGATCGCCTGGGCGGGCGCCGAACGCTTTGCCGCGGGGCTGACCGACCCGCTCGATACTGCGGCGCGCCCGCGCTGGCCGCTCGACCCCGCAGCCGAAGCAGTGCGCGGCGCGGGAGTGAAAGCATGACGTCGTATCGCAATTTCGGCATTGTCGGCGGCGGAGCGTGGGGCACCGCGCTGGCGCAGCTCCTCGCCGCCGATGGCGCGCCGGTGCGCCTGTGGGCGCGCGAGGCCGATGTGGTCGCCGCGATCAATGCCGAGCATCGCAATCCGGTCTTCCTTCCCGGCGCGCCGCTCTCCTCGTCGCTCACCGCCACCACCGATCTGGCGGCGATGACCGATCTCGACGCGCTGCTGGTCGTCGTCCCCGTGCCCTATCTGCGCGCCGTGCTCACCGAACTGCCGCCGGGCGACGCGCCGCTGGTCTTTTGCAGCAAGGGGATGGAGGCGGGCAGTTTCGCCTTCCCGGTCGACATGGCGCGCGACCTGGCGCCCGGTCGCCCGCACGCGGTGCTGTCGGGCCCGACCTTTGCGCATGAAGTCGCCGCCGGCCTGCCGACCGCGATCACGCTCGCCGCCGCCGACCCCGCGCTCGCCACCGAGCTTGCGCAGGCGCTCGCGCGCCCGCATTTCCGCCCCTATGTGTCGACCGACGTGATCGGCGCCGAAATCGGCGGGGCGGTCAAGAACATCCTCGCGATCGCGTGCGGCATCGTCGAAGGGGCGGGACTCGGGCTCAACGCGCGCGCGGCGCTGATCAGCCGGGGCTTTGCCGAAATGACGCGCTTCGGCCTGTCGCGCGGGGCAAAGGCCGAAACGCTCGCGGGTCTCGCCGGGCTCGGCGACCTCGTGCTCACCTGCACCTCCGCCAATTCGCGCAATTTCGCGCTTGGTCAGGGACTGGGACGCGGCGAGGCGATCGAGACGCTGATGGCCGACCGGCGCACGATCGCCGAGGGCGCATTCAGCGCCCCGGTCGTCGCCGCTGCGGCGCGTGCCGACGGGGTCGACATGCCGATCACCGACACCGTCGCGCGCCTCGTCGCGGGCGAGATGCGCGTCGCCGACGCCATTCAGGCCCTGCTCAGCCGCCCGCTGCGACCCGAAGGGCAATGACAGATTTCCACCGATTGCCTGCCCCTTCCCGCCGCGCTAGGATGCCCGCCGGGGATCAGCAGAAGGGGCGCGAGGCTTGAGCCAGACGGACAGCGCAGCCGCGCCCCTTTCGCCCCGTGCATCGCCGCAGGACGCCGACACCGTTGCGCTTGCCAAGGGCGGGCGCACCAACTTTTTCGGCTTCATCCTGCGCCTCGTCGCGCGCCTGCCCTTTCTCTATGTCGCGGGCCGCTGGTACGGGCCCGAAGCGGTCGGGCGTTTCGCCTTTGCGGTGCTGGTCATCGAACTTGTCGCGCAGCTCGCGACGCTCGGCCTCAAGCGCGGCCTCGCCGAACAGCTGAGCGCGCCCGGCGCCGACCAGCGCACCGTCGTCTGGGACGGCATGTTCGTGGCGTTCCTGGCCTCGGCCGCGGGATCGGTGCTGCTCCTCCTGCTGCCGCAGCTCATGTATCCCGCGGGCAACATCAACGAAATCGACCGCTGGATGGCGTGCCTCGTCTTTGTGATCGCGGGGACCGACATCGCCCTGGCCGCGTGCGCCTACAAGTTCGACATCGGCGCCACGGTGCGCGCGCGCGCGATCGTCGAACCGTGGGTGATCAGCGCCGCGGCGGCGGGATTCTGGTTCGTGTCGGCCGAAAACGGGCTGATGCTGTCCTATGCCGCGGCGATGCTCGGCGCCTTCCTGACCGCGCTCATCCCGATGGTCCGCCATTTCGGAGGGCCGGGCGTATGGCGACCGCACCCCGCGCAGCTCATCACGCTGGCGCGGCGCAACGCCCCGCTCGCCGCCGCCGACGCGATCGAATGGGGGACACGCCGCCTCGACCTCTTCATCCTTGGCCAGTTCACCTCGCCGACGATCTACGGCATCTATTATATGGCGCAGCAGGTCGCCTCGCTGCCGCAAAAGCTCAAGACGAGCTTCGAGCCGATTCTCGGCCCCGTCATCACGCGCAATCTCGCCGAAAAGCGGCTTTCCGCGGTCGCGGCGCAGGTGAGCCAGGTCGGCTTCTGGATCATCGCCGCGCAAGCCGGGGTCGCGCTGGCGCTCGGCATTCCCGGTGAGGCGGTGATGGGGCTCGTCGGTCCCGAGTTTGTGAGCGGCACCGCCGCGCTCGCCTTCCTGCTCGCCGCCGAGGTCGTCGCTGCCACCGCCGTGGTCAGCGAAGCGGCGCTCGTCTATGTCGCGCGCCACCGCAACCTGCTCATCAGCATCGCGACGCTCGCGCTGCAGGCGGCGCTCAGCGTCGCACTGATCCTGATCGCGCAGTCGATGGGCTTGCCGCCGATCTATTATGCCGCGGCGGTCGCGCTCGCGCTGATGATCGCGCTCGGCTTTGCGTCGCTGGTCAAGGCGCGCCTCCTCTCGCACATCCTTGGCGCGCCGGTGAACAGCCTGCGCTGGGCGCTCGTCTGGGCGACCACCGGCGCCACGGTGCTCGGCTGGGGCGCGACGCAGCTTCCCGAATGGGCCGAGCTGCTGATCGGCGTCCCCGTCATCCTCGGCATCTATGGCTGGCTGATCTGGACGCGCGGCTTCGGCCCCGCCGACCGCGAGCTGTTCAAGAAGCACCCGCCGGACAAGGTCGTGGCGGTTTGACAGTCAGACGGCGGCTTCGGGGCGGTGAGCGGGCTGCCACCTCCCCGTCGCTGCGCGACAGCGACGATTGGGGAGCCACCTGCGACCACTTTCGGGTCCTATCCCAGTCGCGCAGCGACCTTCGCCTTGAGGTCGGTCTGCGCACGCGGCCCGACCTGCGCGATGATCTCGCGCGCGCACACCGCACCCATCGTCAGGCAATCGGCGATCGGGCGCCCCTCGGCGAGGCCCGACAGAAATCCGGCAGCAAACAGGTCGCCCGCGCCCGTGGTATCGACGACCGTTTCAATGGGTTCGGCGGGGACTTCGGTGCGGACGCCGCCCTGGATCGCCAGCGCGCCGTGCGAGCCGCGCGTGACGACGAGCAAAGGCACCTGCGGCGCGATCCTGGCGACCGCCGCCTCGAAATCCTGCGTTTCGGCGAGCGCGCGGATTTCGACCTCGTTCGCAAAGAGGATGTCGAACAGCCCCTCGGCGATCAGCGCGCGGAAATCGGGCCCGTGGCGCTCGATGATGAAGGCGTCCGAGAGGGTGAAGGCGACCTTGCGCCCTGCTGCGCGCGCGACGTCGATCGCGCGCCGCATCGCCGCGCGCGACAGCGGCGGATCCCAGAGATAGCCTTCGAGATAGAGGATTTCGGCGTCGGCGATCCACGCCTCGTCGATCATCACCCGATCGAGCAAATGGCTCGCACCCAGAAAGGTGTTCATCGTCCGCTGCCCGTCGGGGGTGACAAGGATCAGGCAGCGCGCGGTCGGCGCGCCGTCCTTGAGCGCCGGGGTTTCATAGGCGACGCCGAGCGCGCGCAGATCGTGGGTGAATACCGCGCCGAGCTGGTCGTCGGCGACCTGCCCGATGAAGGCACAGCGTTCGCCGAGCGCCGCCATGCCCGCGAGCGTGTTCGCCGCCGACCCGCCCGACATTTCGATCGCCGGGCCCATTGCGGCATAGAGGCGCTCGGCCTCGGCGCCATCGATCAGCCGCATCGACCCCTTGGTCAGCCCCTCGGCCTCGATCAGCGCATCGTCGGCGCGGGCAAGGACATCGACGATTGCATTGCCGATCGCGACGACATCGAAACGGGCGGTGGCGGCCATGAATAATCCTGTGCTGAAGGGAAAAGCTGCGCGCGCCTTTAGGGGCCGCGACGAACGAACGCAAGCACGGGCGCTTGACGCTGCGCCCCGTGCCGACCATCGAGCGGCGATGACCCGCGCGCTCCACGCTTTCCTGCTCGCGATCCGCGACCTTGCCAGCCCGCGCGCGCGCGCCATCCTTGCGCAGAGCCTGGCGCTCACCTTGCTGCTCCTCGCGCTGTCGGGCGCCGCGATCTTTTTCAGCGCGCGCTGGGCGCTCGAACATTGGAGCTGGCTGGATGCGGCGACGCGCGACCTGGCGAGCATCCTCGCCGTCCTTGGTCTGCTCGCGGGGGGCTGGCTGCTGTTTCGCGCGGTCGCGATCATCGTCATCGGCCTGTTCGCCGACGCAATCGTCGCCGATGTCGAGGGGCGCCATTATCCCGCCGCCGCGGCGCGCGCGGTCGATGTCGGCTGGGGCCAGAACATCCGCCTCGCGCTGGCGTCGCTCGGCCGGCTGATCGGCGGCAATCTGCTCGCGCTGCCGCTCTATATCCTGCTGCTCGTCACCGGCATCGGCACGCCGATCCTTGCGCTGCTCGTCAACGCGCTGCTGCTGGGCCGCGATCTGGAGGCGATGGTGCTCGCGCGCCATCCGGGTCGCCCGCGCTTCGGCCGCAGCGCGCGCTGGCCGCTCGGCCTGCTGTCCGCCGCAGGCTTTGCGATGCCCGTCGCCAATTTGTTGGCGCCGCTGCTCAGCGCCGCTATGGCCGTCCACATGCTGCACCTCGGCGACGGGAACAAGAAAAATGACCAATAATAGACGGTTGGCTGCCGCTGCGGGCCTGGCCCTGACGCTCGGCGCATGCGCGGGCCCGACGATCCCGCGCCCCGCCGCGACCCCGCCCGCCGCCGCGACCCCGCCCGTCGTGCGACCGGTGCAGAACAACGCGCTGATCGGCAGCAGCGTCGACGCGGTCGGGCGGATGTTCGGCAAGCCGCGACTCGACGTGACCGAAGGCGCGGGGCGCAAGCTGCAGTTCGCGGGACCGCGCTGCATCCTCGACATTTATTTCTATGCCCCGCGCGCGGGCGCCGATCCCGTTGCCACCCATGTCGATGCGCGCGTGCCCGACGGTCGCAACGCCGACGTGAACAGTTGCGCCGAGGCGCTACGGCGCTAGAGCGCGATGACATGATATTGATCCACCGTGACGGAGGCGATTTTGGCCGAGTGCGAGGCGCGAGGAGCGGCGCGATGCGGGACATCGCGCCCGACGAGCAACGTGGCAATCGGCCAAAATCGACCCGCCCCGGAGGGGTTGCCCCCTGAAGCCCGCCGGACAGCGGCGCGTCTCTGGTCCGGGCAACCAGCCCGTCCTGCGAGACGCTTCTTGCCGACGAACTTCAGGGGGCAATCACGGTGGGTCAATATCATGTCATCGCGCTCTAGGGTCAGGACCCTAGTTCGCCAAGCGCCCAGCGCGCGGCGTCGGCGACCATCGGCGATTCATCGTCGGCCAGCCTTTGAAGCGCGGGGACGAAGCGCGCATCGCCGCTGTTCCCCGCCGCGATCGCCGCGTTGCGCACCATGCGCCCGCGCCCGATCCGCTTGATCGGCGAGCCGGCGAAGACCTGGCGGAATCCCGCATCGTCGAGCGCGAGCAGGTCGGCAAGCGACGGCGCCGCGAGTTCGGCGCGCGGCAAAAAGGCGCGGTGGCGGTGCGCCGCGCCTGCAAATTTGTTCCACGGACACACGGCGAGGCAATCGTCGCAGCCATAGATGCGATTGCCTATGGCGCGGCGGAACTCGTCCGGGATCGGCCCGTCATGCTCGATCGTGAGATAGGAGATACAGCGCCGGGCATCGAGCCGATAGGGCGCGGGAAAGGCGTCGGTCGGGCAGGCTTGCTGGCACGCCGTGCAACTGCCGCAGCGGTCGCGGCCGGCCCGCGAGGGCGCAAGGTCGAGTGTCGTGTAAATCGCCCCCAGGAACAACCAGCTGCCATGCTCGCGGCTGACGAGATTGCTGTGCCTGCCCTGCCAGCCGAGCCCCGCCGCCGCCGCGAGCGGCTTTTCCATCACCGGTGCGGTGTCGACGAACACCTTGACCTCGGCGTCCGGGGCCTCGGCAACGAGCCAGCGCGCGGTCGCCTTCAGCGCCTTTTTGACGACGTCATGATAGTCGGCGCCCTGCGCATAGACCGAAATGCGGCCGCGGTCCGGCTGGTCGGCGAGCGCGAGCGGATCGAGCGCGGGGGCATAGCTCATGCCGAGCGCGACCACCGAGCGGACCGCGGGCCAAAGTCCCCTGGGCGATCCACGCTGCTCGGCGCGGCTTTCCATCCAGATCATCCCGCCGTGGTGTCCGTCGGCGAGCCACTGCCGCAAACGCGCGGCCGTTTGCGGCGCGGCGTCGGCAGCGGCGATGCCGAAAGCCACGAAACCCTGCGCGCGTGCGGCCGCCTCCAGGCGGGTTTCGAGGGAAGGCAAGGCTTCGGCAACCATCGGCGCTCTATACGCGAGCCATCGCAGCGTGCCATAGTCTGCGGGAGCGACGATCGGGGACCAGCATTTGAGCGATTTCAGCGTCGAGGCGAACGGCCTCACCAAATATTTCGGCAATTTCAAGGCGGTCGATAACGTCAGCCTGGCGGTGCCGGCGGGCAGCATCTATGGCGTTCTCGGCCCCAATGGCGCGGGCAAGACGACCAGCCTGCGGATGATGCTGGGCATCATCGACCCCGACGAAGGGACGAGTCGCCTGTTCGGCGGGCTGAAACCGCAAAGCGTGCGTGGTCGCATCGGCTATCTGCCCGAAGAGCGTGGGCTCTATCCGGGCATGAAAGCGCGCGAGGCGATCGCCTTCATGGGGGCGCTGCGCGGGCTCGACTGGTCGGAGGGCCGCCGCCGCGCCGCCGCTTTCATGGCCGAACTGGGGCTGGAGCGCGTGATCGACGAAAAGATCCGCAAGATGTCGAAGGGCATGGCGCAGATGGTTCAGCTGATCGGATCGATCGTCCACGCCCCCGACCTCATCGTCCTCGACGAGCCCTTTTCGGGGCTCGATCCCGTCAATCAGGAGCGGCTCGAGATGCTCGTCCGGCGCGAACAGGCGCGCGGCGCGACGATCCTCTTCTCGACGCATGTGATGGCGCACGCCGAGCGGCTGTGCGACCGCATCGCGGTCATCGCGCGCTCGGCGCGGCGCTTCGAGGGCACGGTCGACGAAGCGCGCGCGCTGCTGCCGATGCAGGTGCGCTATACACCGCGCGAATCGGTCGATGCCGCTGCAATCGCGACCTGTCTGCCGACGAACGCCGAACACAGCGGCGATGCCTGGCATTTCACGATCGACGACAAGCATGTCGAGCCCCTGCTGGCGCGGATCACCGCGAGCGGCCATGGAGTCAGCGGCCTGTCGATCAGCCGCCCCGCGCTGCACGACGCCTTTGTCCATATCGTGCGGCAGGTCGATGCGGGTTTCGACGCCGACGCCACCGGGGACGCGATCGAGGAGGCAAGCGCGTGACCCCGTTCCTGAAAAATATCCTGGTGGTTGCGCGGCGCGACTTTCTGGCGATCGTCGCAACCCCGGCCTTCCTCCTTTTCCTTCTCGCGCCGCTGTTCATGGTCGCGATGGGCCTCGCCGGCGGTGTCGGCGCGTCGCAGCTCGCCGACAGCGCACGCGGCGCCGAGCGAATCGTGGCGATCGTCGATGCAGCCGATGCCGCAGCGCTGCGTGCCGCCGACCGGCGGCTGCGCGATGGTTTGCGCGGCGGCGGCGCGCCCCCGCTGCTCGAAGTGCGTATTGCCGGCCCGGCTGCGCCCGATCCGCGCGCGGTTGCACGCGAAAAGGGCGCCGATACCCATGCCGTAATGAGCGGACCGATCGAAACGCCACTTATCGTCGAGCGCAACGCCGAGGGAAGCTCGGGCCGCTATCTTGCCCTGCTGGCGAACGAGGTGCGGCGGGATCGCGTCGCGGGCGCGGTCCCCCCTGTCGAGCCGCGATTCGAAAGCCTGCAAGGCGCCGGATCGAGCATCGCGATGCAGCAATCGCTGGGCTTCGGCGCGGTGTTCGTCATCTTCCTCCTGACGCTGCTGCTCGCCGGACAGACGGTGAGTTCACTCGCCGAAGAGAAGGGTAACAAGGTGATCGAAATCCTTGCCGCCGCCGTGCCGCTCGAAAGCGTCTTTCTGGGCAAGCTGCTCGGCTTCCTCGGCGTCGCGGTGCTGTTCATCGCCTTCTGGCTGGCGATGGCCCTGGGCGCCGGACTGATCGCCGCGACGCAGGTCGACCCTGCGACGCTCGCGGCGGCGGGCAAGGCCGCGGGGGCGCTGGCGTCGATGCCCGCGACCGGATGGCCCTTTTTCCTGGCTATCGGCTTTGGGTATTTCGTCATGTCCTTCCTGCTGCTCGGCGCCGTCTTCCTCGGCGTCGGCGCCCAGGCGGCGACGGTGCGCGAGATCCAGATGCTGAGCCTGCCGATCACCATCTTTCAGGTCGGCATGTTCAGCCTGTCGGCGGCCGCGGCGAGCGCGCCGGACAGCGGCCTTGCCCGCTTTGCGCAAATCTTCCCCTTGTCCTCGCCGCTCGCCATGGCGGCGCGCGCCGCGACGGACGACGAGAAGGGGATCCATCTGCTCGCCCTCGGCTGGCAGGCGCTGTGGGTCGCGCTGGTAATCTGGATCGCGGTGCGCCTGTTCCGCGCGGGCGTTCTCAGCGGCGGCGGCCACTGGCAATTCTGGCGGCGGACAAGGGGCGCCTGAAGTCCGTCGATTGACAAAGCTGTAAATAGTGGCATTCTGAAACGGAATCGGCCGCGCCGAGACGGCCACCCGAGAGGAGCTTTCCGTGGCCACCCAGATTCGCATCGCCCCCGAAACCGTCAATCCGCTCGACGTCAGCCGCGCCGAGCTGTGGAGCGAGGATCGCTGGCAGGAACCGATGCGCCAGTTGCGCGCCGAATCACCCATCTATTATTGCCCCGAATCGAAGTTCGGCCCCTATTGGTCGGTGACGACGTACAAACCGATCCAGCATATCGAGGCGCTGCCGAAGATTTTCTCCTCGAGCTGGGAATATGGCGGCATCACCGTCGCCGGCGACGGGGTCGAGCATCTGAAAGAGGGCGAGATCCCGATGCCGATGTTCATCGCGATGGACCCGCCGCAGCACACCGCGCAGCGCCGCACCGTCGCCCCCGCCTTCGGTCCGTCGGAGATCGAGCGGATGCGCGCCGACACGCAGGCGCGCACCGCCGCGCTGATCGACACCCTGCCCGTCGGCGAGGCGTTCGACTGGGTCGAGAAAGTGTCGATCGAGCTGACCACCGACATGCTCGCGATCCTGTTCGACTTTCCCTGGGCCGACCGCCACAGGCTGACCGCCTGGTCCGACGCGCTCGGCGACATCGAAAGCTTCAACACGCTCGAAGAACGGCAGGCGCGGCTCGCGACCGCCTTTGAAATGGGCGCGGCGTTCAAGGAGTTGTGGGACCACAAGGCCAGGAATCCGGGCAAGCACGACCTCATCTCGATCATGCTTCAGTCGGATGCGATGAGCCATATGAGCCATGAGGAGTTCATGGGGAATCTCATTCTGCTGATCGTCGGCGGCAACGACACGACGCGCAACTCGATGTCGGCCTATGCCTATGGCCTGCACTGCTTTCCCGAGGAACGCGCCAAGCTGGAGGCGAACCACGATCCCGAACTGGCGGTCAATGCGATGCACGAGATCATCCGCTGGCAGACGCCGCTCGCGCACATGCGCCGCACCGCGATGGAGGACACCGAACTGTTCGGCCACCAGATCAAGGCGCGCGACAAGATCGCGCTCTGGTATGCCTCGGCGAACCGCGACGAAAGCATCTTTCCCGACGGCGACCGCATCATCGTCGACCGCGAAAATGCGCGCCGCCACCTTGCCTTCGGCTATGGCATCCACCGCTGCGTCGGCGCGCGCGTCGCCGAACTGCAGCTTACGACGCTGATTTCGGAGATGCAGAAGCGCCGCCTGCGCGTCAACGTCGTCGGCGAGCCCCAGCGCGTCCATGCGTGCTTCGTCCATGGCTATCGACACCTGCCGGTCGAACTCGAACGATATTGACCGCGAGTGAAACCATGCGCCTGTTTCCGCCGTATAGGGGGGCAGGAGAGGTGACATGATTCCGCGACGTTATCTTCTGGGCGGTCTGGCGCTCGGCGGCAGCATCATCGCCGCGCCGATGCTGTTCGCCAAATCGGCGCGGCCCGGGGCGGAGCCGGGCTGGCGCCTGTCCGAAGCCGAGTGGAAAAAGCGCCTGTCGCCGCTGGAATATCGCGTGCTGCGCGAGGCGGCGACCGAGCGCCCCTTCACCAGCCCGCTCGACAAGGAAAAGCGGGCCGGAACATTCGTCTGCGCGGGCTGCGCGCTGCCGCTTTATTCGAGCAGGACCAAATATGACAGCGGCACCGGCTGGCCGAGTTTCTGGGCGCCGCTGAAGGGCGCGATCGGCACCGCGACCGACCATGACCTCGGTTATCCGCGCACCGAGGTGCATTGCCGGCGCTGCGGCGGTCATCTGGGCCATGTCTTCAACGACGGCCCGAAACCGACCGGCAAGCGTTATTGCATGAACGGCGCGGCGCTGCGCTTCCGCCCCGCCTGACGCGCTTTCACTCGGGCTTCACGCGCCAGAGCGCCAGCCCCGCGCGCGAGGTGATCGGCACCGCTTCGAGCCACGCCGGCGGGGTTCCGGCATAAAGCTGCGCGGCGAGCCCATCCTGGCGCGCATGGCGATATTTGTTGAAATCATTGGCGGTGCGGCAAACGACGATCAGCGTCGCCCGCTGCCGCCGCACCAGCGCCTCGGCGCGCGCCGGGTCGCCCGCAAAGGCGCGGATCGTGTCGGCCATCGCCTCGCTGTTGCGGTGATGCGGCGTCGCGACCAGCCGGTGCGGCGTCCAGAAGACGAGCGGGGCGCCAAGGTCGATCGGGGTCAACAATGTCGCGGGCGGCAGGCGGTTGAGGTCGGCGATGGCCGTTGGGTCAAGGCAGTCGGTGCGATAGCCGTCGGTGCCGGCGACCCTGGCCGCGGCACGCCCCTCCGCCTTTTGCAGAGCGGGCACGGCAAGGCTGAGCAGCGCCGCCACCGCCATGCCGCCGAGCAGCGGCAACGTCAGCGCGGCCATCGCCGAGGCAAGGATGCGCGGTCCGATCGAGCGAATGGTGCGCGCCCACGCCCAGGCGCGCAGGCCAAGCCACGCGCAGCCGGGCAGCGCGAAAAGATGCGCGGTCGACACGCTGCGGAAAACGAACAGCGACAGCGTGGCGGCGGCCGACAGCGCGGCAATCACCGTCGCCCAGTTCCGCCGGTCGTCCGCCGCCTTCGCACTGCGCCACGCGAGCAGCGCGCCCGCGATCCCGACGAGCGAGGGCACAAGGACATGAATCATGTCGTGCGCCTTCGCGGTCCAGAGCGGCCGGCCTTCGGTGACGTTGCGATACCAGAGGTCAAAGACGATGGGATCGAGCGTGGCAAAGGGGCCTTTCGCGCAGAGCGGTTCGGTCCACACCAGCGCGCCCGCCGCGGCGACGCCACCGAAAGCGAGCAACAGCAAACGCGCGGGCACATGCGTCGGGCCGACGCGCACCGCAGCGAAAACCACCATTGCCGCCGCAACGAACGCCGCCATATAGGGCGCCGAAAGCGAATCGCACCAGGTGCCCATAAGGCCCGCAGGCCCGCGCGTGGCGAACTGGAACAGGATCGCGCCGACGGCGAGCGCGCCCATATAGCCGCAAAGTCGCGCACGTTCGTCGCCGCGGCCATGCAGCGCCCAGCGCAGTGCCGCGAGCGCGGCGAACAGCGTCACGATCGGCAGCCCCTCAATCGACACCGCGAGCAGCGCGGCCGCGAAGAATCCGCCGAGTAGTCCCGCCTGCCACGACGCTGGGCGCAGCGCCTGTCCCATCATCAGCATCGCGAGCAATATCTGCCAGCCGTGATGATCGACACGCAGCGGCCGGAACTGGACAAGAATATAAGCCGACATGATCAGGAACAGCGGCGCAACATAGGCGATGCGGCGGTCGGACAGGTTGCGATAGCCGAGCGCGCACGCGATGCTCAACGCCGCGCCGAGCAGCGGCGGCCAGACGGCCATCACGATGCGTTCGGCCGTCACCTGCCCGAACAGGGGTTTCAAGAGCAGGATGCCCGCCGCCAGCGGCGCATCGACCAGGCGCGACCAGTGCATCACCACACCGCCGCCCGCCGGATTGACCCGATATTGCGTGAGATCCCACCACCCCTGCCCCGCGAGCAGGTCGCGCACCTGCGCCATGCGCATCGCGTCGTCGGTGTCGCCAAGCTTGAGCGCGCCAATCGCCTGCCAGTTCGCCGCGATCGCGATCAGGCTCATCAGCCCCCAGACGACCAGGGCGATCCGCGCCGGAGTGAACCAGCGGCCGAGCCGGATCCCGTCCGGCGGCGTTACCGCCGCCTCGCTCATGCCGAAGCGGCCCGGAACACGATATGGCGGCGCAGCAGATAGGTGGTCTGGAAACTCACGACGATGGCCGCGAGCTTGGCGAGCCGCGGGTCGATCCCCAGCGCGCTGCCGCCGCCGACGATCGCGGTCGTAACCCCAAGGCCGACGAGCGCCGAGCCGACGAACAGAAGTTTCTGGCGATGCCGCTCACCCGTGCCGCGCGCCGCGGCGCCATCGGCAAAGACGAGGCGGCTCGAAATCACCCAGTGGACGAGGATGCCCGCGCAATATCCGGTCGCCGACGCCGGAACCGGCCCGAGCCCCGCGTCGAGCAGCAGCAGGAACAGCCCCGCATCGCTGCCGAGCGCGAGCGCGCTGGCAAGCAGATAGTTGAGCCAGCGCCCTTCGCGGCGGCGCACCAATGCGATCAGCTTGAGCATGGATTGCATCGCGCCTGCCCCTCCGGCCAAACGCTCAGGCGGCCCTGGCGACGCGCGCCGGGACGTCGCGCACCGACGCCAGCGCGGCGCGTTCACCCTCGGTGCCGCTTTCATGATATTCGGCGTCCTCGTTGACGCCCCAGATGTCGTAAAGCTTCTCGCCGGCGACGATGTTGCGCACGGTCAGCATCGCCGTCATCATCGCATGATCCTGGTTGTTATAGCGGTGCATGCCGTTCCGCCCGACCATGTGCAGCGTCGGATACCGCGCCTCCAGCTCGGACCGCATCGTCTCGACATGCGCGGCATAGTCATCGTCATAGACGGGATAGGCCTTTTCCTGCCGCACCACCGCGCCGCCGACGACATCCTCGGCCTTGCACAGGCCAAGGATCGCCATTTCCTTCGTCGCCAGGGCGATGAGATCGGCGTCGCTCGACGACCAGAGTCCGTCGCCCTCGAAACAGAAATACTCGAGGCCGACGCAGGCGATCGCCGGATCGGGGACCATTTCGGGCGACCAGCTGCGGAAGTTCTGCACCCGGCCGACCCGCACCTGGCTGTCGTGGATATAGATCCAGTTGTCGGGGAACAGATCCTCCGACCGAATCTTGAGCGCGACGGTCAGGAAGTCGCGGTAATTGAGCTTGGGCGCCGCGGTCAGCGCGCAGGCCGGGAGCGGATGGATGCGCGCCGCCAGTTCGCGCATCGGCGCCGAGCTGATGACATGGCCCGCGTCGATCACGACATCGCCGTCGGGCCCGGTCGCGGTCATCCGCCAGCGCCCGGTTTTCTGGTCCTGCGTCAGCTGCTTGAAGCTGTGGCCCATCAGCAGATGATTGCCGCCCGCCACGACCTTGCGCGCCGCCGCCTCCCACATCATGCCCGGCCCGAGCCGCGGATAACGGAAGGTTTCGAGCAAGGTCTTGGTCGCCATGCCGTCATTGGGCTTCTTGTTGAGCCCCAGGCTGCGTTTCAGCCCGTCGATCACTGCGCCGCCGAGCGAAAGCCCCTTGATGCGCTGCGCCGCCCAGTCGGCCGACATTTCGTCACACGGCATTCCCCACACCTTTTCGGTATAGGTCTTGAAAAAGATCGAATAAAGCTTGTTCCCGAACTGGTTGATCGTCCAGTCCTCGAAACTGCGCACCGTCTTCTTCGGCAGCAGCTTCGCCCTGGCGTAGCTCATCATGCACAAGGTCGACCGCACGACGCCGAGGTTCCACAGCGCCTCGAACGCGCGCAGCGGATAACTGTAAAACCTGCCCTCATAATAGATGCGGCTCATCCGCGGGCGCTCGATGAAGTCGTCGGGCAGAATCTCGTTCCACAGATCGACGACTTCGCGGCTTTTGGAGAAAAAGCGGTGCCCGCCGATGTCGAAACGAAAGCCCTCATGTTCGACCGTGCGGCTGATCCCGCCGACATAGGTCGGATCCTTTTCGATCACCGTCACGCCATAGCCCTGCCTGGTCAGCAGATAGGCGGCGGTGAGGCCGGCCGGTCCCGCGCCGATGATCGCCACGTCAACCTTCGTCGGGTGGTTTTGTGAACCAAGGGCTTCGGACATTCGATTGTTCCCCACAGGCAAATTCATGCGCACCCCCGCTGTGGCCAATCATGGATAAAAACTGGTTAACAGGGCGCCGGGTTTATGGGCTGGCGGAGGGTGGATGGCGAATGGGACGCGCTGGTAACATTGTTGCGTTGAGCGGGTGGCGATCGCGCTTCTCATCGTCATCCCCCGCCACAATCGCGCGCCGCGCCGGTTTCAGCATCAGCGTGCCCAGCCGCACGCGCGGGGTCGCCTTGCCCGGCGCCGCATCTATCGTAAACCGGGCGTCGAGCCGCAACGCCGCCGCCGACGCCTTGCTCGGTCGCAGCCTGTAACGCCCGTACGCCACGCCTTCGAACAGGAAATAGCCGTCGAATTCGGTCACCGTCGCCGCGCGCACGCGGCCTTCGGCGTCGATCAGCTCGACGAGCAGCCCCTCGACCGGGTTGCCGCCGTCGCGGCGCGCGATGCCCTCGATCTCGCCAGCGGCGGTCATCGGCAGCCGAGCGCGCGTCGCGACCCCCGGCCGCGGCGTGACGACGACCCCCGGCAGCGCGGGCTGGACATAGGGGTCGGGCAGGCTGCCCGCATCGATGCCGATGAGCACCGGACGAAAGGGTTCGAGTCCGTCGATCGTCCCCTGCCCAGCGGCGTCGGTCGCGGCGTCGGCGCGCGCATGGCCGGCGGTCAGCGGCACGCCCGGCAGCGCGGCTTCGTGCGCCTGGCGCACGCCATCGCCATTCTCGTCCATCCACACCTCGGCGATCACCTGGCCGCGACTCGCGAGCTTCTCGCTCGACACGCGCCAACCGCCGCCGCTTTTCGGCCCGAAACTGAATGCGAGCGACAGCGACGCCGCGACCGAGCCATCGCTCGCGACTTCGCCAAAGCCGCTCAGCTGCAATTTATCGAAACGGCGTGTATAACCAAGGCCCGCACGGGCCCGCGCGAGGCCGCGGTCATAACCGAGTTCGGCGCGCCATTCGGCATCGGCGCCTGCCGCCCACTCGCCGATCAGCGCCAGGCGCGTATCGCCGCCGTCACCCGCCAGCGCAAGGCGCGCCTCCCCCCTGACGCGAACACGCCCGATGCGCGCGTTGGCGAGCAGGCTGGCGGTCAGATTGTCGGGCGGGTCGGGGCCGACGGGCGCCTTCGTCCGGCTCCAGTCGAGCTGGCCGGTGAAGGTCAGCGCGCGGAAGGTCGCCGACGCGCGCGCGCTCGCCTCGAGGCTGTCGAACCCCGAGCGGCGCTCGACATGGCGCAGGTCGAAATGCAGCGGCAGCATCGTGCGCCCCAGCTTGACCGACTGATCGAGCGAGAGCGATGTGATCGCATTGATATTGTTAACGAATCGATCGGACACAAACCCGCCCCAGCCGCGCATCGCGTCGGCGCGGAGATAGGTTTCGCCAAAGTTGGCGAGCCAGCTCGCCCGCGCCGCGCCGCCGCCGTCATCAGCCTGCGCCACGCCGATTTCGAGCAGGGTCGCCCCGATCGAGCGGCGCAGCGCTAGCTCGCCATAGTTGCGGCGAACATTTTCGATCAGCAGGCTGTGCGCGTGGGCCGCGATCGACGTGCGCGTGTCGAGCCCGCGCTCGATCCCCAGCGACCCGCGCCAGCCGCGATGGAATGCTCCGCGCCGCCGGTTGGCGAAACTGAAAAGATCGGTGTCCTCCTGCGCGAAACCCGCCCAATACCAGGTCTGTTGCGGCGGGATCGAATCCATGCCGACCTGAACCTGCCGGATCTCGCGGCGGATCTGCCCCTGCGGGCCATAGAGCACGATCTCGAAGCGGTTGGCACCATATTGCAGCGGCACGTCGATAAACTCGTAGCGGCCGTCGCCGGTCGGCGTCGTGAAAGCGAGCAGCTGGCCGTTGCGATACAGCTCGGCGTCCCAGCCCGCGGGCAGGTCGCCGCGAAAATCGGTCTTGTCGAAGGCGTCGGGTCGCTCGACGGGGCGGTTGGTCATCACCGCGCCGCGCCCCGCCGCCGACGCGGCGACGATCCCCGTCGAGAGCAGGCTCACGTCGCCGACGCCATAATGCGTTGCCTTCAGCGGTCCGAGCAGCTGCCCCTGCGGATCGGTGCGATAAAGCCGCATCCTCAGGCTGTCGGGCACGCCCTCATTGTCCGACGACAGCCGCGCGTCGAAACTCTGACCCGCAAGCTCGCCCGCCGCGAAAATCTCGTAGCGCGCCTGCACATGGGAACCGCCGCGCTTGTCCGACGCCGCGCCCGCCGAAGCGACGACATCGACCGCGGGGGTTGCCCACGCCTGGTACGGCCGCGCCGCCTGCGGCAGGCTGGCGAGGTCGAAGCTCGCCTGCGGGCGGATCGCGGCGGCGCGTGCGCGGCGTTCGGCGGCGAGCTGGAAGGGCAGCTTGTCCTTGCTGTCGACGCGCAGCACCGCGTTTGACAGATCAGCCGCGAGCGGCACGCCGAGCCACTGGTTCAGGCTGTCCAGATCGACGCACCAGCCCGCCGCGGTGTCGCGGATCGTCGTCGCGTCGAGGCGATACCGCGCGCTCCCCGCCTGCACCTCGCCCGTCTCGCGGTCGATTGTCAGGCTGCGCCGCTCGTCGAACACCCAGCCGGTTGCGCGGCGCAACTTCTTGTCGACGCGCACCGCGAGGTCGAGTGCGAGCACGACATCGCCGAGGTCGACGCAAATCCCCTGCGGCGTCTGATACCCTCGCACCCCGTCGCCAAGCCGATACCGGCCCGAGCGTATGTCGAACAGCCAGCTGTCGTCCTCGTTCGGCGTCCAGCCCTCCCCCGGAATGGAAAGTGGTTTTTTTTCAACGGCCTGCGCGCCAGCGGAGAGCATCGCCCCGACCAGCGCCAGCGCGGCGAACACCGCCGACAGCCATCGGCAACGGTCCGCACGGATCATCGTCCGGTCCGCGCTGCTCTACCCTATCCGCTCACTTCACCACCCGCTCGGCCTCGTCGATCGTGCCGCCGCCGATTTCGCGATCCTCGGTATAACGAATGCGCACCGGCCCCTTGAGCTTCGCCGCGACATCGTCGGGCACGCGCAGCGACACCTGGCGCCCGGCGACTTCGGGATAGACCGCGATGCCGCGCGCGACGAGCAGCGGCTCGGCCACCCCCGGCCGCGTCACCTCGATATCGCCATAGACCGAGCGGTTGCCCGTCCGCGTCAGGTCGAAATTGAACGCCGCGCCCTCGTCGCTCTCGCTCACCCACGCCTTGCCGATCGCCGCCTCCGCGCCCAGGTCGCCGACGCGCACGATCACCGGGATGGTGATGCCATAAATCGGCGTCAGCGCGATCGACACGCCCGCGCTCGCGGGTTTGGGCGCGGCGGTTGCGGCGACCGCGTCGGGCACCGCGCGGAACAGCATGTGCGCGCGATACTCACCCGGCGGCGTCCCTTCGGGAACGCGTACGCCGACGCGGACGACCTGCGGCTGATTCGGCGGCAGGGTGATGCGGCGCGGGCTGAAGGCGATCATGCTCAGCGCCGCCCTTTCGACGTCGTTCGCATCGGCTTCGGCGATTTCGGCGAGCCCGCCCGCGGCGGTCATCCGCTTGATCTCGAGGCTGATCCGGTAGGTCGCGGGTTCGGCGCCGATATTGCTCAGCACAACCTCGGTCCCGCGCGATCCGTCGAGGATGATGCGCGTCGGCGCGACGAGCAGATCGCCCGCGGCGTGCGCAGGCACGGACAGCGCGACGAGCGCGCCCACGGCAAGCAGGCGAAAGGCTTTGAAAAGGCGCAGCATGGATACGATCCCCACAATCGTTGGCGTGTCGGAGGCTGGCTGGTCCTTGCCCCCGTCGGTTGGTCGCCCCCTGCTTCGCCCAACATGGTTGATATTTTGCTAACCACGCTGCGGCCACACCGCGCAAATGAAAACGGCCGCCGGGTCGATCCCGGCGGCCGCTTGGCGTTACGGCGGACCGGGGCCCGCCGACCCCCGCCCCCTTACTGATAGTTGGCGGTGACGTTGAACGTGCCGCTATAGTCGCCCGCCGTCTGGTTGGCACCGACGTTCAGCGTGCCGCCGACCTGGAAGCTGCCGCCCGTCGCGCCGAGCGTGATCGTCGGCGACGAATAGCTCAGCGTCGAGGTCATCGTGCCGCCGAGCGAGCCGTTCAGCGTCACATTCGCATCGCCGCCAACCACGACGACCGCGCCTTCGGTGCCCTGCACGTTGAAATTGGCCGCCGTCGTCGTACCGGTACAGGTCAGCCCCGCGCCACAGGTGGCCGCGCCGGCAGTCGATACCGCAACGGTCGAGGCGGTCGCCCCGCTGATGATCGTCGCGAACTGCAGGTCGCTGGTGTTGGTGAGCGTGATCTGGCGCAGGATCTTGGCGGTCGCCGTCCCCGTCGCGGTCGCCGCATGCGCCGCCGGGGCGTTCATGGCGAAAACAGCAATCGCGGCGCCCAGCAGGGCGCGCTTCATTCCAGTGGTGCGCATATGATTGGTCCCTTGATCTCGTAAATGGTCAAAAATCCGAATGGAAATCCCACCCCATTCGCCGACCCTCTTAGGCGCCGAGCCGTTCAGGCTTTGCCAGCAATCATGGTTAACAACGCATTGGGAATTGCCCGTCGTGTCGAATGATAATCTTTGTAAAACAAATGATTAGCATTCATATGCGGAGGAACTAACGGTGTCGCCACGCCCATGAAGACCCGGCTTGATACAGTTTGAGCCACCGCGCCAACGGGTCGGCGACCGTTCGATTCGCGCAGCGATGGAGAGTGTTTGATCGTCGGGTGCCGTGTGCCGCTGCGTGACCCGAAATATCAGATGCCCTCGCCGCTCAGCCGCTGGCAGATCATGTCGAGCTGGTCGAGCGACGCGAATTTCAGCGTCAACGCACCCTTGCCGCCGCCCGCATACTGGATCGCGACGGCGATGCCGAGCAGTTCGGACAGATGGCGCTCGACCGCAACGATGTCGGGGTCGCGTCCGCCGACGCCGTCGATGCTCTTATATTCGAGCGGCGCCTTGCGTCCGCCCTCCTTGCCCGCGCGCACCAGCGCCTCGACCGCGCGCACCGACAGCCCGTCCCTGACCACCCGCCGCGCAATCGCTTCGGGGTCGTCGGCGCCGATCAGCGCGCGCGCGTGCCCCATCGCGAGCGATCCGTCGCCGACGAGCGCCTGCACGGCTTGCGGCAGGTCGAGCAGGCGCATCAGGTTCGCGACATGGCTGCGCGACTTGCCGACCAGCTTCGCCAGCGCCTCCTGATTATGGCCGAAATCCTCGATCAACCGGCGATAGGCGCTCGCCTCTTCGATCGCGTTCAGATCCTGGCGCTGGATATTTTCGACGAGCGCAATCTCATAGGTCGCGGCGTCGTCGAGCTCGCGCACGAGCGCCGGGATCTGGTGCAACCCCGCGCGCTGCGCCGCGCGCCAGCGGCGTTCGCCCGCGACAAGCTGGAAACCCTCACCATCGGGCGACCGGCGCACGATGATCGGCTGCAGCAAGCCGCGCGAGCCGATCGAATCGGCGAGTTCGGCGATCGCCGCCTCGTCGAAATGGCGGCGCGGCTGACCTGGCAGCGGGCGAATCGCGCCGACGGCTATATGCTGCACCGCATCGCCCGCGACCGGCGCGGCGCGCGCCGCACCGCCCGGCGTCGCGAGCACCGGCGCCTCGACCGCGACATCGCCGAACAGCGCGTTCAGCCCGCGGCCCAGTCCCGATGGGCGTTTGCGGGGCGGTGTTACGGCGTTTTCTTCCTTTTTATCAGACATTTATGCCGCCTTGCGAATCTCGGGAAGCCGGTCGATCATCTCGCGCGCGAGCGCGATATAGGCCGCCGACCCGGCGCAGCGATGGTCATAGATCAGCGCGGGAAGCCCATGGCTCGGCGCCTCGGACAGGCGCACATTGCGCGGGATCACCGTGTCGAACACCACCGGCCCCAGCACCTCGCGCACATCGTCGGACACCTGGTCGGTCAGCCGGTTGCGGCGGTCGAACATGGTGAGCGCGACGCCGAGGATCGACAGTTTCTGGTTGAAGCGCTCGCGCACGCGCTCGACCGTCGTGAGCAGCTGGCTCAGCCCCTCGAGCGCGAAAAATTCGCATTGCAGCGGCACGATCAGCGATTCGGCGGCGATGAGCGCGTTCAAGGTCAGCATCCCCAGCGACGGCGGACAGTCGATCAGGCAAATATCCCATTGCCCCGCTTCGGCGCCCGACAGCGCTTTCTGCAGCCGGTGGAGCCGATCCTGATATTCGATCAGTTCGATCTCGGCGCCCGACAGATCGACCGTCGCGCTGACGATGTCGAGCCGCGGCACCGCGGTCGGTATCGCGCATTCGGCGACGCCCGCATCGCCGCGCAGCAGTTCGTAACTCGAACATTCGCGCTGCGACTGCTTGATGCCGAGGCCGGTCGACGCATTACCCTGCGGGTCGAGGTCGATAATCAGCGTCCGCCAGCCCGTCGCCGCGAGCGCGGTCGCCAGATTGATCGCAGTCGTCGTCTTGCCGACCCCCCCCTTCTGGTTTGCCACGGCAATGCGGATCATGCTTTCCCTCGCTTTTTCGGCGCGATACGCCCCGTGCCGACCAAAATGCCGCTTTCGGCGTCGGTGCGGCTCTGTTCCACGTGAAACATTCTCTGCCATGGCTCGGGCAGCAACGCCAGTTCCTTAACCGCATTTCGCCCCTTTGGCAGCAGCCAGCGCGTCGATTCGGTGGAAAAACGCGCGGATAAGTCGATGAGCCGGTCGAGCGGAGCAAAGGCGCGCGCGCTGATCGTCGCCGCCGGGCGCGTTGCCACGCGCTCGAGCGGCGCCTCGGCGACCTCGACATGGTCCAGCGCCAGCTCGGCCACAACCGCGCGCAGGAAATCGCAGCGGCGGCGCCGCGATTCGACGAGCAGCATCGGCCGCTCCGACAGAATCGCGACGACAAGGCCCGGAAGCCCCGGCCCGCTGCCCAGGTCGATCCAGAGTCCCTCGCCCTCACGCGTATCGAGCGCCAGCAACTGCGCGCTGTCGGCAATATGCCGCGCCCAGATGGCCGGGATCGTCGACGCGGCGATCAGATTCTGCTTCGCATTCTCGGCAATCAGCATCGTGACAAAGCGCTCGATCTGCGCCCATTGTTCGGTCGAAGGCGCAAACGCCTGCGTCAGCCAGCCGCGTGCAGCGCGTTCATCCTTCAAGAGTTCGGCAGCGCTCACATCGTTCTTTCCACCATCCGCACGATGCGGGATTATCATCCTTCTTCGCGCCTTTGCGCCTTTGCGTGAGATTCCAGAACCTGTCTTCGCCGATTCAGGCCGCGCGCCGCCGGCTATGCACCATGATCGCCGTCAGCGCCGCGGGCGTCACGCCATCAATTCGCGCCGCCTGTCCCAGCGTTTCGGGGCGTGCCTTGCTCAGCCGCTCGACCATTTCGCGCGACAGGCCGCCGATCGCGGCATAGTCGAGCGCGGGATCGAGCAGGATCGCCTCATTTGCTGCGAGCGCGCGCAGCTCGGCTTCGTGCCGCGCGATATAGGGCGCATAATGCGCATCTTCGACGACTTCGGACAGGATCGCGCGATCGATCGATTCGATCTCGGGAACCAGAATCGTCAACCGCTCGACCGTCGCACCGGGAAAGCGCAACAGGTCGATTCGCCGCCGCGCGATCCCGTCGCCGGGCAGCGGCAAGCCGATCGCCCCATAATCGGCGGTCGCCACCGGCGCTTCGAGCAGCGCCCCGGCCCGCGCCCGCTCGGCCATCCTCCTGGCAAACAGCGCCGCGGTCGCCGGCCGCACCAGCCCCAGTGCAATCCCCTTCGGCGTCAGCCGGGTCGCCGCATTGTCGGCGCGCAGCCGCAGCCGATATTCGGCGCGCGCGGTGAGCATCCGGTACGGCTCGGTCACGCCCTGCAACACCAGGTCGTCGACCATCACCCCGATATAGGATTCGCTCCGGTCGAGGATCAGCGGCTCGCGCCCCTGCACGGCGAGCGCGGCATTGGCGCCCGCGACCAGCCCCTGCGCCGCGGCCTCCTCATATCCCGTCGTGCCGTTGATCTGTCCCGCACACCAGACCCCCGGCATCGCGCGCACCTGCAACGTCCGGTCGAGCGCACGCGGGTCGATATGGTCATATTCGACCGCATAGCCGGGCACGACCATCTCGACCGCCTCCAGCCCCTCGATCGTGCGCAGCATCGCCAGTTGCACATCGGCGGGCAGCGAAGTCGAAATGCCATTGGGATAGACCAGATGCGTATCAAGCCCCTCGGGCTCCAGAAACACCTGATGCCCGTCGCGATCGGCAAAGCGGTGGATCTTGTCCTCGATCGACGGGCAATAACGCGGCCCCGCCGCACCGATCGCGCCGGTAAAGAGCGGCGAGCGATGCAGGTTTTCGGCGATGATCCGGTGCGATTCGGCGTTGGTGCGCGTGATTGCGCAGAAAATCTGCGGCACCGTCCGCGCGTTGTTCCACGTGGAACAGGTCCAGCGTCCGCCATCCGACGGCTGTTCCTGCAACCGCGCCCAGTCGATCGTGCGGCCATCGAGGCGCGGCGGCGTGCCCGTCTTGAGCCGCGCCATCGGCAGGTGGGCGGCGCGAAGCTGCCCGGCGAGACGGTGCGACCCCGCTTCGCCGATCCGGCCACCCTCCATCCGTTCTTCGCCGCGGAACAGTCGTCCGCCGAGGAAAGTACCCGTCGCGAGCACAACCGCGCGCGCCGTGAGCGCCGTCCCGTCGGCGAGATCGAGTCCTGCGATCCGCCCCCCGTTGGATAGTCGCAGAGCCGCCGCTTCGCCTGCAACGACCGTGATCCCCTCCTCCGCTGCCAGCAGCGTCTGGATCGCGGCGCGATAGAGCTTGCGATCGGCCTGGATGCGCGGACCCTGCACCGCCGCACCCTTCGATGCGTTGAGCATCCGGTAATGGATCGCGGCGGCGTCGGCCGCGCGCGCCATCCACCCGTCGAGCGCGTCGACCTCGCGCATCAAATGGCCCTTGCCGAGCCCGCCGATCGCCGGGTTGCACGACATCGTTCCGATCAGCGTCGGGTCGAAACTGACCAGCGCCACCCGCGCGCCCAGCCGCGCCGCGGCCGCGGCAGCCTCGGTCCCGGCATGTCCACCGCCAACGACGATGACATCGAATGTTGCGCTGCTGTGCATGATCGGGGCGCCCTTAGCGTAAAGCCGACGGCGAATCCACTGCGCTGCGATCTGCACGATGTTTCACGTGGAACGTCATTTGCCGATGCAGAATCGCCCAAACAGCGTGTCGAGCATATCTTCAACGCCCCCGCGCCCGGTGATACGGTCCAGCGTGGCCCCGGCAAGCCGCAGCCGCTCGGCCAGCAGGATCAGATCGCCCGCCTCGCGCGATCCCGTCTCAACTTCCAGCCACCCCTTTGCCTCGGCGAGCGCATCACGCTGTCGCTGCCGGAGCGTAGCCTCGCCCTCGCGCGGCAATAAGGTTCGCGCCATCTCGACGATCATCGTGTGCAACCGGTCCATCCCCTCCCCCGTGGCGGCGGACAATATAAGATCGCAGTGCGCGGCCTCGGCTTCGGCCGCGGCATCGCCGCGCCAGCGGTCGGCCTGCGCGGCGATCAGGATCGTGCGAGGATGCTCGGGCGCCTCCTTCGGCGCGCCCAACCACAACAGGATGTCCGCACCCTCCACTGCCGCCTTCGCGCGATCGATTCCAATCATTTCGATCGCGTCGGCACTTTCGCCGCGCAGGCCGGCAGTATCCGAAAAGCGCATTGCAATTCCGTCCAGCGCGAGCGGCGTTTCGATCACATCGCGCGTCGTCCCGGCGACCGGCGACACGATCGCCAGCTCCCTCTGAGCTAGAGCATTGATAAGAGTAGATTTACCTGCGTTCGGCGGCCCAGCGATCACCACCGACAGCCCCTCGGCAATCACCTCCGCCGCCGGCCGCGCCAGCCACTCGCCGAGCTCCCCCGCCAGGGCCGCCATCCCCTCCGACACGCGCTGCGCGACACCTTCGCCAACTTCGACGTCATCCTCATCCGCGAAGTTAAGTTCGGCCTCGGCCGCCGCCATCAGCGCGAGTAGCCGCGCCTGCCACCCCGCCACCGCGCGCGACACATGCCCGCTCGCATGATCCAGCGCCTGCACACGCTGGCTCTCGGTTTCGGCGGCGAGCAGGTCGGCGAGCCCCTCGGCCTCGGCCAGATCGATCCGCCCATTCGCAAACGCCCGCCGCGTAAACTCACCCGCTTCGGCACGCCGCAGTCCCGGCATCGCCGCCAGCGCCGCTTCGACCGCCGCAACCACCGCGCGTCCGCCGTGCAGGTGCAGTTCGGCGAGGTCTTCGCCGGTCGCGGTCGCTGGCCCCGGAAACCAGAGGATGAGCGCATGATCGAGCGCCCCGCCGTCGGTGTCCGTCAACCGGGCGAGCGATGCGCGGCGGGGTGTGGGGAGGCGCCCCGCCAGTGCCTGTAAAGCCTTGGCGGCATCGATGCCGCTGATGCGCACGACCGCAATCGCCGCCGGCGGTATCCCGCTCGATAGCGCGAAAATCGTGTCGCTTGGGGGTGTTTGGTTCAGCTCTTGCGTCCCTTGGCGGGCTTGTCGTCACCCGCATCGCCATTTTTCGCCGCACCACCCATCAGCCCGCCGCCGAACTGGCCGAGCAGCGACTGGACGAGCCCCAGCCCGCTTTCGCCCATCGGAACCCATGTCTTGACCATCGCCTGCACCATCTCGGGCGTGATGCCCTTGGCCATCAGTTCCCTGACGCGATCGAGATAAATATCGTGGAGCGGTTCGAGGTCGGGAAGGCCGAACAGCCGCCGCGCCTCTTCGGGAGTGCAATCGATCTCGATATGGATTTTCATCGCCTGTCTCCGCCCCGGTCATGGTATGCCGCTTGAGCCATAGCCGCGGCGCCGCTAGCTTCGCGCTTTCACCGCCAAGAAGCAAGAGTCAGGAGAGCTTCCGCCATGCCCGCGACGAATATGACCATCCCCGCGCTCGACGGGACGAACCGGATTCCCGCCTATGTCGCGCGCCCCGACGCCGACAGCTCGCGTGCGATCATCGTCATCCCCGAAATCTTCGGGGTGAACGCGGGCATCCGCCAGAAATGCGACGATTGGGCGGCCGAGGGCTATCTGGCGATCGCCCCCGACATTTTCTGGCGTTTCGCCCCCGGCGTTGAGCTCGATCCCGACATCGAGGCCGAACTCAACGAGGCTTTCGGCTATTTTGGTCAATATGACGCCGACGACGGGGTGAAGGACATCGAAGCGGCGATCCGCTGGCTCCACAGCCAGGGGGCGAGCAAGGTCGGCTGCGTCGGCTTCTGCCTCGGCGGCCGCCTCGCCTATATGGCGGCAGCACGCACCGACGTCGATGCGTCGGTGGGCTATTATGGGGTGATGATCGACCAGATGCTCAACGAAAGCCATGCGATCGCCAATCCGCTGATGCTCCATATCCCGACCGCGGACCATCTGGTCGACCATGACGCGCAAAAACGGATTCACGACGCCCTCGATCCGCATCCGAAGGTGACGCTCCACGATTATCCGGGCCTCGACCATGGTTTCGCCGCGACGATGGGCAATCGCCGCAACGACGAAGGCGCGAGGCTCGCCGACGCTCGCACCCGCGCCTTTTTCGCCGAGCATCTGGCATGAGCGCGCATCCCGGCCTCACCGCCTGGCACGCCTATATGGCGGACGGCGGCGATCCGCAGCGGTTGCGGAGCTTGCTCGCCGACGATGCGGTCTTTCATTCGCCGGTCGTCCACACCCCGCAGGAAGGCGGCGACAAGGTTTTCGCCTATCTCCACGCGGCGAGCCACGTTCTGGGCGGCGAGCATTTCCGCTATTTGCGCGAAATCGTCGATGGCGATCAGGCTTGCCTCGAATTTCAGACCGAGCTCGACGGCATTCAGATCAACGGCGTCGACATCATCCGCTGGAACGACGCGGGCAAAATCGAGGATTTCAAGGTGATGGTGCGCCCGCTCAAGGCCATCAACAAGGTCTGGGAAAAAATGGCCGCGATGCTCGCGGCGCAGGCGGGCTAGATCAGGCTGAGCCCGGCGAGTTCGCGATAGAGTTCGGGCGGCAGCTCGTCGATGCCGCTTCCATCCTCCAGCCCCTTGGGCGCGTCGGCATCGGCCAGATAGCGCCATCCCTGATGCGCGCGCTTCGGCTGCGGATGCACGCGCTCGAGGTCGGCGACACAGACGATATCGACCCGCCCGTCGCTGCGATCGTCGAAGCGCAGGATTTGCACGCACGCGACGAGCATATGTTTGACGATGAAATGCAGCCTGCCGCCGATCAGCTCGTCGGCGCGTTTGGGCTTGAAGCGCGTCGTAAAACGGATCTCACCATCCTTTGCATAGGTGGCAATGCGCGCCTCCAGCGCCGGATAATCGGAACAGCCGACGGCGACGCGGGTCATGTGGAGAGCGGACATGTCCGAGAGATGGGAAATAGACGGGAGGCTTCAAGCATCCCACAACTCTATTGTCAGAACTCGATCGACCAAAAATTGAGATCGACTGTAAACCGACATTTCCCGAGGATATCCATTCCGATAATGACGTCAAAATGACGCGCCATCGGCCAGCCGAACCCGTCACACTCACCTAGAACATAAGGAAATGCGTGTGTTTCGATCATTCCATTTGCGTCGCGATACCCAAGGAAACCCAACCGAAAAAAATAATAAGGCATCATGCGTTCGTCGGTCGCAGATCCGAGCGGCCTCTTTCCGTAGCTCCGCAAACCAAGTTGCGTGACGATAGTTGGCCCAACCCCACTGCTCGTGGCGCCGGTATCGATCAGCGCTCGACCGATCACATGGCTGAGGTCCGCCGGATTTTCCGCGGCTAACACCGCAACATCGGTGACGATGCGTCGCCCGTCGTGTCGACCCTCAATCGACGGCAAGCGATAGAAATCCTAAATCGAGAGGTTCATCGACGACTTGCTGAATCGAAAAAATTCGATCGGGAAACTGAGCGAGTGCAGTCCGCAATGCCTCGCCGGGCGATTGATAAAATCCCTGCACCGCTTCGCCACGCAACACTGCATAATCCCCATCATGATCGACAAGGAAAGTTTTCAAGTTACGCTGAAACCAATCGTAATTGCGATCAACCTCGGCTTGTAGCTGGTCCATGAACCGACCTCCTCCGACTGGAGGATACTCTCACAAATTTGCGGAAAGAGAATCCCTCAATCGGTGAACCGAATCCATTTTGAGTCAAACTGTGACCGAAAAGACTCGATTCACCGAAGAGATTCAGCCGAAAAGCGTGCCGATGCCGACGCCGGGGTCGATCCAGCCTTCGTAGATCATCTTGATCGCGACATAGACGATCACTGCGAGGCCGAGATAGGCGATCCAGCGATAGCGCTCGATATATTTGGCGATGATGTTGGCTGCGATACCCATCAATGCGACCGCGAAGATCAGGCCGACGATCAGGATGCCGGGGTGATCGCGCGCCGCGCCCGCGACCGCCAGCACATTGTCGAGGCTCATGCTGACGTCGGCGACGGCAACCGCCCAGGCGGCACCGGCAAAGCTCTTGGCGGGCTTGAGGCCCGAATGTTCGTCGCCGACGACTTCGGGCGACCCCGCCGAATGCGCGCCGTCGCGCAGTTCGCGCCACATCTTCCACGCCACCCAGATAAGCAGCAGCCCGCCGACGAAGATCAGCCCGACGATCTGCATCAGCTGCGTCACGACGAGAGCAAAGGCGACGCGCAGCACGAGCGCTGCTAGCACACCGATGATGATAACCTTGCGCCGCTGGTCGGCGGGAAGTCCCGCCGCGAGCGCGCCGACGACGATCGCATTGTCGCCCGCGAGCACGATGTCGATCATCAACACCTGCAGGAAGGCGGCGAAGGCCGCGGGTTCGGTGATGTTCGAAAAATCGTGGACGATCGCGTCCCACATGCCCGCGGGTCCGCCAAATCCGCCGGCGTGCACGCCGGCCTGCATCAAAATATCCAGCATGATCACTTAACCCGCCCCGTGCCTATTGGTTCATCGAATCGAAGAAATCCTCGTTTGTCTTCGAATCCTTGATCTTGTCGAGCAGGAACTCCATTGCGTCGACGGTGCCCATCTGCATGAGGATGCGGCGCAGCACCCACATTTTCGAGAGCTTGTCCTTTTCAACGAGCAATTCTTCCTTGCGCGTGCCCGACTTGCCGACGTCGAGCGCCGGGAAGATGCGCTTGTCGGCAACCTTGCGGTCGAGCACGATTTCGCTGTTACCCGTGCCCTTGAACTCTTCGAAGATGACCTCGTCCATGCGGCTGCCGGTATCGATCAGCGCCGTGGCGATGATCGACAGCGAACCGCCCTCTTCGATGTTGCGCGCGGCGCCGAAGAAACGCTTCGGCCGCTGCAGCGCATTGGCGTCGACGCCGCCGGTCAGCACCTTGCCCGACGAAGGGACGACGGTGTTGTAGGCACGACCGAGGCGCGTGATCGAATCGAGCAGGATGACGACATCCTTCTTGTGCTCGACGAGACGCTTGGCCTTTTCGATCACCATTTCGGCGACCTGGACGTGGCGCGTCGCGGGTTCGTCGAAGGTGGAGGAAACGACCTCGCCCTTCACGCTGCGCTGCATATCGGTGACTTCCTCGGGCCGTTCGTCGACGAGGAGGACGATGAGGTAAACTTCCGGGTGGTTGTCGGTGATCGCCTTGGCGATATTCTGCAAGAGCACCGTCTTGCCGGTGCGCGGCGGCGCGACGATCAGCGCGCGCTGCCCCTTGCCCTGCGGGCTGACAAGGTCGATGACGCGCGCCGACTTGTCCTTGACCGTCGGATCGACGGTGTCGAGCGACAGCTTCTGGTTCGGATAGAGCGGTGTGAGGTTATCGAAATTGACGCGGTGGCGCACGACGTCGGGATCGTCGAAATTGACGCTGATCAGCTTGGTGAGCGCGAAATAGCGTTCGCCATCGCGCGGCGCACGAATCTCGCCCTCGACGGTGTCGCCGGTACGCAGGCCATATTTGCGGACCTGGTTCGGCGAGACATAGATGTCGTCGGGACCGGCGAGATAATTGGCCTCGGACGAGCGCAGGAACCCGAAGCTGTCGGGCAGTACCTCGATCGTCCCCGACCCGATGATTTCCTCGCCCTCTTCGGCGAGCTCCTTCAGGATCGAGAACATCAGATCCTGCTTGCGCATCGTCGATGCGCCCTCGACGCCCAGTTCCTCGGCCATTTCGACGAGCTGCGCGGGCGATTTTGTTTTGAGTTCTTTCAAGTGCATGGATGGATTCCGGATCAATATTCGGGAGATAATCGGACTTAATTCGTTGCACCGCCGGGTGCCTATCCGGCCGGGGGACGGCCGATCACGATAGCATCGGCGCGGGGGACGCGCCGCCCGCTTGGGATGCGGGATCGACCGGCCCCTATAGTCCAGCCGGGTTCAAGTCAATCGGGCTGCGCTCGAAGACAGCGATTCAGGGCCGGACAACGGCAAGGATGACGATGATCGCCGCGGCGACGCCGGGAACCTCGTTGAGCATCCGCAGCTGTTTTTCGGTGAGCGGCCGCTCGCCCTTGCTGAGCGTCTTGAAATAGCCGATCAGCCAGCCGTGATAACCCGACAGCGCGAGCACGAGGATCAATTTGGCGATGAACCAGGTTTCGCGCCAATAATTGCCGTTGAAGGCGAGCATCAGCCCGAAGATCCAGACGATGACCAGCGACGGGTTCAGGATGATCCGCCGCAGCCGGTCCTCGCGCTCGATCCATTTCTTGTCCTCGTCGGACCCGACCATCGCCTGTTGGTGATAAACGAAGAAGCGCGGCATCATGAACAGGCCGGCCATCAGGAAAATCACGAAAATGATATGCGCGGCTTTGACCCAAAGCATCGTCGCCCCCAGAAATCCTGCCCAGTCTGCCATATTATCCGCCGCGAACGCGCTTGATGAGATGTTCGACATGGGCAACCGGGGTGTCGGGAACGATCCCGTGGCCCAGATTGAAGATATGGGGGCGCGACGGAAAAGCCGCAAGGATGCGGTCGATCGCGGCATCGAGCGCCGCACCACCCGCAACGAGCGCGAGCGGGTCGAGATTGCCCTGGACGGGCAGCTGTGACGGCAAGGCGGCATCGGCCCATGTCGGATCGACCGTTTCGTCGAGGCCGATCGCATCGACGCCGGTTTCTTCGGCATAGGCACGAAGCTTGCCCCCCGCGCCCTTCGGAAAGCCGATCACCGGCGTGTCAGGGTGCAGCGCCTTCAGACGGCGGACGATTCCGGCATTGGGGGCGATCACCCATTGTTCGAACTGCGCGGGGCTGAGGCTGCCCGCCCAGCTGTCGAAAAGCTGCACCGCGTCGACGCCCTGTTCGATCTGGCCCGACAAATAGGTCACGGTCAGATCGGCAATCGCATCGATGATGGCGCCGAACGCGGCCGGGTCGGCGAAGGCCATCCGCCGCGCCGCCGCCTGATCCTTCGATCCCCGTCCCGCGACCATATAGGTCGCGACGGTCCACGGGCTGCCCGCAAAGCCGAGAAAGGTCGTTTCGGGCGGCAGCGAGGCTGCGACGCGCGCGACCGTCGCATAGACGGGATCGAGGCGCTGCGGCGCGGCTTCGAGTGACGCCAAGGCGCCATCGACGAGCGGCGGCGCAAGCCGCGGACCTTCGCCCGCCTCGAACCACAGATGCTGGCCGAGCGCGTGCGGGATGACGAGAATGTCGGAGAAAAGGATCGCGCCGTCGAAACCGAAGCGGCGGATCGGCTGCAACGTGACTTCGGCGGCGGCTTCGGGATCGTAGCACAGCTCGAGGAATCCGCCCTTGCTCTCGCGAAGGGCGCGATATTCGGGAAGATAGCGCCCGGCCTGGCGCATCAGCCAGAGCGGCGTTCGCTCGTGCCGCGCTCCGCGCAACGTCGCGAGCAGCTTCTTCGGTGACGCCTTCACGCGGCCCCTCTTTCTCTCATCATATAGTTTTAAAGATGATTGTGATGGTTGTAGGTCAAAAGATAAGCCGGGCTTTAGGCTGGGCCACCCGTTTTGCCAACAGCTTGACTCCGGTTCATCCGGCCAGGATCGGGGAGTCGGCAGACCATATTCACCCTATTCACAGGTTGTGGACGAGATTCATTCCTTGTGGATAAATATGGCAGCGGAATCGGCAGTGGCGGGGATGGATCGCTCGTCCCGAACCTGTCCCTGCGCTTATACGAAAACTTATCCACAGCCCGATTTCGATCATCCGGCATTGCCTTTTTCCGGGGCTTTCCGCCATGGTGGTGCGATGAGCCGCCTCCACCTGCACCTCATATCCGATTCCACGGGCGAAACGCTCGAAAATATCGCCAAGGCGGCGATCGCGCAGTTCGACGATGTCGAGGTGGTGCGCCATTTCTGGCCGATGGTCCGCTCCGAATCGCATCTGGACCGGATCATGGCCGAAGTGCGGGCGAGCCCCGGCATGATCCTCTTCACCCTCGTCAATGGCGAACTGCGCAGCAGTCTCGAACGCCGGGCGCGAATGCTCGACCTGCCGACGGTCGCCGCGCTCGACGCGGTGACCGACGCGCTCTCGCGGATGCTGGGACAGGAGGCCAAGGCGCGCCCCGGCCGGCAGCATGTGCTCGATGCCGCCTATTTCGCGCGCGTCGAGGCGATCCAGTTCACCGTTGCGCACGACGACGGCATCGGATGGGAAAATTGGGAGCAGGCCGACATCATCCTCGCCGGCGTGTCGCGCACGTCGAAGACACCGACGAGCATCTATCTCGCCAACCGCGGATTCAAGACCGCGAATATCCCGATCGTCCCCGAATCGCCGCCGCCGAGCGCGCTGTTCAACTTGAAACGCCCGATGGTTGTCGGGCTTACCACGGGACTCGACCGGCTGGTGCAGGTGCGGCGCAACCGGCTGCTGTCTTTGAACCAGGCGCCGGAGACGAGCTATGTCGACGACGAACGGGTGAAGGCCGAGCTTGCCTTTGCGCGGCGCATGTTTGCCGACAACGGCTGGCCGGTGATCGACGTCACGCGCCGCTCGATCGAGGAAACCGCCGCGGCGGTGATCAAGCTCGTCGAGGACCGCGCCAGCGCATGACCCTGATCCTTGCCTCGCAAAGCAGCGGCCGCGCCGCGATGCTGCGCGCCGCCGGGCTGGCGTTCGAGACGACCGCTGCGCATGTCGATGAGGAAATGCTCACCGCCTCGCTGCGTGCGGCGGGGCAGACGCCGCGCAACATCGCCGACGCGCTCGCCGAGGCGAAGGCGGTCAAAATCGCGTCGCGGCTTCCGGGCGTCACCGTGATCGGCGCCGATTCCACGCTGGCGCTCGACGACGGCTCGATGCTCGCAAAACCTGAAACCCCGGAGGAAGCTGCCGACCATCTGCGCCGCATGGCGGGGAGGCGCCACCGGTTGTTCAGCGCGGCGGTCGCCGCCCGCGATGGCGCCCCGATATGGCGCGCGATCGGCGAGGCGAAGCTCTGGATCCGCCCCTTGTCGGATGCCTTCATCGCCGACTATGTGGCGCAAAACTGGGACAGCATCCGCTGGACCGTCGGCTGTTACGAGATCGAGGGAGCGGGCGTGCAATTGTTCGACCGGGTCGAGGGCGACCCCTGGACCATCATCGGCATGCCGATGCTGCCTTTGCTGACATGGCTGCGCGCGACCGGACTGGCGCCGCAATGAGCCACCCCTATGCCTCCCCCTTCGCCGAGGTGATCGGAGATCCGATCGCCCAGTCGAAATCGCCGCTGATCCACGGGTTCTGGCTCGACGCGTTGGGTATGGAGGGCGATTACCGCCGCGCGCATGTAAAGGCCGACGCGCTTGCCGCCTATATCGCCGAGCGACGGGCCGACCCCGGCTGGCGCGGGTGCAACGTCACCATGCCGCACAAGGCGGCAGTCATGGACCTCGTCGATGATCCGGGCGATATTCGCGGCACGATCGGCGCGATGAACACGATCGTTCGCCAGCCCGATGGATCGCTGATCGGCACCAATACCGATGCTGCGGGTTTCTATTCGCCGCTCGCGGAGCTGGATCTTGAGGGCGCGCCGATCGCTGTCGTCGGTGCCGGCGGCGCCGCGCGCGCGGTGTTGTTCGCGCTGGCGCGGGCGAAGGTCGGCAAGGTGGCGATCCTCAATCGCAGTCCGCTGAAGGCCATGGGACTGCTCGCCACCTTTGGCCTCAAGGGCGATGTCGTCGCGCTCGATGCCGCACTGCCGCCGGTGCGACTGCTGGTCAATGCAAGCAGTCTCGGCATGGCGGGCCAGCCGCCGCTCGACCTCGACCTGTCGCCGCTGCCGGACGATGCGATCGTCTATGACCTGGTCTATTCGCCGCTCCGGACCGGGCTCCTCAAGGCCGCCGAGGCGCGCGGGCTCGACACGGTCGACGGGCTCGACATGCTGATCGGGCAGGCGGCGCTGGCCTTCGAACTCTTCTTCGGCGCGCCGCCGCCCGAGGGGCGCGACGACGAACTGCGCGCGCTGCTGGTGGCATGAGCCATTTCAAGCGCCCGCTCCTGCCGCTTCGCCGTCCCTTCCTGCTCGGCCTCACCGGCTCGATCGGCATGGGCAAATCGACCGCGGCGGCGATGTTCGAGCGCGTGGGCGTCCCCGTCTTCGACGCCGACGCCGAGGTGCACCGATTGCAGGGTCCGGGCGGCGCGCTGGTCGCGGCGATCGAGGCACGCTTTCCGGGAACCACCGGCCCGCAGGGCGTCGACCGGCAGAAACTCGGTGCCCGCGTGCTCGGCAACACGCACGAGCTCGCCGCGCTTGAAGCGATCGTCCATCCGGCGGTTTTCCGGGCGCAGAAACGCTTTCTCGCCCGGCACCGCGCGCGCGATGTCGTCGTGCTCGACATTCCCCTGTTGTTCGAAAAGGGCGGCTGGCGGCGCGTCGGCGCGATCGCCGTCGTCTCGGCGCCCGCATGGCTGCAGCGGCGGCGCGTGATGCGCCGCCCTGGCATGACCGCCGCGAAACTCAAGGCGATCCGCCGCCTCCAGGTGCCCGACCGCGTCAAGCGCGCGCGCGCCGATTTCATCATCGAGACGGGCCGCCCGAAAAGCGAAACACAGCGTCAGATTCGCTTCATCGCCTCTTGTTTCCACGCCCGATAGGGTCCAGATTATTATTTCGATGCGCGAGATTATCTTCGATACCGAAACCACGGGTTTCGATCCCAGGAACGGGGACCGGCTGGTCGAAATCGGATGTGTCGAACTGATCGACCGCCGCGAAACGGGCGTCACCTTCCATGCCTATTTCAACCCCGAGCGCGACATGCCCGCCGCCGCCGAGGCGGTTCACGGCCTGTCGAGCCAGTTTCTGTCGGACAAGCCGCTCTTTGCGGCGCGCGTCGACGAACTGCTCGACTTTTTCGGCGACGCGCCGCTGATTGCGCACAATGCCGCGTTCGATTTCGGCTTCGTCAATGCCGAGCTGGAACGGATCGGGCGTCCCCCGCTCGACATGGCGCGCATGTGCTGTACCGTCCAGATGGCCCGGAAGCTCCATCCCGGCGCGAAGCACAGCCTCGACGCGCTCTGCACCCGCTATGGCATCGACCGCAGCCACCGCATCAAGCATGGCGCGCTGCTCGACGCCGAACTGCTCGCGCACCTTTATATCGAGATGACCGGCGGGCGGCAGATCGGCCTTGGCCTCGCATCCTCGTCGGCGGCGTTGCCGACCGCGAGCCTGCTGGCCGCTCGGCGCGATCCGGCGCGGCCCTTTCGCGAACCCAGACCCCATATGGCGTCGGCTGCTGAACTCGCACGCCACGCCGAGTTTGTCGCAGGGCTCAACCAGCCACTGTGGCTCGATACGGTGTGACGACTCCCCCATCGTCGTCGCGCCGGCCATAGAAGGAGAAGAAAAATGGAAATCCGCGTCTCTGGCCACCAGATCGAAACCGGCGAAGCGCTGCAGGCGCATGTTGCGGACCGGATGAACGCGATTGCCGACAAATATTTTTCGCGCGCGATCAGCGCCCACGCGACCTTCGGCAAAGGCCCGCACGACAGTTTCCAGTGCGATATCGTCGCGCATGTCATGCAGGGACTGGTGCTGAAAGGGCATGGTCAGGCGCAGGACGCGCATGTGGCCTTCGAGGGCGCGGCCGATCGCATCGAAAAGCAGCTGCGGCGCTATATGCGACGATTGAAGGATCGCAACAACGGGCCGGCCGAACCTTCGCCGACGATCGACGAGATCGAGGATAATGCCAGCTACACCGTTTTCGATCCGGGAACCGAGGAAGACGAGGCGGGCGACGCGCCGGCGATCATCGCCGAAACGCGCGTCGACATCCCCAACAGCAGCGTCTCCGACGCGGTGATGATGCTCGATTTGCGCAACACCAACGCGCTGTTGTTCGTCAACAGCAAGACCGGCGCGCATAATATGGTCTATCGCCGCGACGACGGGACGATCGGCTGGGTCGAACCACGATAGGACTGGATTTTCTTCGCCATCCGGCTTAAGGGCCGCGCCCAACGATGCCCGAAGCCCGGATGGCGGCGGGCCTGCCACGACAGATCCGCGATCGCTTGCCAGCCCTTGTTTCTGGCGGTGTCCGGCGTTTTACAAGATTTGATCCGACGATGAATCTTTCTTCTCTTCTCTATCCGGCGACGGTGCGCGCGCACGTCCATATCGATTCGAAAAAGGCGCTGTTTCCCTTCGTCGGCGATCTGGCCAGTCGCTCGCTGGGTCTCGACGCCGGCGAAGTGAGCGAAGCCTTGCTCGAACGCGAACGGCTCGGCTCGACAGGGTTCGGTCGCGGCATCGCGCTGCCCCACGCCAAGATGGCCGACCTCGGCGGCGTGCGCGGCCTGTTCCTCCAGCTCGCGCGGCCGATCGACTTCAATGCTGTCGATGGCCTGCCGGTCGACCTGCTCTTTGTTCTGCTCTCGCCGCTCGATGCCGGTGCCGACCATCTGAAGGCGCTGGCCGGCGTGTCGCGGATGCTGCGCAACGAAGCGATCGCCGAACGGCTGCGCGGCGCGAAGAACGACGAGGCGCTCTACGCGCTCCTCGCCGACAGCGAAGCGCGTGACGCGGCCTGACAATAAATCAGCCGGGCCCCTGCGACGGCAGGGGCGCCTCATCTGCCGTCACGGTTCAAGTTTATCCCACTTCAGGTCGACAGCGTCGGTGATCGGCCCCTGCCGTCGCACGGGCCCGAGCTGATATGCGCCTCAGAAGCCGCTTCCTCATCGACCTGCTCGTTCGCCGTACCGAGGCAGTCGGCGGCTTCGCGACGATTCTCGCGAGGGGCGATGACGCCTCGGGCGTCATTCTGGTCCAGTGCAGCGATCGCGGCGTGCCGGGTCCCTTGCTCGAACGGCGCCTTGCGATCGACGGCGGCCATGTCTGGGAAAGCGTCGGTCCGGACGATCCCGATGATCTTGAATCCCGCACAAATTATCGCGAGCGGCGGCGAAAGGCCGATCCCGACCTGTGGATCATCGAACTGGACATCGCAGATGCGGCACGACTCGTCGCCGAGTGGGGCACATTAACTTGACTTTGTTGCGGCGCACAATAATTGGCGCCCATTCGATAACGCGAAGGTCGGTCCGCGGGTTGCATTGCCCTTGCAATGCCCCGGGAGAACGGATTGGACACGCAGTCGGACGATGACCGCAGGCGGCGATACCGAACCATAGTCCCCCGCCTGTTTTCGAGAGTTTCGGTCCATCGGCCGCATGTTTGACGGACAATATGAGTCGCATTCTGAACGTGGCCAGCGTGGCTGCCGTCGGCATGACTGCCGCCACCATGCTGCTTCTGGCGGAACCCGGTTTTGCAAGCGATCTTGCCGCCGACGCCAATCTCCCCGCCATTACCCTGCCCGGCGCCGCGGCGTCCGAGGCGCACACGGCGGATTTGCCGACCGAGGCCGAAGCGCCGGTCGATGAACAAAGCGACATTCAGCGCGAAGTCGCCCCCGAAACCCAAAGCCCGTCGCCGGTCACCGCCGACTCGCTCGCCGCGCTCGTCGCCGCGACGCCGAAGCCCGCGACGATCGACCGCGAGTTGCGCTGCCTTGCCGGTGCGGTCTATTTCGAATCGCGCGGCGAATCGCTTCCCGGCCAACTCGCGGTGGCGCATGTCGTGATCAACCGCGCCCGATCGGGCCGCTTCCCGACCAGCCTGTGCGGCGTCGTTCACCAGAAGCACCAGTTCAGCTTTGTGCGCGGCGGCCGGATGCCCGCGATCCGCGAAGGCGCGCAGTGGGACAGGGCGGTCGCGATCGCGCAGATCGCGCTCGACGGCAGCTGGAAGAATCACGCGCCGGGGGCGCTTTTCTTTCACGCGCGCTACGTCTCGCCGGGCTGGCGCAAGACGCGCATCGCGCAGATCGACAATCACATCTTCTATCGCTGACGGGTGGGCGGGCGCGCCCGCCCGCCATCGCGTTCATTGCCAAGCCATGAATGCTGGCGCATGATGCGTGCATGATGCGTCATCTTTCCGTCGCCCTGCCCTTTGCTGCGGCGCTTGCACTCGGCGGCTGCGCTACCGCGGTTCCGCCGGTCGAGGTCACCCGGTTCCACAACAATGCCGTCGCCGGCTGGACGCCGGGAACGCGCTACACCGTTGACAGCGAACCGCTTGGCGATGCCGCCGCGATGGCGGACACCGCCACGCCCTCGCTCGAATGGGACAGCTATCGCCGCGCGGTCGAGCGCCAGTTGCAGTTGCAGGGGCTTGCGCCCGCGCCCGAAGGCGCGCGCGCGCCGCTCAAGGTCCGCATCGGCTTCGACCGCGCGATTGACGAAAGCGTCGGCAAACGCGCGCCCGTGTCGGTCGGCGTCGGCGGTTCGACGGGCAGCTATGGCTCGGGCGTCGGGCTGGGCGTCGGGATCAACCTCGGCGGCGGTTCCCGGCGGATGGTCGATCTGCAACTGTCGGTGCGCATCGACGATGCCGCAACGGGGCAGGCCTTGTGGGAAGGCCGCGCGCTGACCGCGGTCCCGGTCAAGGCGCCCGCCAACCAGCCGAGCCTTGCCGCGGCGAAACTGGCCGAAGCCCTATTCAAGGACTTCCCCGGCGAATCGGGACGCACTATCAGCGTCCCATGACCATCACCATCAACGCCGCTTTCGACAGCGGCAACATCGTCGTGGACGCCATTGACGGCACATCCGCCCGCCTGTCGATCCGCAAGGATCGCGAATCGGATTTTTTCCAGTGGTTCCACTTTCGCGTCGCCTGCACCGTCGGCGATGCGCTCGACCTCGCGATTACCGGGCTCGATGCGTCGGCCTATCCCGACGGCTGGCTTGGCTATGCGGCGTGCGCCAGCTATGACCGCGAAAGCTGGTTCCGCCTTGACACCACCTATGATGCGGGAACCTTGACGATCCGGCATACGGCCGAGGGTCCGCTCCTGTGGGTCGCCTATTTCGCGCCCTATTCGATGGAACGGCACCATGACCTGATCGCGTCGGTCGCCGAATGCGAGGGCGTGACCTATCGCTGCCTTGGCACCAGCCTCGAAGGCCAGCCGATCGACTGCCTCGAAATGGGCAGCGGCGATACGCAGGTGTGGCTCTACGCGCGCCAGCATCCGGGCGAGAGCATGGCCGAATGGTGGATGGAGGGCGCGCTCGAAATGCTCACCGACCCGGCCGACCCGCACGCGCGTGCGCTCCGGCAGAAATGCCGTTTCCATATCGTGCCGAACATGAACCCCGACGGCTCGCGCCGCGGCCATCTGCGCACCAACTATGCGGGCGTGAACCTCAACCGCGAATGGGACAATCCGACCGCCGAGCGCAGCCCCGAAGTGCTGTGCGTTCGCAATGCGATGGACGAAAGCGGTGTCGACTGGGCGATCGACGTCCATGGTGATGAGGCGATTCCGGCGGTCTTTCTCGCGGGATTCGAGGGCATTCCGTCGCTGAAACCCGACCAGATAGACAAGTTCAAGGCGTTCGAATCCGCGCTCGCCGCGAACACCCCCGATTTCCAGCTCGATCTCGGCTATGCCGAATCGGCGCCGGGGCAGGCGAATCTGTCGATGTCGACGACGCAGCTCGCCGAACGCTTCGGTGCGGTGTCGATGACGCTCGAGATGCCGTTCAAGGACAATCGTGACCTGCCCGATCCCGTTCAGGGCTGGTCGCCCGAACGGTCGAAGCGGCTGGCGCATGCCTGTCTTCAGACGCTGGACCATATTTTGTGAGCGACGCCTGGCGGATCGTCGAGGATGATCTGTCGGGCGCGGGGATCCGCGCGCTGCTCGAGGCGCATTTTGCGGGGATGCTCGCCCATTCGCCCGTGGGAAGCTGTCACTTCCTCGATTTCGACGGGCTGCGCGCGGACGACGTGACCTTCTGGTCGATCCACAAGGGTGGCGACCTCGCGGGCTGCGGCGCGCTCAAGATGCTGGGCGGCAGGCACGGTGAAATCAAGTCGATGCGCACTGCCGAGGCCTTTCTGCGCCAGGGCGTCGCCGCGCGGATGCTCAGCCATATCATGGACGAGGCGCGGCGCCGCGGCCTTGAACGGCTCAGCCTCGAAACGGGGTCGGGCGCGGCGTTCGAACCCGCGATCGCCCTCTATCGCCGCCATGGCTTTGCGGATTGCGAGCCTTTTGCGGGCTACAAACCCGACCCTTTCAGCCGGTTCATGACGCGCGCCATCTAGACGCATAAGGGGGCCCGGATGATACTCCGGACCCCGCATTTTCATCAGCACCTGTGTCGCTTACGCGGCCTTCTTGTCCTCGATCACCGGTGCCGCGCTGCTGCCGATGGCGATCTTGTGCGGCTTCATCGCCTCGGGCACTTCGCGCACCAGGTCGATCGTCAGCAGCCCGTCGGCAAGGTCGGCGCGTTCGACGCGCACGAAGTCGGCGAGCTGAAAGCGGCGCTCGAACGCGCGCGTCGCGATGCCGCTATAGAGCAGCTTGCGTTCCTCGCCCTCCGCAACCGGTGCTTTGCGACCGCTGACGGTCAGCATATTCTGCTGCGCGGTGATGTCGATTTCGTCGGACTTGAATCCGGCGACGGCGACGGTGATGCGGAAATGGTCTTCGGCGATCTTCTCGATGTCGAACGGCGGGTAATTTTCCGCGCTCGAAGCGCCGGTTTCGAGGAAATCGAACAATCGGTCGAAGCCGACGGTCGACCGGCGGTAGGGGGTCCAGTCAAAGCTGTTACGCATGGGTCATTCCTTCCTTTTTCAAAGCGAAGCAAAGGGACAGCGGCCCCTGCCGCGATCACCACCCGGCCCCGTTTCGGCAGCCGGATGAGGCCAATCTGGTAGCCGCTGAAACCATTTCAAGAGGGGCGTTGGCCTTTACGGAAAAGCCGCGCTAAAGGGCGGCGAAACCGTTTGTCCAAAGGATCCGACATGCCCCAGCTCATCCTCATCCGTCATGGCCAGTCGCAGTGGAATCTCGAAAACCGCTTCACCGGCTGGTGGGATGTCGATGTCACCGAAAAGGGTGCGGCCGAAGCCTGGGCGGCGGGCGAACTGATGAAGGCGAAGGGCGTCGCGCCCGACACCTGTTTCACCTCCGTCCAGACGCGCGCGATCAAGACATTGAACCTCGCGCTCGAGGCAATGGGCCGCCTGTGGCTGCCGGTGACGAAGGACTGGCGGCTCAACGAACGCCACTATGGCGGGCTCACCGGGCTCGACAAGGCCGAGACCGCGGCCAAGCATGGTGACGAGCAGGTCAGGATATGGCGCCGCAGCTTCGACATCCCGCCGCCGCCGCTCGAAGCCGGGTCGCAATGGGATCTGTCCGCCGACCCGCGTTACGCCGGCATCGCGATTCCGTCGACCGAAAGCCTGAAGGACACGATCGCGCGCGTGCTTCCCTATTATGAAGCCGCGATCGCGCCGCAGCTTGCCGCGGGCAGAACGGTGCTGATCTCGGCGCACGGCAACAGCCTGCGCGCGCTCGTCAAGCATCTGTCGGGCATTTCGGACGCCGACATCACCGGCCTCGAAATCCCGACCGGCCAGCCGATCGTTTATGAAATCAACGACGATCTGAGCGCGCGCGAGCGCTATTATCTCAGCGAGCGGTAAGTCCCGTCAATCGCGCAGCAGCTCGTTGATTCCCGTCTTGGCGCGCGTCTGCGCGTCGACGCGCTTGACGATCACCGCACAGTAAAGCGACGGGCCGGGCGTGCCGTCGGGTAGCGGCTTGCCGGGCAGCGATCCCGGCACGACGACCGAGTAAGCGGGAACCTCGCCGACGAAGACCTCGCCCGTCGCGCGGTCGATGATCTTGGTCGATGCGCCGAGATAGACGCCCATCGACAGCACCGCACCCTCGCGCACGATCACGCCCTCGGCGACCTCGGCGCGCGCGCCGATGAAGGCGCCGTCCTCGATCACCACCGGCCCGGCCTGCAGCGGTTCCAATACGCCGCCGATTCCCGCGCCGCCCGACAGATGGACGTTCGCGCCGATCTGCGCGCAGCTGCCCACGGTCGCCCAGGCGTCGACCATCGACCCCTCGCCGACATAAGCGCCGATATTCACGAAACTCGGCATCAGCACCGCGCCCTTGCTGATGAAGGCGCCGCGGCGGACGATCGAACCGGGGACGGCGCGAAAGCCGGCGTCGCGGAAACGATTCTCGCCCCAGCCGGCGAATTTCGAAGGCACCTTGTCCCACCAGGTCGCGCCGTCGGCGCCGCCCTCGATGATCTCCATGTCATTGAGGCGGAACGACAGCAGCACCGCCTTTTTGAGCCACTGGTTGACCTGCCACGTACCGCGCGCATCGCGCTCTGCGACACGAAAGCTGCCATCGTCGAGTCCGGCGATCGCGGTATCGACCGCCTCGCGCACCGCACCGGTCGTGGCGAGGCCCAATGTGTCGCGCGCGTCCCATGCGGCTTCGATCGTGGCTTGAAGGTCGGCGGTCATGCGATTCCCCATGGTGAAGGCAGGTTGTCGAGCCAGTCGGCAATGTCGGTCGCGTGGAAATCGACATGGTCGGGCAGGTGGTCCCGATGGCCGCTTTCGCTGCCATTGTCCAGCCACACGGTCGTCATGCCGAGCGCTTTTGCAGGCGTCAGGTTGCGCGCCATATCCTCGACGAACAGGCTCCGCACCGGATCGACGCCGAGGTGCGCGACCATCACATCATAGGCGGTTGCCTCCGGCTTGGGCGTGTAGCGGGTGATGCGAATGTCGCAGATGCCGTCGAACAGGTCGGCGATCCCGCGCGCTTCGAGCACGCGCGCCGCATAATCGGCGTCGGCGTTGGTGAAGACCAGCCTGCGTCCCGGCAGCCGTTCGAGCCCGGCGCGCAGCCGCGGGTCGGGGGTCAGCCGGTCGAGGTCGATCGCGTGGACGTCGCGCAGAAACTCTTCGGGATCGACGCCGTGATGGCGCATCAGCCCCGCCATCGTCGTGCCATGGTCGTGGAAATATCGCTTCTGCACACGCCGCGCCTCGATCGCGTCGACACCCAGCAACCGCATGATGAACGCGCCCATGCGTTCGTCGATCAGGTCGAACAGCTTTGCCGAAGGCGGATAGAGCGTGTTGTCGAGATCGAAGATCCAGCTGTCGATAGGGTCGAGCGGCGGCGGCATGGGGCGGCGCATAGGGGGTGGAAGGAGGAGGGGCAAGGCCGTCCCGTCCGTTTTACGGGACGGCAACCTCTATGGGTTAGGGTCAGGACTCATTAATTACCTGTTCGAGGTTTGAAGCGATTTTGCTCAGGGCGAGGAGGAAAGGCGCGGGAATATGGATATATTTCAAGACTTTTCGACGCTGCCATGGGCAAAATCGGTCAAATCCCGAAGGGACGCCGAAATGGCTTCGATCCCGGACCTTCGCGGCCTTGCGGGTAGCGATGCTACCCGCTGCACCCGCCAAGGCCCGATATCTTCGCCATTTCGACGCCTCGAACGGGGAATTAATGGGTCCTGACCCTAAGATGGGAAGATGTTATCTTGACCGTCATCCCGGCGAAGGCCGGGGTCTCAACGATGCGTCGAGGCCAGAGGTCGAGATCCCGGCCTTCGCCGGGATGACGAAAGTCAGGGGAACGGCGATGGCCGATGCGAAGCGATGGATCCGCATCCACCGGATGGCCGGACAGCCTTTGCCTGTTTTGCTCGGCATCGCCTCACTGGCGCTCGCGGCGTGCGGCGGTGGCGGTGCGGGGCCGTCGCCGACCCCGGCCCCGCCGCCAGCCCCGGCTCCGACGCCAACTCCGACACCCACTCCGCCGCCGGTCGGCAATTTCGACACCGCCGAGGTGCGCCGATCGGACGGCGTCAATTTCCACGGCGCGATCACCGCCTATCAGGCGGGGGCGAGCGGGCAGGGGGTTCTGGCCGGAGTAATCGACGACGGGATCGACGTCGACAGCCCCGAATTTGCCGGGCGCATCTCGCCGCTGTCGGCCGACCTTGCCGGGTCGCGCGGGATCGACGGCGAGGGCAGCCACGGCACCAATGTCGCGCAGGTGCTGCTCGGCGCAAAAAACGACGCGGGTACGATGGGGATCGCCTTCAACGCCGGCCTGCTCGTGCTGCGCGCCGACCAGCCGGGAAGCTGCGCGACCGAAGATCCGGCGAACGACGAAAGCGGCTGCCGCTTTCCCGAAAGCGTGATCGCCGCAGGGCTCGACCGGGCCGTGAGCGCAGGGGCGCGCGTCGTCAACATCTCGCTCGGCGGCGACGATCCGCCCGGCGCGACGCTCCGCGCCGCGGTGTCGCGCGCGACCGCGGCGGGGATCATCGTCATCCTGTCGGCGGGTAACGAGGGCGACACGACCGCGGGCGGCAACGACCCGAACAATCCCGGCCGCTTTGCGCAGGGGCTGCGCGATGCCGGGGGCGGGCTGGTCGTCATCGCCGGTTCGGTCGATGAAAATGGCGCGATCTCCGGCTTCAGCAATCGCGCGGGCGCCTATGCCGCCTCCTATCTGTCGGCGCTCGGCGAAGGCGTATGCTGCGTTTATGAAAATGGCGCGCTCAAGACCGAGGGCAATTTTGTCTTTCTGCTCAACGGCACCAGCTTCGCCGCGCCGCAGATCGCCGGGGCCGTCGCGCTGATTGCCCAGGCCTTTCCCAACCTGACCAGCCAGCAGATCGTCGAGCTGCTCTATCAATCGGCGCGCGACGCGGGGGCGGCGGGCGACGATGCCGTCTATGGTCAGGGCATTCTCGACATCGCACGCGCCTTTCAGCCGATGGGGGCGACGACGCTGGCGGGTAGCGCGACCGCAGTGGCGCTGGGCACGCCGCTCGGCATGTTGGGCGGCCCGATGGGCGATGCGGGGGGCGGCGCGACGGGGATTGTCACCGACGGTTTCGGCCGCGCCTTCAATGTCGATTTCGGGCAGTCGCTCGCGCCGCGCCGCCCCGATTTCAAGCTGTCGGGCGCGATCGGCGGGCGCGTCCGCCAGCAGAGCGCGGCGAGCCGCTCGCTTGCACTGTCGCTCGTCACCGCGCCCGGCGCGGGCGGCAGCGATGCGCTCGCGGGGCTGTCCTACCATGATGCGCAACGCGCGCGCACCCTCGCGGCCTCGGTGATGATGCGGCTCGGTGCGCACACGCGTCTCGGGTTTGCGGCGGGTCGCGGGACCGGTGGCCTCCTCGCGGGTGAGCGCGGCGAAAGCGGCCATGCGATGCTGATCGGCGACGCCGCGCACGAAGGGATCGGCTTTGCGGCCAGCCCCGGTATCGGGACATTGCTTCGTCATAATATCATTAATAATCAATATATTAATATATATGCCGAATCCGGGCGCGTGTCGGGTTCGCGGTGGCAGGACGATCCGCTCCCCGGCCATAGCGCGCGCCGCGACAGCCGCTATCAGCGTATCGGCGCTTCGTGGGACGGCCGCTTCGGTCCGCTCCGTCCGTCGCTCGGCGCGAGCTGGCTCCGCGAATCGGACAGCCTGCTCGGCGCGCGGTTCGGCCCTTTTTTCGGCGCGGGCGGTGCGACCAGCCTGGTCGGCGATGCCGGCCTGATATTCGACGCGCCGGGCCGATGGCAAATCGGCGGCGCCTGGCGGCAGATGTGGACGCGCCCCGACGCCCGCGGCCTCGTCGCGGGGGGCGCGCTCTGGTCGGCGGCCTTTTCGTTCGACATTGCCAAGGCGGGGCTGGTGCGGCCGGGCGACCGCGCCGCGCTGCGGTTCGCGCAGCCGCTGCGCGTCGCGCGCGGCGGCATCGACCTCATGCTTCCGGTCGCCTATGATCATGGCAGCGGCCGCGCCGATTTCGGCCGCCGCATCTATAACCTCGCCCCCACCGGCCGCGAACTGGTGGTCGAGGCGAGCTATGCGCTGCCGCTGTTCGGCGGCGACCTGATCGCCAACAGCTGGTGGCGCCGCGATCCGGGGCATATCGCCGCCATGCCCGACGACAAAGGCGCGGCGCTGCGCTTTACGATGGGCTTCTGATCGGCTTTAACCGCCTGCGTGCAATAACAGGGGAAGCAGGATGAAGCCTTTCCATCGCTTGTCGCTCGCGCTGGTCGGCGCGGCGCTCGCCACGCCGCTGGCCGCCCAGACGCCTGCGCGCACGGTGATCCACGCCGGGCATCTGCTCGCCGAACCCGGCAAGCCCGCGCGCGGCGCGGCGACGATCATTGTCGAGGGGGGCAAGATCGTCAGCATCGCCGACGGCCACCAACCTGCCGAGGCGGGCGCGACGCTGATCGACCTCAGCGACAAATATGTCCTGCCGGGCCTGATCGACAGCCATGTCCATCTGACGAGCGACGCGGGCGGCCTCGCGGGCCAGCTGGAGGAAGTGACGCTCAGCCCCGCCGCGCAGGCCTTCAACGCCGAGGTGAACGGGATGAAGACGCTGCGCGCGGGCTTCACGACGGTGCGCAACCTCGGCGACGGCGACGGTGCGACGCTGGCGCTCCGCGACGCGATCCTTGCGGGCAAGGTGCAGGGGCCGCGCATCGTCGATGCCGGCGCCAGCATCTCGGGCAGCGCCGGGCATATGGACGGTTCCCTGGGCTATCGCGACGAGCTGCGGCCCTTCTTCGCGGGGGCGGGCAATACCTGCAACGGCGCCGACGATTGCCGCCGCGCGGTGCGGCTCCAGATCGGGCGCGGCGCCGACGTGATCAAATTCGCGTCCACCGGCGGGGTCAACAGCCGGATCGGCGCGGGTCTCGGCAAGCAGATGTTCGACGACGAGGCGCAGGCGATCGTCGATACCGCGCATCTGTTCGGGAAAAAGGTCGCGGTCCACGCGCATGGCGCCGACGGCATCCGCCTCGCGCTCGCGGCGGGGGCCGATTCGATCGAACATGGCACGATCCTCGACGAGGCGACGATCGCCCAATGGGCGAAATCGAAAACCTATTATGTTCCGACGCTCTCGACCGTGAACGGGTACAAGGAACGGCTCGCCGCCAATCCGGACGCGTATGAACCCGACGTGCTGGCGAAGATCCGGTGGCGCATCTCGATCACCGGCAAGAGCCTCGAGCAGCTCGTCCCGCGCGGGGTGAAGATCGCCTTCGGCACCGACGCCGGCGTGTCGAAGCACGGCCGCAACGGCGACGAGTTCGAACTGATGGTCCAGCACGGCATGACGCCTCTCGAGGCGCTGAAGGCGGCGACGGTGAACGCCGCCGATCTGCTCGGCCTCGCCGACCAGATCGGCAGCATCGCGCCGGGCAAGAGCGCCGACATTATCGCGGTGGCCAGCGATCCGCTCGCCGACGTCCGCGTGCTCAAAAAGGTCGATTTCGTCATGGCGCGGGGCAGGGTGGTCGACTGAACCGCCACCCTTTGCGTCTCCCGCTTGCTTCAAGGAATGAACGATGATCCTTTCGCTCGCCGCCGCCGCGCTCGCCGCCGCACAGGCCGCCGCGCCCCAGCCCTTTGCCGACGCCGCGGCCCCGCCAGCGGCGGAAACGCGCACCGACCGGGCTGAGGTTCCCGCGACGAGCGGCGGCTGGACGCTCGTCGTTCATGGCGGCGCGGGCACGATCCGCCGCGACCGCATCACGGCGGAGCAGGACGCCGCCTATCGCGCGGCAATCGATGCGGCGCTGATCGCGGGGCAGGCGGTGCTGGCAAAGGGCGGCAGCGCGCTCGACGCGGTGCAGGCGGCGGTCGAGCTGATGGAGGATGATCCGCTGTTCAACGCGGGGCGCGGCGCGGTCTTCACCCATGACCGCACCAACGAACTCGACGCCGCGATCATGGACGGTCGCACGCGCGCGGCGGGTGCGGTCGCGCGGCTGACGACCAGCCGCCACCCGGTCGCGGCGGCGCGTGCGGTGCTGCGCGACGGGCGGCACGTCATGCTGACCGGCACCGACGCCGACCGCTTCGCCGCCGAACGCGGGGTCGAGCAGATGGACCCCGCCTGGTTCGCGACATCGCATCGCCGCGAGCAGATCGACGAGTTTCTGCGACGCGAGGCGGGCGCAAAGACCGTGTCGTCCTATGATATCGACCAGAAGTTCGGGACCGTCGGAGCGGTGGCGCGCGACACGCACGGCAATCTGGCTGCGGCGACCTCGACGGGCGGACTTACGGGCAAAAGATGGGGGCGGATCGGCGACGCGCCGATCGTCGGCGCGGGCACCTATGCCGACGACCGCGCCTGCGCGGTGTCGGCGACGGGGGCAGGTGAGTATTTCATCCGCGTCGGCGTCGCGCACGAAATTTGCGCGCGCGTGCGGCTGGCCGGCCAATCGCTGCAGGAGGCGGCCGACGCGGTGATGGCCGAGGTGCTGGCGCTCGGCGGATCGGGTGGGGTGATCGTCGCGGGCCCCGACGGCGGGTCGGCGTTCAGCTTCAACACCGAAGGCATGTATCGTGGCCGCATGACGAGCGCGGGTGTGCATGAGGTGGCGATTTATAACGATGAATAGGGTACCGAGCGCAGACCCCATTGACCGGTGGGGCATTCGGAGCTAGAGGGCCGCCAGTTCGGGAATGGCGCTTTGTCGCGGTTTTCGAGTCACAACAGCGCTTGAACATTGCTGGCGCGGATGAAGCCTCCGGAAGATCATGCGATCGGCCGGGGTCTTTTGCTGTTATCAGGTCGGCCGTTTTCCGCCATTTCTGGCGGGGCGGGGCCGGAGCTTCATCCCCCGCGGCAGAGTAACCGTTCGCTTTGATGGGCGGACACATAAAGGTGAAGCATTCATGCCCACGATCAACCAGCTGGTCCGCAAGGGCCGGACTCCCCAGAAGGTGAAGTCCAAGGTCCCGGCGATGGACGCAAACCCGCAAAAGCGCGGCGTTTGCACCCGTGTCTATACGACGACCCCGAAAAAGCCGAACTCGGCGCTCCGCAAGGTTGCGAAGGTCCGCCTGACCAATGCCCGCGAAGTCATCACTTACATCCCCGGCGAAGGCCACAACCTCCAGGAACACAGCGTCGTGCTGATCCGCGGCGGCCGCGTGCGCGACCTTCCCGGCGTGCGTTACCACGTCCTGCGCGGCGTGCTCGATACGCAGGGTGTGAAGGACCGCAAGCAGAGCCGTTCGAAGTACGGCGCGAAGCGTCCGAAGTAAGGGCGCCGCTTTTTCTGGTGAATTGATCGTCCCGATGTCGCACCTGCGCCGGGACGCTGTTGGTAAAGGAATATCCTATGGCTCGTCGTCGTCGTCCTGAACGCCGCGAAATCCTGCCCGATCCCCGTTTCGGGGATGTCGTGCTGTCGAAATTCATGAACAGCGTCATGCTGGACGGGAAAAAGTCGGTCGCCGAAAGCATCGTATACGGTGCTCTGGAAGCGGTTGAAGCCCGCGCCAAGAAGGAACCGCTCGGAGTGTTTCACGAGGCGCTCGCGAACATTCGCCCGAACATCGAAGTGCGCAGCCGCCGCGTCGGCGGTGCGACCTATCAGGTTCCGGTCGAAGTCCGTCCCGACCGCGCACAGGCGCTCGCAATCCGCTGGCTGATCACCGCCGCGCGTAACCGCAGCGAAACCACGATGGCCGCGCGCCTGTCGGGCGAGTTGCTCGACGCCTCGAACAACCGCGGCAATGCGGTCAAGAAGCGCGAAGACACGCACCGCATGGCCGAAGCGAACCGCGCTTTCAGCCACTACCGCTGGTAAGCGAAGGCGGGCCTTTGGCCCGTCTCGCAAACGCAACAAAACTTCCTATATCGGGGGCGGCTCCAAAGGCTTCCCCCCAAATCCAAGGAAAAGACCATGGCACGCAGCCATCCGCTCGAACGTTATCGCAATTTCGGTATCATGGCGCACATCGACGCCGGCAAGACCACGACGACCGAGCGCATCCTCTATTACACCGGCAAATCCTACAAGATCGGCGAAGTCCATGACGGCGCCGCGACGATGGACTGGATGGAGCAGGAACAGGAGCGCGGCATCACCATCACCTCCGCCGCGACGACCTGCCTGTGGAAGGCCGATGAGGGCAAGGGCCCCGAACATCGCCTGAACATCATCGACACCCCCGGACACGTCGACTTCACGATTGAAGTCGAGCGCTCGCTTCGCGTCCTCGACGGCGCGGTCGCGGCGTTCGATGGCGTGGCGGGCGTCGAGCCGCAGTCGGAAACCGTGTGGCGCCAGGCCGACAAATACAAGGTTCCGCGGATGTGCTTCATCAACAAGCTCGACCGCACCGGCGCCAATTTCTATTATTGCGTCCAGACGATCATCGATCGCCTCGGCGCGACCCCGGCCGTCCTCTATCTGCCCATCGGCGCCGAATCGGACTTCAAGGGCCTCGTCGACCTCGTCAACGAACGCGCAATCATCTGGAAGGACGAAAGCCTCGGCGCCGAATTCTTCTATGAAGACATCCCCGCCGACCTCGCCGACAAGGCGGCCGAATATCGCGAAAAGCTCGTCGAACTTGCTGTCGAACAGGACGATGAGGCGATGGAAGCCTATCTCGAAGGCAATGTCCCCGACGTCGCGACGCTCAAGAAGCTGATCCGCAAGGGCACGCTCAATCAGGCGTTTGTGCCCGTGCTGTGCGGCTCGGCGTTCAAGAACAAGGGTGTCCAGCCGCTGCTCGACGCGGTCGTCGACTATCTGCCCTCGCCGCTCGACATCCCCGACGTGCAGGGCATCAACCCGACCACCGAACAGCCCGATTCGCGCGCGACGTCGGATTCGGCGCCGCTGTCGATGCTCGCGTTCAAGATCATGAACGACCCGTTCGTGGGCTCGCTCACCTTCGCCCGCATCTATTCGGGCACGCTGACCAAGGGTAGCTATCTGAACTCGGTCAAGGACAAGAAGGAAAAGATCGGCCGTATGCTGCTGATGCACGCAAACAGCCGCGAGGACATCGAGGAAGCCTTTGCCGGCGACATCGTCGCGCTGGCGGGCCTCAAGGAAACCACGACCGGGGACACGCTGTGCGCATCGAACGCGCCGATCATCCTCGAGCGGATGGAGTTCCCCGAGCCGGTGATCGAGCTGTCGGTCGAACCGAAGACCAAGGCCGATCAGGAAAAGATGGGTATTGCCTTGAGCCGTCTTGCGGCCGAGGATCCCTCGTTCCGCGTGTCGACCGACCATGAATCGGGCCAGACGATCATCAAGGGCATGGGCGAGCTTCACCTCGACATCCTCGTCGATCGCATGAAGCGCGAGTTCAAGGTCGAGGCGAACGTCGGCGCCCCGCAGGTGGCGTATCGCGAATCGCTCGCGAAGCCGGTCGACGTCGACTATACCCACAAGAAGCAGTCGGGTGGTTCGGGCCAGTTCGGCCGCGTCAAGGTCAGCGTCGCTCCCGGCGAACGCGGTTCTGGCATCACCTTCATCGACGAGATCAAGGGCGGCAACATCCCGCGCGAATATATTCCGTCGGTCGAAAAGGGCATGCGTGAAGCGGCCGAGAACGGGCATATGATCGGCTTCCCGATCATCGACTTCGAAATCCGTCTCACCGACGGTGCGTACCACGACGTCGACTCGTCGGCGCTCGCGTTCGAGATCGCGGGTCGCGCGGCGATGCGCGAAGTCGCGGCGAAGGCCGGCATCAAGCTGCTCGAGCCGGTGATGAAGGTCGAAGTCGTCACCCCCGAGGAGTTCATGGGCGACGTCATCGGCGACCTCAACAGCCGCCGCGGGCAGATTCAGGGCACCGACAGCCGCGGCAACGCCCAGGTGGTCGAGGCGATGGTCCCGCTCGCCAACATGTTCGGCTACGTCAACCAGCTGCGTTCCTTCACCCAGGGGCGCGCGCAATATACGATGCAGTTCTCGCACTATGAAGAAGTGCCGAACAACGTCGCCGAAGAAGTGAAGGCCAAGATGGCCTGACGGTAAGGCCGCGCGGGCTTGCACCGCGCGGCAAGACCTACTAAGGGCGGCGCCTGATTCAGCGGGCTCGTCCAGGACTGATCAACGCAAACACATCGAACAAGAAGGTTCAATATCATGGCCAAGGCTAAATTTGAGCGGACGAAGCCGCACTGCAACATCGGCACCATCGGTCACGTCGACCATGGCAAGACGTCGCTGACCGCCGCGATCACCAAGGTGCTCGCCGAAAACGTCGCGGGTAACGCCGCCGTCGACTTCGCGAACATCGACAAGGCGCCCGAAGAGCGTGAGCGCGGCATCACCATTTCGACCGCGCACGTCGAATATGAAACCGAAAGCCGCCACTATGCGCACGTCGACTGTCCGGGCCACGCCGACTATGTGAAGAACATGATCACCGGCGCCGCGCAGATGGACGGCGCGATCCTCGTTGTGTCGGCCGCCGACGGCCCGATGCCGCAGACGAAGGAGCACATCCTGCTCGCGAAGCAGGTCGGCGTTCCGACGATGGTTGTCTTCCTGAACAAGGTCGACCAGCTCGACGATCCCGAACTGCTCGAACTCGTCGAACTCGAAATCCGCGAAGAACTTTCGAAGCGCGACTTCGATGGCGACAATATCCCGATCATCGCCGGTTCGGCGCTCGCGGCGCTCGAAGGCCGCGACGACAATATCGGCAAGGACGCGATCCTGAAGCTGATGGCGGCCGTTGACGAATGGATTCCGCAGCCGGAACGTCCGCTCGACAAGCCCTTCCTGATGCCGATCGAAGACGTGTTCTCGATCTCGGGTCGCGGCACCGTCGTCACCGGCCGCGTCGAAACCGGCGTTGTCAAGGTGGGCGAAGAAGTCGAGATCGTCGGCATCAAGGACACCAAGAAGACCGTCGTCACCGGCGTCGAAATGTTCCGCAAGCTGCTCGACCAGGGCCAGGCCGGCGACAACATCGGCGCGCTGATCCGCGGCGTCGGCCGTGAAGAAGTCGAGCGTGGCCAGGTTCTGGCGAAGCCTGGCTCGATCACGCCGCACACCGAGTTCACCTCGGAAGTCTATGTCCTGTCGAAGGACGAAGGCGGTCGTCACACGCCGTTCTTTGCGAACTACCGTCCGCAATTCTACTTCCGCACCACCGACGTCACCGGCGAGGTCATCCTCCCCGAGGGCACCGAGATGGTCATGCCGGGCGACAACGTCCAGCTGTCGGTCAAGCTGATTGCCCCGATCGCCATGGACCCGGGTCTGCGCTTCGCCATTCGCGAAGGCGGCCGCACGGTCGGTGCAGGGGTTGTGGCGACCGTCACAAAGTAATATAGGGCCACGAGCCGCGCGATTCGGATCGATTCGCGCGGCTCGTAGCTTAAAGGTTTTCGATGGCCGATCCGACTTCCAGCGCGGAAGTCGGAGCCGGCCATTTCGGCTCTTTCGCATCGTTAGACGGGATTCGACTGGAACAGTCATGGAAACGCAGAATATTCGCATTCGCCTGAAGGCCTTTGATCACCGCGTGCTCGATCAGGCCACCACCGACATCGCCGACACGGCACGTCGCACGGGCGCACTCATTCGCGGTCCGATCCCGCTGCCGACGCGCATTGAAAAATTCACCGTGAACCGCGGCCCGCACATCGACAAGAAGTCGCGCGAGCAGTTCGAGGTGCGCACCCACAAGCGGCTGCTCGACATCGTGCAGCCCACCCCGCAGACGGTCGACGCGCTGATGAAGCTCGACCTTGCCGCGGGCGTGAATGTCGAGATCAAGTTGGCGTAAGGCCAACGTGCTCCGGACCTGGTCCGGAGCCCAGGGTAGAAGCGGCCGACCGGCCGCGCTGAAGCCGCCCTGGGTTCCTGCTTTTGCAGGAACACAACAGGTTTCGGAGGATACCGCCGGACGTCTTCTTCGGAAGAGATTTGGTCCGGGCTGCGTCCCCCGTCTCGCCGCCTTCCTTCGGGATGGCGGCACCTCAGCCCGGACGGGGCGACGCATCGAAATATGGGCTGGGAGGGTTCTCGTCGGACAGGTCCGACGGGGTCTCGCAAGCCGTGCGGAATGGTCCGCCCGGCCTCTGTTCAGGAGTATGGATCATGCGGACTGGCGTGATCGCGAAAAAAATGGGGATGACCCGCCTGTTTCAGGATGATGGCCGCCATGTGCCCGTCACCGTCCTGAGCCTTGAAGGCTGTCAGGTCGTTTCCGTGCGCGATAAGGAACGCGACGGCTATGTGGCCGTTCAACTGGGTGCCGGCACGGCGAAGGCGAAGAATGTCGCCAAGCCGCAGCGCGGCGCCTATGGCAAGGCCGAGGTCGAACCCAAGGCGAAGCTCGTCGAGTTCCGCGTCGCCGACGACGCGACGCTCGACGTCGGCGCCGAACTGTCGGCCGACCATTTCGTCGCCGGCCAGATGGTCGACATTCAGGGCGTGACGCAGGGCAAGGGCTTTGCCGGCGCGATGAAGCGCTGGGGCTTCGGCGGTATGCGCGCCACCCACGGCGTTTCGATCAGCCACCGTGCGCATGGTTCGACGGGCAACCGCCAGGATCCGGGCCGCGTCTTCAAGAACAAGAAGATGGCCGGTCACATGGGCGCGCGCAACCGCACCCAGCAGAATCTCGAAATCGTCCGCACCGATGCCGAGCGCGGCCTTCTCTTCGTCAAGGGTTCGGTCCCCGGATCGAAGGGCGGCTGGCTGCTCGTCCGCGATGCGGTGAAGCTGCCGCGCCACCCCGAGGCTCCCTATCCGGCGAGCATCAAGAGCGCGGCCAACACAAACACTGCCCCGGCTGACGCGCCGGTCGAAACGCCGGCCGAAGAGGCTGTCGTCGACACCGCGGCGACCGACGGCGCACAGGAGTCCTGATCATGAAGATCAAGGTTCAGACCCTCGATGGCAAGGCTGGCGCCGACATCGACCTTAACGACGACGTCTTCGGGCTCGATGCGCGTGCCGACATCCTGCACCGTGTCGTCGCCTGGCAGCTCGAAAAGCGCCGCGGCCCGGCCCGCGCCGCCCGCGAGCGCAGCGACGTCGCCCGCACCGGCAAGAAGTTCGGTCGCCAGAAGGGCGGCGGTACGGCGCGTCACGGCGACCGCCGGGCGCCGATCTTCATCGGCGGCGGCAAGGCGCACGGCCCGCGGGCCCGCACCTTCGGTCACTCGCTGAACAAGAAGATCCGCACCCTCGGCCTCAAGATGGCGCTGAGCGACAAGGCGAAGGGCGGCAAGCTCGTCGTCATCGACACGCTCGAGCTCAAGGACGCGAAGACCAAGGCGCTCGCCGGCAAGCTCGGCAAGCTCGACCTCGGCAAGCGCGCGCTGTTCATCGACGGGGACGCGGTTCACGAAAGCTTCGCGATGGCTTCGGCCAACCTGATCGGTGTCGATGCGCTGCCCGCGATCGGTGCCAATGTCTATGACATCGTCCGTGCCGACACGCTGGTCCTGACCCGCGCGGCGGTCGAAAAGCTGGAGGCACGCTGCAATGGCTAAGGCAAAAACAGTCGACGCACGGCACTATGACGTGATCCTCGCTCCGGTGATCACCGAAAAGTCGACGCTGCTCAGCGAAAACAACGCCGTGGTGTTCAAGGTCGCGCGCGACGCGACCAAGCCCGCGATCAAGGCCGCCGTCGAGGCGCTGTTCGATGTCAAGGTGGTGGGCGTGAACACGCTCGTCACCAAGGGCAAGACCAAGCGCTGGAAGGGCAAGCCCTACACCCGCAGCGACGTGAAGAAGGCGATCGTCCGCCTGGCCGAAGGCCAGTCGATCGACGTCACCACCGGCGTCTGACGGATAGGGGAAGGCAGAAAAAATGGCACTCAAATCCTATAATCCGACGAGCCCCGGACAGCGCGGCCTGATCCTCGTCGACAAGTCGGCGCTGTGGAAGGGCAAGCCCGTCAAGGCGCTGACCGAAGGCAAGCGCAAGACCGGGGGTCGCAACAACAAGGGGCATGTGACCTCGCGCGGCATCGCCGGCGGCCACAAGCAGAAGTACCGCTTTATCGACTTCAAACGTCGCAAGTGGGACGTGCCGGCGACCGTCGAACGGCTGGAATATGACCCCAACCGCACGGCGTTCATCGCCCTCGTCAAATATGAGGACGGCGAACTCGCCTATATCCTGGCGCCGCAGCGCCTGGCGGTCGGCGACACGATCGTCGCGGGCAAGAAAACCGACGTGAAGCCTGGCAATGCGATGGAACTCGCGCAGATGCCGGTCGGCACGATCGTCCACAATATCGAGATGAAGCCGGGCAAGGGCGGCCAGATCGCCCGTTCGGCCGGCACCTATGCGCAGGTCGTCGGTCGTGACCGCGGCCTTGTCATCGTGCGTCTCGGTTCGGGCGAACAGCGGTACATCCGCGGCGAGTGCATGGGCACGGTCGGCGCGGTGTCGAACCCCGACAACCAGAACACCAATCTGGGCAAGGCCGGCCGCAACCGCTGGCTCGGCAAGCGCCCGCTGACGCGCGGTGTCGCCAAGAACCCGGTCGATCACCCGCACGGCGGTGGCGAAGGCCGCACCTCGGGCGGTCGTCATCCGGTCACCCCGTGGGGCAAGCCGACCAAGGGCGCCCGGACCCGTCACAACAAGTCGACCGACAAGATGATCATCCGGTCGCGTCACGCGAAGAAGAAGAGGTAAGCCATGGCTCGCTCGGTCTGGAAGGGTCCGTTCGTGGACCTTCATCTCCTCAAGAAAGCCGAAACGGCCCAGGAAGGCGGCAGCACTGCCCCGATCAAGACCTGGTCGCGCCGGTCCACCATCCTGCCGCAGTTCGTCGGGCTGACCTTCAACGTCTACAACGGCCGCAAGTTCGTGCCGGTGTCGGTCAATGAAGACATGGTCGGCATGAAACTGGGTGAATTTGCGCCGACGCGCTTCTTCCCCGGCCACGCGGCTGACAAGAAGGGCAAACGCTAATGGGCAAGGAAAAGTCCCCCCGCCGCGTTGCGGACAATGAGGCGCTCTCGGTCGGCACGCAGATCCGCGGCTCGGCGCAGAAGCTCAACCTCGTCGCCGCGCTGATCCGCGGCCGCAAGGTCGAAGACGCGATGAACGTCCTCGCCTTTTCGAAGAAGGCGATGGCCGTCGACGTGCGCAAGGTTCTCGCCAGCGCCGTCGCCAACGCGGAAAACAACCACAATCTCGACGTCGACGCCCTCGTCGTCAAGGAAGCGAGCGTCGGCAAGTCGCTCTCGATGAAGCGCTGGCACGCACGCGGCCGCGGCAAGTCGACCCGGATCGTCAAGCCGTTCAGCCGCATCCGCATCGTCGTGCGCGAACAGGAAGAAGAGGCGTAAGATGGGCCAGAAGAGCAATCCGATCGGCCTGCGCCTGCAGGTCAACCGCACCTGGGACAGCCGCTGGTTCGCCGAAGGCGAAGACTATGGCCGCATGTTGGTCGAGGATCTGAAGATCCGCCAATATGTGTTCAAGGCCCTGCCGCAGGCGGCGATCTCGAAGGTCGTGATCGAGCGTCCCGCCAAGCTGTGCCGCGTGTCGATCTATGCCGCCCGTCCGGGCGTCATCATCGGCAAGAAGGGCGCCGACATCGAAAAGCTGCGCAAGAAGCTGGGCGAGATGACGGGCAGCGACGTGTCGCTGAACATCGTCGAAATCCGCAAGCCCGAAGTTGACGCCAAGCTCGTCGCGCAGGGCATCGCCGACCAGCTCGAACGCCGCGTCGCCTTCCGCCGCGCGATGAAGCGCGCCGTCCAGTCGGCGATGCGTCTCGGCGCCGAAGGCATCCGCATCAACTGCGCCGGCCGTCTGGGCGGCGCGGAAATCGCACGCACCGAATGGTATCGCGAAGGCCGGGTGCCGCTGCACACGCTGCGCGCCAATGTCGATTATGCCGAGGCCGAAGCGCACACCGCCTATGGCGTGTGCGGGATCAAGGTGTGGATCTTCAAGGGCGAGATACTGGGTCACGACCCGATGGCGACCGACCGTCTGATGCTCGATGCGCAGACGACGGGTGTCCGTCCGGCGCGTGAAGATCGCCGCTAAGGAACGCTGACATGCTGCAACCGAAAAAAACCAAGTTCCGCAAGGCTTTCAAGGGCCGCATCCATGGCAATGCCAAGGGCGGAACCAGCCTGAACTTCGGCTCCTATGGCCTGAAGGCGATGGAACCCGAGCGCATCACCGCGCGCCAGATCGAAGCGGCGCGCCGCGCGATCAGCCGCGCGATCAAGCGCCAGGGCCGCCTGTGGATCCGTATCTTCCCCGACGTCCCCGTGTCGTCGAAGCCGGCCGAAGTCCGCATGGGCAAGGGCAAGGGTTCGCCCGAATACTGGGCCGCCCGCGTCAAGCCCGGTCGCATCCTGTTCGAACTCGACGGCGTTCCCGGCCCCGTGGCCGCGCTGGCATTCGAGCGTGCGGCGATGAAGCTGCCGATCAAGACGAAGGTGATCGCCCGCCTCGGCGACACCTCGCACCTGGAGGGCTAAGGACATGGCCAAGACCGACGATTTCAAGGCCAAGACCGACGATCAGCTCGCCGAACAGCTCGGCGAACTCAAGCGCGAGGCGTTCAACCTCCGCTTCCAGGCGGCGACCGGCCAGCTCGAAAAGGCTTCGCGCGTCAAGGAAGTGCGGCGCTCGATCGCCCGCATCAAGACCGTGCAGACCGAGCGTGCGCGCTCGGCCGCGAAATAAGGAGACACGTCATGCCGAAGCGCATTCTGACCGGCACGGTGGTGTCCGACAAGGGCGACAAGACCGTCGTGGTGAAGGTCGAGCGGAAGGTGAAGCACCCTCTGTACGGCAAGATCATCCGCCGTTCGAAAAAGTATCACGCCCACGATGAGGACAACGCCATCAAGGCTGGCGAAACCGTCCGCATCGAGGAAACGAAGCCGATTTCGAAGCTGAAGACCTGGAAGGTGCTCGACAAGGTCGAAACCTCGACCAAGGCGAAAGCGGCCGAAGCCTGAGGGCTTCGTCAGATTTTCACGGAACCGCCGGGACGGCCCGGTAGGCCAAGGAAGAAGGAAATGCATCGATGATCCAGATGCAGTCACAATTGGAAGTCGCCGACAACAGCGGCGCGAAGCGTGTCCAGTGCATCAAGGTGCTGGGCGGGTCGAAGCGTCGCACCGCCGGCGTGGGCGACGTCATCGTCGTGTCGATCAAGGAGGCGCAGCCGCGCGGCAAGGTGAAGAAGGGCGACGTGCATCGCGCCGTCATCGTCCGCACCGCCAAGGATGTGCGCCGCGCCGACGGGTCGGTGATCCGGTTCGACAGCAACGCCGCCGTGCTCGTCAACAAGAATGAAGAGCCGATCGGCACGCGTATCTTCGGCCCCGTCGTCCGCGAACTGCGCGGCCGCGGCTATATGAAGATCATCAGCCTGGCGCCGGAGGTGCTCTGACCATGGCGAACAAGATCAAGAAGGGCGACACGGTCGTCGTCCTGTCCGGCAAGGACAAGGGCAAGACCGGTGAAGTGACGCAGGCGCTGCCGAAGGACGGCAAGGTCGTCGTTGCGGGCGTCAATGTCATCACCCGTCACCGCAAGCCGACCCAGCAGAACCCGCAGGGCGGTCTCGAACGCAAGGAAGCGCCGCTGTTCGCGAGCAAGGTCGCGCTGGCCGACCCCAAGACCGGCAAGCCGACGCGCGTTCGTTTTGAAACCAGGGACGGCAAGAAGGTCCGCGTGGCCGTGAAGTCCGGGGAGACGATCAATGGCTGACAATTACACCCCGCGCATGAAGAAGCTGTATGACGACAAGATCGTCAAGGCGATGACCGACAAGTTTGGTTATAAAAATGCGATGGAAGTGCCGAAGATCGAGAAGATCACCCTCAACATGGGTGTCGGCGAAGCCACGCAGGACAAGAAGAAGGTCGAAGCGGCCGCTGCCGAGATGGAGCTCATCGCCGGTCAGAAGCCCGTCGTCACCAAGGCGAAGAAGTCGATCGCGCAGTTCAAGCTGCGCGAAGGCATGCCGATCGGTTGCAAGGTCACGCTGCGCCGCGAACGCATGTACGAGTTCCTCGACCGGCTGATCACGATCGCGATGCCGCGCATCCGCGACTTCCGCGGCGTATCGGCGAAAAGCTTCGATGGCCGTGGCAACTATGCCATGGGCCTGAAAGAGCAGATCATCTTCCCCGAGATCAACTATGACCGCATCGACCAGGTGCGCGGCATGGACGTGATCGTCACCACCACCGCTCGCACCGACGAAGAGGCCCGCGAACTGCTCAGGCTGTTCGGCTTCCCCTTCCCGATCGAAGCGCAGGAAAAGGAAGCCGCCTGATCCCTTTCAAGGGACCAGGCAGGCTCTTTCAAGAAGGAAAGAGAACTTAAGTCATGGCGAAACTGAGTTCGGTGAACAAGAATGAGCGTCGCAAGAAGCTGGTGAAGAAATATGCCGGCCGTTATGCGAAGCTGAAGGCGATAGCCGCGGATAGCTCGCTCGACGATGGCGAACGGCTGATCGCGCGCCTCAAGATGGCGGAAATCCCGCGCAACGGCAACCCGACCCGCATCCGCAACCGGTGCGAGCTGACGGGCCGGCCGCGCGCCTATTATCGCAAGTTCCGGCTGTGCCGTGTGCAGCTCCGCGATCTGGCCAACAAGGGCCTGATCCCCGGCGTTGTGAAGTCGAGCTGGTAAGGAAGACGCAAGATGGCAATGACCGATCCTTTGGGTGATATGCTCACCCGCATCCGCAACGGCCAGCAGGCGAAGAAGGACAGCGTCCTGACGCCGGCTTCGACGCTGCGCGTCCGTGTCCTCGACGTGCTCCAGCGCGAAGGCTATATCCGCGGCTACAGCGAAGAAGCGCTGGGCGCGAAGGGCCAGCACAAGGGCATCCGCATCGAGCTGAAGTATTTCGAGGGCCAGCCGGCGATCCGCCACGTGGCCCGCGTGTCCAAGCCGGGCCGCCGCGTCTATTCGGGCTCGAAAGAGCTGCCGATCGTGCGCAACGGCCTTGGCATCACCATCGTGTCGACGCCGCGGGGCGTCCTGTCGGATGCCGAAGCCCGCGAGCAGAATGTCGGCGGCGAAGTGCTGGCGGAGGTGTTCTGATGTCGCGCATTGGGAAAAAGGCAGTCGAAATCCCGAGCGGCGTCACCGCCGCGATCGACGGCGGCCAGCTGTCGGTCAAGGGGCCGAAGGGCACGCTCGCGATGTCGCTGTCGGACAATATCAAATATGAAGTCGGCGACGGCAGCATTTCGGTGCAGCCCGCGAACGACAGCCGTGAAGCCCGCGCCTTCTGGGGCATGCAGCGCACACTGGTGCAGAATCTCGTCACGGGCGTGACCGAGGGTTTCACCAAGGTGCTCGAAATCACCGGTGTCGGCTATCGCGCCAACGCGCAGGGCAAGAATCTGAAGCTGCAGCTTGGCTACAGCCACGATGTCGATTTCGCGGTGCCCGACGGTATCGAGATCAAGACGCCGGACAACACGACGATCGAGATCAGCGGCATCGACAAGCAGCAGGTCGGCCAGGTTGCGGCGGAAATCCGCCGCTGGCGCAAGCCCGAACCCTATAAGGGCAAGGGCATCAAATATCGCGGCGAGTACATCTTCCGCAAAGAAGGCAAGAAGAAGTAAGCCATGGCACATCTTACCCAATTCGAAAAACGCCGCCAGCGCGTCCGCACTGCGCTCCGCCAGCGCGCCGCCGGGCGTCCGCGCCTGTCGGTGCACCGTTCGGGCCGCCACATCTATGCGCAGCTTATTGATGATGCCGCCGGCACGACGCTGGCCGCCGCCTCGACGCTCGACAAGGATGTCCGCGGCAAGACGGGTGCGACCACCGCGGCGGCTGCCGATGTCGGCAAGCGCCTTGCCGCCGCCGCCAAGAAGGCGGGCGTGACGCAGGTCGTGTTCGACCGTGGCGGCTTCCTGTTCCACGGGCGCATCAAGGCGCTGGCCGACGCGGCGCGCGAAGGCGGATTGGAGTTCTAATCATGGCAGACGAAAACAGCACCGGTCCGGGCAACCAGCCCGAAGCGACCCTGGCCCCCGAAGCCACCAACGCCGAAGTCACGAGCCAGGCACCGCGTCGCGGTCGTGGCGGTGGCGGCCGCGATGGCGGCCGTGGCGGGCGTGACGGTGGCCGTGGTCGCCGCGACGACCGTCGCCCGCGCGATGAGGATGGCGGCGAAGAGCTGATCGAAAAGCTCGTCCACATCAACCGCGTGTCGAAGACGGTGAAGGGCGGCAAGCGCTTCGGTTTCGCCGCGCTCGTCGTCGTCGGCGACGGCAAGGGCCGCGCCGGTTTCGGCCATGGCAAGGCGCGCGAAGTGCCCGAAGCCATTTCGAAGGCGACCGCTGCCGCGAAGAAGGCGATGATCCGCGTTCCGCTGCGCGACGGCCGCACGCTGCACCATGACGGTCGCGGCCACTTCGGCGCCGGCAATGTGACGCTGCGTTCGGCGCCCGCCGGGACCGGCATCATCGCCGGTGGCCCGATGCGCGCCGTGTTCGAATCGCTGGGCGTTGCCGATGTGGTGACCAAGTCGGTCGGCACCTCGAACCCCTATAACATGATCCGCGCGACCTTCGAGGCGCTCGGCGAACAGACGAGCCCGAAGTCGGTCGCGCAGCGCCGCGGCAAGAAGGTTTCGGACCTGATCAAGCGTGGCGGTGCGTCCGACCGCGCAGCCGAGGCCGAAGCCGCGGCGGTGACGGAGTAAGACGATGGCCGACAAGAAGATCAAGATCCGCCAGATCGGTTCGCCGATCCGCCGTCCGAAGGACCAGCGCAAGATCCTGACCGGCCTCGGCCTGGGCAAGATGCACCGCGAGGTCGAACTGGTCGACACGCCGGAGGTGCGCGGCATGATCCGCAAGCTTCCGCACATGGTCGAGGTGATCGACTAACACGGAATACGCCCTCCCCTGAAGGGGAGGGGCTTTATCCATAGCGCGAACATAGCGAAAGCGAGTGCAAGACATGACGATCAAGCTTAACGAACTGCGTGACAACAATGGCGCCCGCAAGGGCCGGATGCGCGTCGGGCGCGGCATCGGCTCGGGCAAGGGCAAGACCGCCGGCCGCGGCCAGAAGGGCCAGAAGGCGCGCAGCGGCGTCGCGATCAACGGCTTCGAGGGCGGCCAGATGCCGCTCCACATGCGTATCCCGAAACGCGGCTTCAACAATATCTTCGGCAAGGATTTCGCGATCGTCAATCTGGGCATGGTCCAGAAGCTGATCGACGCGAAGAAGCTCGACGCCAAGGCGACGATCGACCACGCCGCGCTCAAGGCCGCTGGCGTCGCCCGCGGTGGCAAGGACGGCGTCCGCCTCCTCGCCAAGGGCGAACTGACCGCCAAGGTGACTTTCGCGGTCGCGGGCGCGTCGAAGGGCGCGATTGAAGCGGTCGAAAAGGCCGGCGGCAAGGTCGAACTGCCCGAAGCCAGGCCCGAAGGCGACGGCAAGAAGGCGACGCGCAAGGCCGAAGCGGCTGCCAAGAACGCCTGATTTAAGGCAAAGGGTGGTTCGCAGCACGAACCGCCCTTTGTTATTTTAAGACCGATATTTCCCGTTCGTGTCGAGCGAAGTCGAGACACCCATCGGAACGGCATAGGGTCGAGGGGCATCTCGACTTCGCTCGATGCGAACGGATAGATGGGGCCTGCAAGGGCCGCGTCTGTAAATAGGCCTTTCCCCTTGCGCTTCGCGATCGGCGAACGCACATAGGCGCCGGGTCGCGGGGGGCGCGGCCCGGATATCCTCGAGGAAAACACCCATGGCCTCTCGCGCCGACCAGCTTGCTTCCAACCTCAATTTCTCGAAATTCGGTCAGGCGACCGAACTCAAGAACCGCATCTGGTTCACGATCGGCGCGCTGATCGTCTTTCGCTTCCTGTCGTTCGTGCCGCTTCCGGGCGTCGACCCCGTCGCACTGGCGAACCTCTATTCGCAGGCCGCCTCGGGCGGCGTGCTCGACATCTTCAACACCTTCTCGGGCGGCAGCCTCGAGCGCATGAGCATCATCGCGCTCGGCGTCATGCCCTATATCACCGCGTCGATCGTCGTGCAGCTCGCCGCGGCGCTTTCGCCCAGCCTTGCCGCTCTCAAGAAAGAGGGCGAAAGCGGGCGCAAGAAGCTCAACCAATATACGCGCTACGGCACCGTCGTGCTCACCGCGGTCCAGGGCTATTTCATCGCCGTCGGTCTCGAAACGCTCGGTGCGTCGCAGGGGATCGCCGCGGTCGTCGATCCCGGCATGATGTTCCGCATCGGCGCCGTCATCTCGATCGTCGGCGGCACGCTGTTCCTGATGTGGCTCGGCGAACAGATCACCAGCCGCGGTATCGGCAACGGCGTCTCGCTCATCATCATGGCGGGCATTCTCGCGCAGCTTCCGCGCAGTTTCGCGCAGATGTTCACGCAGGTGCGCGAAGGGTCGATGGGCGGCGGCACCGTCGTCGCGGTGATCGTCGGCGGCATCGCCATCATCGCCTTCATCAGCTTCATGGAGCGGGCGCAGCGCCGCGTCCTCGTCCAGTATCCGAAGCGCGCGACGCAGCGCGGGGTGATGCAGGCCGATCGCAGCCACCTGCCATTGAAGGTCAACACCGCGGGCGTCATCCCGCCTATCTTTGCCTCGTCGCTGCTGCTCATGCCGCTCACCGTCACGCAGATGATGGGCAATAATGTCCAGGGCGATACCGCGTGGGGCGATTTCCTGATCACGCTCAATCAATATCTCGCGCACGGCCAGCCGCTCTATATGGCGCTCTATGCCGCAGGCATCATCTTCTTCTGCTTCTTTTACGTCGCGGTCGTCTTCAACCCCGAAGAAACCGCCGAGAATCTGAAGAAGCAGAACGGCTTCATCCCCGGCATCCGTCCGGGCAAGAACACCGCCACCTACCTCGACTTCGTGCTGACGCGCATCACGGTGATCGGCGCGGCCTATCTCGCGGTCATCTGTCTGGTGCCGGAGTATTTCATCGCCCAGTCGGGGCTGCCTTTCTACCTCGGCGGCACCAGCCTGCTGATCATCGTCAATGTGACGATCGACACGATCAGCCAGATCCAGAGCCACATGCTCGCGCATCAATATGGCGACCTGATCAAGAAGGCGAAATTGAAGGGTGGCGTTGCGCGGCGCTGACGGCTTCGTTAGGGCAGGCGGCAACACGCAGGGGACAGGGGCCTTTCATGACGCTCAATATCATTCTGCTCGGCCCGCCGGGGGCAGGCAAGGGAACGCAGGCATCGCGGCTCGAGGATGAGCATGGCATGGTCCAGCTGTCGACCGGCGACATGTTGCGCGCCGCGGTCAAGGCGGGAACCCCCATCGGGCTTCAGGCCAAGGCGGTGATGGACGCGGGCGAGCTGGTCTCGGACGCGATCGTGTCGGGGCTGATCGGCGAGCGGCTCGACGAACTCGGTCCCGATGTTTCGGTGATCTTCGATGGCTATCCGCGCACCGCGGCACAGGCCGACGCGCTCGACGGCATTTTGTCGGCACGCGGGCGCACGCTCGACCATGTCATCGAACTCGTCGTCGATGAGGATGCGCTCGTCGATCGCATCACCGGCCGTTTCAGTTGCGCCCGGTGCGGCGAGGGCTATCACGACCGCTACAAGCTGCCCAAGGTCGCCGACATCTGCGATGTTTGCGGGTCGAAAGAGTTCAAACGCCGTCCCGACGACAATGAGGACACCGTGCGCACACGCATGGTCGAATATCGGGCGAAGACCGCGCCGATCCTGCCGATCTATGAAGCGCGGGGCATCGTCACCCGGGTCGATGGCATGGCGCCGATCGACCGGGTCAACGACGCGATCGAAACGATCCTCGGCACCGCTGGCTAGCCAGCCCTGCCGCTGCCCGTTATTGAGGGGGCAAGGGGGGAAATGCTTGATGGCAATTTCGGGATATTTTGCAGGTGTCGCCGCATTGGCCGCGCTTGCGTTCGCGCCCGCGACCAACGCCAAGGTCATCGACCAGAGCGAAACCGGCTTCACCGTCGCGCACACGGCGCAGGTCGCCGCGGCGCCCGCCGATGTGTGGAAGATGCTGCGGATGCCGCAGAGCTGGTGGTCAAAGGATCATAGCTGGTCGGGCGATGCGGCGAACTTCTGGCTCGACTCGCAGGCCGGGGGCTGCTTCTGTGAAAAATTGCCGGACGCCGACGCCGGGCTCGGCAGCGTCCAGCACGCGCGCATCCTTTTTGCGCGGCCGAACGAGCTGCTCCGCCTCTCGGGCGCCTTTGGCCCGCTGCAGGGCGAGGCGCTGAACGCCACGCTGACGATCCAGATCAAGGAAACCCCGACGGGCAGCGCGCTGCGCTTCGACTATGTCGTCGGGGGCTATATGCGCTTCAAGGTCGCCGACATCGCGCCCGCGGTCGACCGGGTGATCGGCGAGCAGCTGCGCGGGCTGGCCGAGGCGCTCGGCGGCGCGCTGCCGCCGACACGCGACGAAAAGGCGGCGGAGGAGGCCGACGCGCCTGACGCCGAAGTCCCCGCGGCGAAGGATGAACCCGGCGATGAATCGGGCCTCGACGCCGCGGTCGCCGATCTGGTTGAGGAAGACGCGAAGCCGAAGCCCGACAAGCGCCGTTAGCGATTACCGTTTGAAAGCGACCGTCGCCCCCCGCCTTCGCGGGGGGCGACGGTTTCTAACCGCCGGGTTTGCCGCGCAATTTGGCAAGCGCCGCGAAGGGCCCCGCCGCTTCCTCGCTGAGCACGCCCTTTTCGCCAAGGATGCGGTCGGCGTCGCGATGGCGCGGAAAGGGGTCGAGCGCGAGCGACAGCGTCTGCACCGCGGCTTCGCCCAGATCGGCGCGGTCGCCCTCGAGCGGCAGCAGGTCGAGCTCGTCGCGGCCGATTTCAATCTCTTCATCCTCGCCCACCGGGGCATCGACGTCGCGCAGGAAGCGCAGGTCGAAGCGCTCGGCGATGCCCGCGGGGACGGGCAGCGCGGTCGCGGCGCACGCCTGCACGACCTTGGCCCTGATCTCGCCCGTCGCCGCAAAGCCCCCGGCGACGGCGCGCAGGCTGGCGGTCAGCGCAAAATGATCGAGCGCGATCAGGCCGAGCCGCCCGGCGATCCGCGCGCGCGCGCCAGCGTCGGCCTCGACCGCGATGTCGCGGCCATGCGCTGCGTCGGCGAGCGTGACGACCAGCGAAAACTCGGGTGCGGCGCTCAACCTTGCGCTCCGGGCAGGCGGTCGGTGGCGACCAGTTCGGCGACCGGCATCGCGGCAAGCGCGCCGCGCAGCGCCGCTACCGCGGCCATCACATGCGTCAGCGCCGCGTCGTCCGGCGCCTTGCCGCGCCACAGGTTGCGGATCAGCGCCGCGCGCAGCGCGTCCGATCCGTCGGGCGCGCGATAGGCGCCGAGACGTCCGCCGAGCGCCCCCATCATCCGCCCGACCTGCTTGCCGACGACCATGTCGCCAAAGCCGATCTGGCGCATCTGCCCGTCCATGTCGCTCACGAACAATTCGGTGAGCTGGACACCGGCAAGCGCCTGTTCGGGGTCGTCGTCGATGCGGTGCAGCACCAGCGCCGTCACCAGGCTCACCATGTCGAACCGGCCGTCGAGTGTGTCGGGAACGCCGCCTTCGACATACCAGTGCGGCGCGCGCGCGGTGGCGACCACCGCATTCCACAGCGGGCGGCGCGCCTCACGCGGGTCGGGATCGGATCGGAACCATTTGCGTAAGGAAAACATCGCCGCTGCTTAGGTGCATTCGCGCTGCGCGAAAAGGGGCGCCGGTCAGCTTGTGGCAAGCTTTGCCGCGGCACAAGCGGCTTGTGCGCGATCGCCGCTTGCGGTTAAGAGGCGCGAGAGCCAGCGCCACCGCCCGACGCAGCGGCGGACCGGCGCAACGGAGATTGATATGCCGAATGCGATTCCTGCCTTTTCCGCCCCCCGCGCGCGCCTCGTCCTCCTGGGCCTTGCCGCCCTGCTCGCAACCAGCGGTTGCGCGCAGCTCAAGGGGCGGCAGGGCTATGTCGTCGATCCGGCGCTGACCGAGGCGATCACGCCGGGGGTCGACAATCGCGAATCGGTCGAACGCACGCTCGGTCGGCCCACTTTCGTCGGCCAGTTCGGGACCGGCGAATATTATTATGTGTCGCGCGAAACGCGCCAGCTTGCCTTCGCCAAGCCGCGGCCGATCGCGCAGCAGGTGCTGCGTATCCGGTTCGATGCCGCGGGCAATGTCGCCGCAGTCGACCGCACCGGGCTCGAACTGGTGAGCAAGATCAGCCCCGAAGGCGACAAGACGCCGACGCTCGGCCGCGAGCGCAGCTTCTTCGAGGATATTTTCGGCAATATCGGCGCCGTCGGCGCGCCGGGTGCCGGGGCGCCGACGGGGCCGTAAATCCTGGAAACGGATTAGAGCCGTCGCCCCCGCGAAGGCGGGGGCCGCTGGCGGCCTTGCGCTACCCCGATAACGGTCCCCGCCTTCGCGGGGGCGACGCGCCCTTATGCTATTGCGCGATCCCGCCCGCGGCGAGCACGGCCAGCGTTACCAGGTCCGATGCGGTCGACGCCATCGTCGCGACCTGCACGGGATGTTCCATACCGACCAGCATCGGGCCGATCACCGCGCCGCCGCCGAGTTCGCGCAGCAGCTTCGCCGACAGGTTCGCCGATTGCAGCCCCGGCATCACCAGCACATTGGCGGGCCCCGACAGGCGGCAGAAGGGATAGTTTTTCATCACCTTGGCATTCAGCGCGACGTCGGGCGCCATTTCGCCTTCATATTCGAAGGCGGGCTGGCGCCGGTCGAGGATCGCGACCGCCTCGCGGATATTCTCCAGCCAGCTCCCCTCGGGGTTGCCGAAGGTCGAATAGGACAGGAAAGCGACGCGCGGTTCGTGCCCCATCCGCCGCGCGACCTGCGCGGTGCGTTCGGCGATGTCGGCGAGCATTTCGGCCGATGGACGCTCGTTGACCGTCGTGTCGGCCATGAAGATGGTGTGATGCTGGTCGACGAGGACATGGATGCCGAACGGCGTCTTGCCCTCGGCATGGTCGATCACGCGGCGGATTTCGCGCATCGTCTGCGAATAGGTGCGCGTCGTGCCGGTGATCATCGCATCGCCCAGCCCCATTTTGAGCAGCAGCGAGCCAAAGATGTTGCGGTCGCGGTTGACCATCCGTTCGACATCGCGGCGCAGATATCCGCGGCGCTGGAGCCGCTCGTAGAGCATGTCGACCATCGCGGGGACATGCGGCGAATTGACGCTGTTGTGGACCTCGAAGCTTTCGGCGTCGGCGACGCCCATCGCGCGCAGCTTGTCGTGCAGCCCTTCGCGCCCGACGAGCACCGGTGTGCCGTAACCGCCGTCGCGGAACTGGATCGCGGCGCGCAGCACGGTTTCTTCTTCGCCCTCGGCAAAGACGACGCGCTTCGGGTTGGTCCGCGCGGCTTCATAAGCGAGGGTGAGCACCGAGGTCGTCGGGTTGAGCCGCGCGCGCAAGGACGTGCGATAGGCGTCGAGATCGGCGATCGGTTTCTGCGCGACGCCCGTCGCCATCGCCGCCTTGGCGACCGCGGCGGGAACGATTTCCATCAACCGCGGGTCGAAGGGCGAGGGGATGATATATTCGGGGCCAAAGCTCGACGCGCGCCCGCCATAGGCCGCGGCGACCTCTTCGGGCACCTGCTGGCGCGCGAGGTCGGCGATTGCATAGGCCGCGGCGATCTTCATCTCCTCGTTGATCGCGGTCGCGTGGACGTCGAGCGCGCCGCGGAAGATGAAGGGGAAGCACAGCACATTATTGACCTGGTTCGGATAGTCCGAGCGCCCCGTCGCGATGATCGCGTCAGGTCTTGCTGCACGGGCATCTGGCGGCGAGATTTCGGGATCGGGGTTCGCCATCGCAAAGATGATCGGCGCCGGCGCCATGTCCTTGACCATCTCGGGCTTCAGCGCGCCCGCGGCGGAGAGGCCAAGGAACACGTCGGCGCCGACCAGCGCTTCGGTCAGGTCGCGCGCCTCGGTCGGGACGGCGTGGGCGGACTTCCACTGGTCCATGCCCTCGGTACGGCCCTGATAGATCGTGCCCTTGCGGTCGCACATGATGACATTTTCGTGGCGTACGCCCATCGATTTGATGAGCGAGGTGCACGCGATCGCCGCCGCCCCTGCGCCGTTGACGACGACCTTGACCGTCGCGAGGTCGCGCCCGGTCAGGTAACAGGCGTTGATCAGCCCCGCGGCGGTGATGATCGCGGTGCCATGCTGGTCGTCATGGAACACCGGAATGTTCATCCGCTCTTTCAGCGCGGCCTCGATGATGAAACAATTGGGCGCGGCAATGTCTTCCAGGTTGATGCCGCCAAAGCTCGGCGCGAGCAGTTCGACCGCCTCGATGAAACGCTGCGGGTCTTCGGTATCGACCTCGAGATCGATCGAATCGACGTCGGCAAAGCGCTTGAACAGCACCGCCTTGCCTTCCATCACCGGTTTCGACGCGAGCGCGCCGAGGTTGCCGAGCCCCAGGATCGCGGTCCCGTTCGAGATGACGGCGACCAGATTGCCCTTGATCGTATAGTCATAGGCCCTGGCGGGATCTTCGGCGATCGCTTTCACCGGCACCGCGACGCCGGGCGAATAGGCAAGGCTCAGATCGCGCTGCGTCGCCATCGGCTTCGACGCGACGATCTCGATTTTCCCCGGTCGGCCATGTTCGTGGTAAAGCAGGGCCTCGCGGTCGGAAAACTGCACCTTGCTACCGCCGTCCATATTCAATCCTCTCATATGATCCACAAGATGCGCGCCCGAGCCTTTCCCCTAACGCGACCTCGCGAAAATGTAACCGCCAATGTTGGGTGTGGGTGGCGAAGGGGAGGATAGTCGATCGTCGTCACCCCGGACTTGATCCGGGGTCCATAACGACGGTGCAGCCATGGATCCCGGGTCAAGTCCAGGATGACGAAGGGCAGGAAGCGACCGGAAGAGGACATAGTGGCTCTCTCCCCTTCAGGGGAGAGATACGCAGGCTTGCCAGCTTGCTGGCTAGCCGGAGTTGAGAGGGGTTTGGATGGTCCCCCTCTCCCAACCCTCTCCCCTGAAGGGGAGAGGGCTTTATGGCAGCTCCCCCACCCCACACCCGCCATTCCAGCCTCATCTCCCCTCCGACCTTGCCATGCCGCCCCCAATCACTAAGCAGGGGGCGATGGCCGCCACCGCTCCCCGTCCCGCCAACAGCAACGCCGCCGCGTCCGGCGCGACGCCGATGATGGCGCAGTACTGGGCCCTGAAGGAGAAGGCGGGCGACTGCCTGCTCTTCTATCGGATGGGCGATTTTTTCGAGCTGTTCTTCGACGATGCCAAGGCGGCCGCGGCGACGCTCGACATCGCGCTGACCTCGCGCGGCGAACATGACGGACAGCCGGTGCCGATGTGCGGGGTGCCGGTTCACGCCGCTGAATCCTATCTCGCGCGGCTGATCCGCGCGGGGCACCGCGTCGCGATCGCCGAGCAGGTCGAAACGCCCGCCGAAGCCAAGGCGCGCGGCGGGTCGAAGGCGCTCGTCGCGCGCGACATTGTGCGCTTCGTCACCGCGGGCACGCTGACCGAGGAAAGCCTGCTCGAAGGGCGCAGCGCCAATCGCCTCGCCGCGCTGGCAGAGGTCGGCGGCGAGCGCGAGGTGGCGATCGCCGCCGCCGACATCTCGACCGGGCGGTTCGAGGTCGTCACGGTGCGCCCCGATGCCGTTGACGCCGAACTCGCGCGGCTGGCGCCGTCCGAACTGCTGCTCAGCGAAAGCGCCGAAGACCTGCCGATCTCGTCGGCGCGGCAGGTCGTGCGTCGTCCGGCGTCGGACTTTGCCAGCACCGCCGCACAGAAACGGCTCGAAGCATTTTTCGGCGTTCGGACGCTCGACGGCTTCGGCCAGTTTTCACGCAGCGAAATCGCCGCGATGGGCGCGCTGCTTGCCTATCTCGACCATGTCGGGACCGGCGGCCCGACTTTCCTCCAGCCGCCGGTGCGCCACCTTGCGTCGGACCGCATGGCGATCGACGCCGCGACGCGCGAAAGCCTCGAACTCGTCCGCACGATGGCCGGAACGCGCGAGGGCAGCCTGCTCGGCACGATCGACCGTACCGTCACCGCGGCGGGCGCGCGCCTGCTCGCCGACGATCTTGCGAGCCCGCTCACCGACCGCGCGGCGATCCTCGACCGGCTCGATCTCGTCGATGCGCTCGCGCAAGATGCGCTGTGGCGCGGCGATTTGCGCGCGGCGCTCCGTGCGCTGCCCGACGCCGGGCGCGCGCTGGGGCGCCTCGTCGCGCGGCGCGGCGGCCCGCGCGATCTGGCGCAGTTGCGCGACGCGCTCGGCGGCGCGCGAAGCTTGCGCGAACGGCTCGCGCGGCGCGCCGACCTGCCGCCGCTGCTCGCGCGCCTGCTCCCCGGCCTCGACGGCCATGGCGCGCTCGTCGACGAGCTGACGCGCGCGCTCGTCGAAACGCCGCCGGTCGATGCCGCGCAGGGCGGCTATATCGCCGAAGGTTACGATCATGCGCTCGATGCGCTGCGCGAAACCGCGCGCGACGGGCGCAAGGCAATTGCGGCGCTGGAAGCCGAATATCGCGACCGCACCGGCATCGCCTCGCTCAAGATCCGTCACAATGGCGTGCTCGGCTATCATGTCGAGGTGCCCGCGAAGCACGCCGACGCGCTGATGGCGGAGGGGAGCGGCTTCACCCACCGCCAGACGCTCGCGGGCGTCGTGCGCTTCAACTCGGCCGACCTGCACGACGCGGCGATGCGCGTGACGCAGGCGGGGGTCCATGCGGTCGCCGCCGAGGCCGCGCATCTCGAAGCGCTGACCGCAGCGGCGGTGGCGCGGCGCGAGGCGATCGCCGCAAGCTGCGACGTGCTCGCGCGCCTCGACGTCGCCGCCGCGCTCGCCGACCATGCGATGAGTCACAATTGGTGCCGTCCCGACCTTGCCGACGTGCCCTGTCTCGAGGTCGTCGGCGGTCGGCATCCGGTGGTCGAGGCGGCGCTGGCCAAGGCGGGCGAACGCTTTGTGCCCAATGATGTCTCGCTGTCGGAAACCGACCGGCTTTGGCTCGTCACCGGGCCGAACATGGGCGGCAAATCGACCTTCCTGCGCCAGAATGCGGTGATTATCGTGCTCGCGCAGGCGGGCGGTTTCGTTCCGGCGGCATCGGCGCGGCTCGGACTCGTCGACCGGCTGTTCAGCCGCGTCGGCGCGAGCGACAATCTCGCGCGCGGACGCTCGACCTTCATGGTCGAGATGGTCGAGACGGCGGCGATCCTCGCGCAGGCGACCCCCGACAGCTTCGTCATCCTCGACGAGGTCGGGCGCGGCACCTCGACCTATGACGGGCTCGCGCTCGCCTGGTCGGTGGTCGAGGCGGTGCATGAAGTGAACAAGTGTCGATGCCTGTTCGCGACCCATTATCACGAGCTGACACGCCTCGCCGAAACGCTGGACGCGCTCTCGCTCCACCATGTCCGCGCGCGCGAATGGCAGGGCGATCTCGTCCTGCTCCACGAGGTTGCCGCGGGGCCAGCCGATCGCAGCTACGGCCTCGCCGTCGCACGCCTCGCAGGCGTTCCCCCCGCGGTCGTCAAGCGCGCCGAAACGGTGCTGGCAAAGCTAGAGGCGGGGCGCGAGAAAACCGGCGGCCTCGCCGCGGGGCTCGACGATCTGCCGCTCTTCGCCGCGACGCTCGCCGAGGCCCCGGTGGCCGCAAGGGACGCACTCCGCGACGCGCTCGCCGCCATCGACCCCGACGCGCTCACCCCGCGCGACGCGCTCGATGTGCTCTATCGCCTCAAGGACATTGCGCGCTCCTAGCGCCAGTCGTCGATCACGAAACAATCGGGGCGATTGAACCCCGGTCGGTCGGGCTGCTGCATCGCGACACCTTCGATCATCGGAGCAAAACCTGCGTCGACCATCATCCGCAGCGCTTCGTTGCGCGCGGCGTTGACCCCTGCAATCAGCCGTGCTGCGCCCGCGGATGCGGCAAAGGCGTCGCAGGTGTCGATCAGGCGGGCAAAACGACCGGATGCGCCGGCGCCGGGGCGGACCGCGCCAAACTTGACATAGGCGGCGTCGCTGCCTGCCTCGCTGCCCGCGCCGACATGGCAGACGGCAAAGCCCGCCAGCCCCCCGTCGTCATGGAGGAACAGCGTATCGCCGAGGCGCTGCACCGCCACGGCGGCGATCTCGCTCGAGAGGTCCAGACCCGGCTCGATCGCGGCGGTGAGCGCCTGCGCCGCCAGCATCGCGCTCGCGAACGCATCGGCATCCATCGCCGACGCCCGTGCGGCGGTGCCCTTTGTCGCGCCCGTTCCACGCACCATCACCCGGGTCGGGGCCTGGCGGACAAAACCGAACTTGCCATAAAGGCTGATATGCTTGGCACTGTCGGGAAAGGTAAACAGTCCGCGCTGAGCAATGCCCCAGCGGTCGAATGCCTCCATTGTCGCCGCGACCAGCCGGCTGGCGATGCCTCTGCCCCAATGGTCGGGATGGATGGTCAGCGGACCGAAGAAGCCGAAGCGGCCCCAGCGCGCCGCGAGGTTCGAACCGACGAGTTCGCCATCGATATAGGCGCCGAAGCTCGCCTCGGGCGCTGCCCGCCAGCGCGGCGCGACGAGCGTGGCGTCGCCCATGAACTGTACCGGATCGGGAAGGCCGAGAAAGGTGCCGAAGGCAAGGCGGAAGATCCGGTCGGCGGTGGCCAGGTCGCCTTCGCCGAGCGGCGCGATGTCGACGATCATTTGCTCTTGCTCCGGGACTGTTTCATGGCCACCTCGACGAGCGCGCCGATCGCCCACGCCTTGACCGCGCGCGCTTCGGCATCGCCTAGTTGCAGCACATCCTTGCAGGCGATGAAGGCTTCGGTTCCGACGAGCAGGCCGAGCGCCTTGGCCAGCCGGTCGTGCGCGGCGGGGGCGAGTGTCTCCGCAAGTGGTTCGAGCGCCGCGTCAATCAGCGCTGCGCGGCGATTCTGTCGCAGCGGCACACTGCTCGCCTTCTCGCGCGTGGCGCTGCGTTCGAGCGTATGCGCGAGCATCAGCCGAAGCGCCGATTCATTGGCGCACACCATGTCGTGAAGCGCCGTGTCGACGCGCTGCGCGCGCGCCACCGGGTCTGCGGGCGCCGCAGCGTCGAAGAGCGTCGCGGGCTCGGGCACGGCGATGTCGAGCGCGGCTTCGCGCAGCAACGCCTCGACGTTCGGAAAATAGCGATAGGCGGTCGCGCGCGCGACGAGCGCTTCGGCGGCCACTTCCTCGAGCGTCGGCATCCGCCCTTCGTCGATCAGCCGCGCCGCCGCCTCGAGCAGATCCTTGCGCGTCCGGCGGCGCTGGTTTGTGCGAATCCCCATGTCAGCCCAAGGCGAGCTGTTGCTGGATCGCAGCGAGGTCGATCCAGACATTTTCCCGCGCGATCGCACCGTTGGGTCGAAACTGGACGACGTGCAGCAGGCGGAACGACAAGGGGCGGTTGCCGCCGGCAATGCCGAACGGCCGGCCCGGCGCGCGGCCGCTCCACTGCGATTCGTCGATCAGAAAATCATCGCCATAGAGGCGACGGATCGTCGTCACCCGGCCGTCGGCAAGATCCGAGAACAGCGCTTCGTAAAAGCCTCGTGCCGCCTCGCGCCCCTCGGTCGCGCCGGTCGGGGCGCCGACGATGTCATGCTCGACGTCCTCGGCAAGCGTCGCGAGCACGCCCTCGACATCGTCACGCATTTCAAAGGCGAAATGCTCATCCATTATGCGGTCCATCGTCGCACGGCTAAGGGTCATCGTCGGCGCTCCCATCGGAATCGAAGAAAGTTGGCCGAGCTTTTAATGAGATTTTTGTCTCATTAAAAGAGTAAAATCTCACTTGGCGATGCACGGACACTGGCGCTGGCGCGGCGGGCACCCTAAACAGGGGGCGATGGCCCATCCCTTTCACTCGCTTTCGAACTGGCGCGCGATCATCGACCGCCGTGCGCTTGCGGGACAGCTCGATACGATCGCCGCCGAAACACAGGATGCGGCCGCGCGCCGCCGCGCGATGGTCGTGCTGCTCAGAGCGGCGCTCGAGGACGGCCGCGCGGAGGTCGAGCGCCGCCTGCTCGCGCATCCCTCGTCGGGGCGCGTCGCGGCGCAGACGACCGCTTTCCTGATCGACCAGCTCGTCCGGCTCAGCCACGACTTCACCGTTGAGCATCTTTACCCGGCGAACAACCGCTCGGCGGGCGAGCGCATCACCTTGATCGCGGTCGGCGGCTATGGCCGCGGCGAAATGGCGCCCCACAGCGACATCGACATCGGCTTCCTCACCCCGTTCAAGCAGACGAGCTGGACCGAACAGGCGATCGAGGCGCAGCTCTATACGCTCTGGGATCTGGGGCTGAAGGTCGGCCATTCCAGCCGTTCGCTCGACGAAATGGTACGCGCCGCCAAGGATGACCTCACCATCCGCACCGCGCTGCTCGAAGGGCGCTTCATCTGGGGCGACCGCGAGCTTTACGATCAGGCCGCGGCGCGCTTCGACGCCGAGGTGGTCGCGGGCAATGCGCGCGCCTTCGTCGCCGAAAAGCTTGCGGAACGCGACGAGCGCCACAAACGCATGGGGGATTCGCGGTACGTCGTCGAACCCAATGTGAAGGAGGGCAAGGGCGGGCTGCGCGACCTCCACACCTTGTTCTGGATCGGCAAGTTCATCCACCGCGTACGCACGGTGCCCGAGCTGGTCGATGCCGGGCTGCTGACGGCGCGCGAGCTCAAGCAGTTCGCGCGCGCCGAAAATTTCCTGCTCGCGGTGCGCTGCCACCTCCATGTCCTCGCGGGCCGCGCCGAGGACCGGCTGACCTTCGATTTTCAGCGCGAGATCGCGAGCCGCATGAAATTCGCCGACCGCCCCGGCAAGAGCGCGGTCGAACGCTTCATGCAACTCTATTTCCTCCATGCCAAAAGCGTCGGCGACCTGACCGGCACCTTCCTTGCGCATCTCGACGACCAGATGGCGGCGCGTGGCCGCCGCTTCCTCCCGTCGATCCGGCGGCGGCCGGGCAAGCTCAATGGCTTTGTCCTCGACCGTGGCCGCCTCGCGCTGCCGTCGGACGATTTTTTCGCCGCCGACCCGGTGCGGCTGATCGAGATTTTCGCGCTTGCCGACAAGCACGGTCTTGAAATCCACCCGCAGGCGATGCGTCAGGCGCGCCACGACGCGAAGCTGATCGAGACGCAGGGCGTACGCCGCGACGCGCGCGCCAACGCGCTGTTCCTCGACGTGCTCACCAGTCCGCGCGACCCCGAAACGGTGCTGCGCTGGATGAACGAGGCGGGGGTGTTCGGCCGCTTCGTGCCCGATTTCGGCCGCGTCGTCGCGCAGATGCAGTTCGACATGTATCACCATTATACCGTCGACGAACATACGATCCGCGCGATCGGGCTGCTCGCCGACATCGAACAGGGGCGGCTGAAGGAGGACCACCCGCTTTCGACCGCGATCATGGGGCAGATCCATTCGCGGCGCGTCGTCTATGTCGCGGTGCTGCTGCACGACATCGCCAAGGGGCGCGGCGGCGACCACAGCGTGCTCGGCGCCGAACTGGCTTTGCGCGTATGCCCGCGGCTGGGTTTGAGCGAGGCGGAGACCGAGACCGTGTCATGGCTCGTGCGCTATCACCTGCTCATGTCGGCGACCGCGTTCAAGCGTGACCTCGCCGATTTCAAGACGATCCTCGACTTCGCGCAAATCGTGCAAAGCCCCGAACGGCTCCGCCTGCTGCTCGTCCTCACCGTCGTCGATATCCGCGCGGTCGGCCCCGGCGTGTGGAACAGCTGGAAACGGCAATTGCTCAGCGAACTCTACGACGCGGCCGAGGAAGTGCTGCGCCTCGGCCACAAGCAGAAGGGCCGCGAACAGCGCATCGCGAGCAAGAAGGAAGCGGTCGCGGCGCAGTTCGGCTTCGACCGCAAGACGTTCGACAAGGTGGCAAAGCGCCTGCCCGAAAGTTACTGGATCGCCGAGCCGGTCGAGGTCATCGCCGCCAACCTCGTCCATATCCGCCAGGCGGGCGACGCACCGCTGCACATCGCCGCGGTCCCCGACGATGACCGCGGCGCGACGCTGGTGATGGTACTTGCGGCCGACCATCCGGGGCTCTTTTATCGCATCGCGGGGGGCATTCATCTGGCCGGCGGCAATATCATCGACGCGCGCATCCACACGACGCGCGACGGCCTCGCGCTCGACAATTTTCTGGTGCAGGATCCGCTCGGTCGTCCCTTCGCCGAAACGGGGCAGATCGCCCGGTTGACCCGCGCGATCGAGGACGCGCTCGCCAACCGCCAGAAACTGCTTCCCAAACTCGAAGCCCGCGCCCTCCCGCGCACTCGCGCCGAGGCGTTCCGCGTCGCCCCCAATGTCTTCGTCGACAACAAGGCGTCGAACCGGTTCACCGTGATCGAGGTCAATGCGCAGGACCGCCCCGCGCTGCTCAACCAGCTCGCCTATGCGCTCTTCCAGTCGAAGGTCACGGTCCACAGCGCCCATGTTGCCACCTATGGCGAACGCGCGGTCGACACCTTTTATGTCACCGACCTGATCGGCGACAAGATCGACAGCCCGGCGCGGGTCAAGACATTGGAGAAACGCCTGCTGGAAGCGGCAACCAGTCAGAGCGAGGAAGTGGTGGCGGCTTAGGCGCCGGAGAAGTCAGGTTCCGGCAGCGCAGGCGATGCAGGTCGCGACCGCCGGGTTGTTTCGCAGCCGTGCCTCGGCAATCGCCTCGCCGCAGGCCAGGCAATAGCCGAACTCGCCCGTCCCGATCCGCGCGAGCGCGGCCTCGATCTGGCGTCGCTGACGGACGCGCCGTTGCTGCTGCGCAAGCGCCATCGCCTGCATCTGCATCGCGTCGATGCGCGACAGGCGCCCGACGCTGTCTTGCTCCAGTTTTACCGGCGCCGTCGCCTCGCGGCTCAGTGCATCCTCCTCATCGAGCGCGCGGAGCCGTGCTTGCAAAAGGTCGCGGGCAGTGTCGGGCGACAGCGGCATCGCGGGGTCAGCGGAACAGCAGCACCGGGATGGTGCAGGACCGGATCATCTCGGTCGTCGTGCTACCGACGAGCATCGTGCGCAGCGGGCCGTGACCATAGGCACCCATGACCAGCATCTTTGCCCCGCGCGCCTCGATGTCGAGCGCGATCACCTCCTCGGGCTTGCCGTCGATCAGGCTGACCCGCGCATCCTTGTGCATGACCAGTATCTCGCGCGCCCATTTGAGGTGCGACTGGTTGCCCGCACCGTCGCGGCCCGCCATCACCACATGCAGTTCCGCGTCGGCGAACAGCGGCGAGGTCGCGGCATAGACGAGCGCCTTGCGCGCGCTCGGCCCGCCGTCGAAGGCGATCGTCACCGTATCGGGGGACGAAAAGGCGCGCGACGCGACGAGCACCGGCTTTTCGCTCTGGCGCACGACGCGCTCGACCTTGCTGCCGAGATGGCCGCGGGCAAAGTCGGCCGACGCGCCGCGCTTGCCGATCACGACGATGTCGGCGTCCGCCTCGCGCTCGACGATCGTTTCGATGATCCCGCCGTGGCGGTGCGTCGTTTCGATGCGGTCGAAGCCCTGTTCGGCAAGATGCGCCTTCGCCGCCGCGAGCAGCGTGCGGCCCTGTTCCTGCGCCAGCCTGCTTTCGCTCTCGTCGATCCGCACAAGCTCTTCGAGCAGCGCCGACTTGGCGCCAAGCCCGACCGCGCCCGACAGGTCGCGCCGCGCGGCGACGGCATCCTTGCGCTGGATGACATGCAGGATTTCGATTTCCGCCGCCAGCCGCCGGGCGGCCCAGGCGGCATGGTCGATCACGCTCGTTGCATAGAGCGAGGCATCGATACAGGCCAATATACGGGTCATGTCCTTCTCTCCCTCAATGCGCGGCGAGGCGCGCTTCGGCGTCGGGCTTGTCCGAAATGCCGAAGCGGTCGATCATCGTCGCGCTGGCTTCGTTGAGCCCCAGCACTTCGACCGTGGTGCCTTCGCGGCGCAGCTTGATCACGGCCTTGTCGAGCGCGGCGACCGCCGAAATATCCCAGAAATGCGCGTCGCGAACGTCGATCACGACCTTTTCGATCACTTCGCGGAAATCGAACGCGGCCAGGAAGCGCTCGACCGAGGCGAAGAAAATCTGGCCGGTGAAACGATAGGTGCGCGTCGAGCCGTCGGTCGACAGGCTGGTATCGACCGCAAAGAGGGCGCGCACCTTGCTTGCGAAAAAGATGCCCGACAACAGCACGCCGACCAGCACGCCCTTGGCAAGGTCGTGCGTCGCGACGACCGCGACCACGGTGGCGGCCATCACGACCGAACTGTGCCAGGGGTTGGTGCGCAATTCCTTGACCGATCGCCAGCTGAAGGTGCCGATCGACACCATGATCATCACGGCGACGAGCGCGGGCATCGGGATTTGCGCGACGAGCGGGCCGAGCACGACGATCAGAAAGAGCAGGAAGGTGCCCGCCACGAAAGACGAAAGCCGTCCGTCGCCGCCCGATTTCACATTGATCACCGACTGGCCGATCATCGCACAGCCGCCCATGCCGCCGAAAAAGCCGGTGACGAAATTGGCGATGCCCTGACCCTTCAGCTCGCGCGGCTTGTCGCTCGGCGTGTCGGTCAGATCGTCGACGATCTGCGCGGTGAGCAGGCTTTCGAGCAGGCCGACCGCCGCCATCGCCAGCGAATAGGGGAAGATGATCGCGAGCGTCTCGAAGGTCAGCGGCACTTGCGGAAGCGCGAAGAAGGGCAGGGCGGAGGGAAGCTCGCCCATGTCGCCGACGCGGTTGACGTCGAGATTCCAGTAGATCGCGGCCGCGGTCAGGACGACGATCGCGACCAGCGGCGACGGGATCGCCCTGGTCAGGCGCGGCAAAAGATAGATGATCGCCAGCGCCGCGGCGACGAGCGGATAGGTCATCCAGCCGACGCCGATTAGCTGCGGAAGCTGCGCCATGAAGATCAGGATCGCGAGCGCGTTGACGAAGCCGGTGACGACCGACTTGGAGACGAACTGCATGAGGAGGTCGAGGCGGAGCAGGCCGCCGATGAACTGGAGCACACCCATCAGGATCGTCGCGGCGAAGAGATATTCGACGCCATGCGCCTTGACGAGCGGGACGATCAACACGGCGATCGCGGCGGTCGCAGCGGAGATCATGCCGGGCCGCCCGCCGACGAGCGCGATGATGGCGGCGATCGAGAAGGAGGCGTAGAGCCCGACCCTGGGATCGATCCCGGCGATGATCGAAAAACCGATGGCTTCGGGAATCAGCGCCAGCGCGACGACGATCCCCGCCAATATATCCCCGCGCGGATTGGACAACCAATCGCGGCGAAGCGATGAAAGGCTTGGCATATTTTCTGTTCTTGCAGCGGCATCGCCGTTCGGACCGGTGGGAACGATGGAGATGCTCCGTCACGGGAGCGGCTTTGCCATGGGTTGTCCCGGGGATAGGCGCCGGGCCGAGCCACCCGGCGAGCCGGGTCCGGTGGATGCGCCGACGCCCTTAGCCGCGTCTGCGGGTCAGGGCAAGCCCGCTATCGCCCGCGCGGATGGCGCAGCGCGCGATACGCCGCCCGGCTTATCCCCGCAGCACCGCCCCGACCTTCGCCGCGGCTGCGACCACCTTGTCGGCAATCGCCTTCAACTCGGCATCGGTGAAGCTTTTTTCCATCGGCTGCAATTCGACCTCGACCGCCAGGCTCACCTGGCCCTCGGGCACGCCCTGCCCGGTGAAGCGGTCGAACAGGCGGGCATCGACGATGCTCGCCTTGTCGGCACCGCGGATTGCGCGGACCAGTTCGGCGGCGGTCAGGCTGGTCGGGGCCAGAAACGCAAAGTCGCGGCGCACCGACTGCAAGGCCGGGGGCGCGAATGCCGCGCGCGCCGGGCCGCTGGCGCGCTTGGCGGGAATGGCATCGAGGAAGATCTGCACCGCCATCGCCGGACCGCCGACGTCGAAATGGCGCGTCAGCGCGGGGTGCAGCGCGCCGAATTCGGCGAGCACCGCCTTGGGGCCGAGGCGCAGGGTGGCCGACTGGCCGGGGTGCCAGATGCTGCCTTCGCTCACCGCGTCCATCACCTGAAGGCGCTCGGCGGGGGCGCCCGCGGCGTCGAGCAGCGCCAGCGCCGCGGCTTTCGCGTCGAACGCATCGAAGGGCGCGGCCTTGCCCGCCTGCCATCCGCGCGCGCGCTTGTCGCCCGCCATCAGCACGGCGAGTGTCGGATGCTCGGCATCGGACAGGTAGCGGCGGCCGATTTCGAACAGGCGGATGCTGTCCGCGCCGCGCTTCTGGTTGCGTGCCGCCGCGGCGAGCAGGCCGGGGAGCAGCGACGGGCGCATGACCTTCAACTCTTCGCTGATCGGGTTGGCGAGCGACCAGTCGCCGCCACCGAAGGGCGCGGCTTCCTGTTCGGAAATGAAGCTCCACGTCACCGCTTCGTGAAAGCCGGCTGCCGCGGCGGCGCGTCGCACACGGCGTTCGAGCAGCTGTTCGGCGGTCGCGGTCGGCTTGGCGACGCCATCGGCGCGCGGCAGCGCCACCGACGCGATCGTATCGAAGCCGTGGATGCGCGTGACTTCCTCGACCAGATCGGCCGCGCCATCGATGTCGCGCCGCCAGCTCGGCACCTGGACCCGCCAGCGGCCGCCCTGTTCGATGACGGTGAAGCCCAGCGCGGTCAGGATTTCCTTCTGCCGTTCGGGCGCGATGACGACACCACCGAGCGTCGCCGACAGCGCGGGGTCGTAATCGACCGTCTTGACCCCGACGGGCGGCGTGCCCGCGCGCGTGACCGTCGACGGGGTGCCGCCGCAGATCGCCAGCACATGCGCGGTGACGATCGCGGTCGCATCGTCGAGGAACGCCGGATCGACCCCGCGCTCGAAGCGACTGCGCGCATCGCTCGTCAGGCCCAGCGCCTGTCCGGTCAGCGCGATGCGTTCGGGGGTGAAATAGGCGACCTCGATCAGCACGTCGCTCGTCGCCGCGCTGCACCCGCTATGCTCGCCGCCCATGATGCCCGCTATGTCGTGGACGCCGCGGTCGTCGGCGATCACCGTCATCGTGTCGGCGAGCGTGTAGTCCTTGCCGTTCAATGCGGTGACCGTTTCGCCCGCCTTGGCGCGGCGCGCGACGAGCGGACCGCTCAGCTTGGCGCGGTCATAGATATGGCTCGGGCGGCCGAGGTCGAACATCACATAATTGCTGATGTCGACGAGCGCCGAGATCGAGCGTTGCCCGACCGCTTCGAGGCGTCGGCGCATCCATTCGGGGGCGGTGCCGTTGGTGACGCCGCTGATCGTGCGGCCGTAGAAGGCGGGGCAGCCTTCGGGATCGTCGGTCCGGATCTCGGTCGCGGGTGCGCCGTCGCCGGTGATCGTCGGGACGTCGAGCGGCTTCAGCGTGCCGAGCCCGGCGGCGGCAAGGTCGCGCGCTAGCCCGCGCACCCCCATGCAATCCTGCCGGTTCGGGGTGATCGAAATGTCGATCACCGGGTCGCCCGCGCCGCGGTAATCGGCAAAGCTCGCGCCGACGGGCGCGTCTTCGGGAAGTTCGATGATCCCGTCATGGTCATCGCCCAGCTCCAGTTCGCGCGACGAGCACATCATGCCGTTCGATTCGACCCCGCGCACCGCCGCGACCTTCAGCGCCATGCCGCTTGCGGGCACGACCGCGCCGGGCAGGCCGAGCACGCCGACCAGCCCCGCGCGCGCATTGGGGGCGCCGCACACGATGGTCAGCGGCGCGCCGGCGTTGACTTCCGGGCCCGCCTCGACGGTCAGCACCTGCAACTTGTCGGCCTGCGGATGCTTCTCGGCGGTCAGCACCCTGGCGACGCGGAAACCGGCGAGCTTGTCGGCGGGATTCTCGACGCCTTCGACTTCGTGGCCGATGCGGTTGAGGGTGGCGACGACATCTTCGACGGTGAAATCGCCGTCGAGGTGGTCTTTTAACCAGTCGAGGGTCAGTTTCATGCCGAAATCCCCCCGCTCAAAGTCGGGACGCTCAGCGCGCCGAACCCGTAATGCGCGAGCCAGCGGAGGTCGCCGTCGAAGAAGGCGCGCAAATCGTCCATGCCATATTTGAGCATCGCGAGCCGGTCGACCCCGACCCCGAAGGCAAAGCCCTGCCACGCGTCGGGATCGAGCCCGCAACTGGCGATCACGCGGCGGTTCACCATGCCGCTGCCCAGCAGCTCCATCCACGCATGGCCCTCATCATCGCCGTTACCGCCGACGATCCGGCGCCCCTTTTCCTGCTTGTAACCGACATCGACCTCGGCCGACGGTTCGGTGAAGGGGAAATAGCTGGGGCGTAGCCGCAGCACGATGTCGTCGCGCTCGAAATAGGCTTTCAGGAACGTCTCGAGCGTCCATTTCAGGTGCCCCATATGGATGCCGCGGTCGATGACGAGCCCTTCGACCTGGTGGAACATCGGCGTGTGCGTCGCGTCGCTGTCGCTGCGATAGACGCGGCCGGGGGCGATGATGCGGATCGGCGGTTCCTGCGTCATCATCGTGCGGATCTGCACCGGCGAGGTGTGCGTGCGCAGCAGCATCGCGTGGCTTTCGGCATTGCTGTTCGGGAAATAGAAGGTGTCGTGCATCGCGCGCGCGGGGTGCGTTTCGGGAATGTTGAGCGCGGTGAAATTGTGCCAGTCGTCCTCGATCTCCGGCCCCGTCGCCACCGCAAATCCCATGTCGGCGAAGATTTCGGCGAGTTCGTCCATCACCTGGGCGACCGGATGGACGCTGCCGCGGGGGGCGGCATCGGCGGGCAGGGTCATGTCCAGCTTCTCGGTCGCGAGCCGCGCCTCGAGTTCGGCGGCCTCGATCGCCGCCTTGCGCTCCGCGATCGCGGCGGTCACGCTCTCGCGCAGCGCGTGGATCGCGGGCCCCTTCGCCTGCCGTTCGTCGGGGGTCATGCCGCCCAGCGTTTTCAGGAGCGCGGTGATGCGACCCGCCTTGCCGAGTGCCGCGACGCGCACCGCCTCGATCGCTCCGGCGTCGGCCGCGGCGTCGATGTCGCGCCGCAGTTGCGCCTCGATGGCTTCCATGTCGCTCATCATCATTCGTCCCGTTCCGGCGGCGCTGTCGCGGCCGGCCTAATGCCACATCGATTGCAAGGATAGGCGGCTGCCCGCGCGTCCGTTTGCAGCCGCTTGCACCGAAGCCGCGGCACGGGTCAAGACCGATGGTGCTTGCAGCCTATCCTGCCGGTCTGTGCAGTCCCTGCACCGGTGCCCCCGCCGCCGCGGAGCGGGCGAAGGCCGCGGCGCCCAGGATCGGCTTTGGGCGCGCGGCATAGGCGCGCGGGCCCATACCCATGAACCGCTGAAAGTCGCGGGTAAATTGCGCCTGATCATAATAATGATGATCCATCGTGTCGATCCACGCCATCGACGGGTCGAGCATGAAACGCCCGAGCGAGCGCAGGAAGCGCTGGCGGCGGAGCAGCAATTTGGGCGCGAAGCCGAAAGCGCGCAGGCTCAGCCGCTCGACCGACCGTTCGGACAGGCCGATCCGCGCCGACAGGTCGGCGACACCCGCCGCCTCATCGTCGACGAGCGCACAGTGTGCCGCAACGATGGCGGGATCGTCGGGTGGTGCCGACGCCAGCAGCGTGCAGAGATGCGCGTCGATCAATGCTGCCGCAACCTCCGCGTCTTTGGCGTGCGGCAAGGCGTCGGCAAGCGGCGCAAGGGCGGCGAAGGCCGGATGGCTGGCGCCGTCACAATATCTGTTGGCCAGCGCAGCCGCGGGAATCCCAACCGGCGGGCAGGATGCCGATCCCCCGGACACGCATGGTGCCGGCGGAAAAATAGGTCGCACGGCTGGTCGGGCCGGTCACGACGAAGCGCGGCGCGTCGGCCACTGGCTGCCCGCCGATCGCGACCGCCGGCACCTCTCCGTCGATGAAACGGATATTGGCCCATTCGGGGTGCAGATAATCCTCGATCCGGCGGGCGTCGGTCAGGATCACTTCGGTCAGATATACAGCACGCCGCTCTCGCATGCGCTTTTTTGCGCATGGCGGGCGGGGATCGGCCGACTTCAGTGGAAATCGCGCGATTTGGGAAGAATGCGCACGTCGCGCGGATGACCGTGGCGCTGCGCATGGCCGCGCGGATATTGCGGATGTTTCACCTCGTCGGCGCGCGCGAGATCGGGATCGAAGCGCCGATCGGCCCCCAGCGTATCGAGCATCGCCGTGCGGTCGGCGATGCGCGTCGCCATCAGGTGGATGACGCCCTCCTTGCTCCGCTGCACCTCGCCTTCGGCGAGCATCAGCCGCGACGCCATGACGGCGCGGCGATAACGTTCGAAATGGCGCGCCCAAAGCAGGATGTTGACGATCCCGCTCTCATCCTCGATCGTGATGAAGATCGCATTGCCCTTGCCGGGGCGCTGGCGGATCAGCACGACGCCCGCGGTGCGGACGATCGCGCCGTTTTTCGCTGCCGCGACCTCGACAGCGCTCAGCACGCCGGCGCGGGCGAAATCGCGGCGCAGAAAGGCCATCGGATGGCCTTTGAGCGACAGGCGCGTCGTCTGATAATCGGTCAGCACATGCTCGACCATAGGCGTCGGTGGCAGCGCGGCATCCTCCTCATGCCCCAGCTCGTTCGCCCCGGCCGCGCCGAACAGCGGCAGAACCCCCTGCCGCACGCGCCGCGCCTCCCACAGCGCGGGGCGGCGATCGAGCCCCATCGAGCGGCACGCATCGGCCTCGGCGAGCAGGCGCAGCGCGCGGGGCGGCAGCTTCGCGCGGCGCGCGAGGTCCTCGACCGAGGCGAAGGATGTGGTGCGCGCGGCGACGATCTGATCGGCCCATGCTTCGCGGAACCCGTCGACCTGCCGGAAACCGAGCCGCAGCGCGAGGCTGCCGTCCGCGCGCCGCTCGAGGCCGTTGTCCCAATGGCTGGCGTTGACGTCCACTTCGCGCACCTCGACCCCATGCTCGCGCGCATCACGCACCAGCTGGGCGGGGGCATAGAATCCCATCGGCTGCGAATTGAGCAGCCCGCAGGTAAAGACCGCGGGATGGTGGCATTTCAGCCACGATGACACATAAACGAGCTTGGCAAAGGACTGGGCGTGGCTTTCGGGAAAGCCATAGCTGCCGAAGCCCTCGATCTGTTTGAAACAGCGCGCCGCGAAATCGGCTTCATAGCCGCGGCGCACCATGCCGCCGATCATCTTCTCCCTATATTGATGAATCGTCCCGACGTTGCGAAAGGTCGCCATGGCACGGCGCAGCCCATTGGCTTCGTCGGGGGAAAATCCGGCGGCGACGATCGCCAGCTTCATCGCCTGTTCCTGAAAGAGCGGCACGCCCTCGGTTTTTCCAAGCACCGCTTCGAGTTCGTTCGCTTCGGCACCGGCGCGCAGCGGCAGTTCGGGTTTTTCCTCCTTGTTCCGGCGACGCAGATAGGGGTGGACCATATCGCCCTCGATCGGTCCCGGCCGGACGATCGCCACCTGAATGACCAGATCGTAAAACTTGCGCGGGCGCAGCCGCGGCAGCATGTTGATCTGTGCGCGGCTTTCGACCTGAAAGACGCCGATGCTGTCGCCCTTGCAGAGCATGTCGTAGACGACCGGGTCCTCCGGGGGGACCGATTTGAGATCATGGTCGCCAAGCCCGTGCAGCCGCATCAGGTCGAAACATTTGCGAATACAGGTCAGCATTCCGAGCGCGAGCACATCGACTTTCATCAGCCGCAGCTCGTCGAGGTCGTCCTTGTCCCATTCGATGAAGGTGCGCTCCGCCATCGCCGCATTGTGGATCGGCACCGTCTCGTCGAGCCGGTCCTCGGTCAACACATAGCCGCCGACATGCTGCGACAGGTGGCGCGGGAAGGTCAGCAGCTGCGCGACGATCCATTGCAGCCGCGCCATATCGTCCTGTTCGGGATCGAGGCCCGCTTCGACGAAGCGTTCGACCGGCATTTCGCTGCCCCAGCTGCCCCAGCTCGTGTCGGCGAGCCGCGCCGTGACATCCTCGCTCAGCCCCAATGCCTTGCCGACCTCGCGCACCGCGCTGCGCGGCCGGTAGTGGATCACCGTCGCGGCGATGCCCGCGCGGCGGCGGGTATGGCGGCGATAGATATATTGCATCACCTCCTCGCGCCGCTCATGTTCGAAATCGACGTCGATGTCGGGCGGTTCGCGCCGTTCTTCGGACAGGAAGCGCGTGAAGAGCAGATTGTTCGCGATCGGATCGATCGAGGTGATTTCGAGCAGATAGCAGACGAGCGAATTGGCCGCCGACCCGCGCCCCTGGCACAGGATCGGCGGATCCTGCGAGCGGGCATATTTCACGATGTCGTGGACGGTCAGGAAGTAGCAGGCGAAGTTGCATTTGCGGATGAGCGAAAGCTCTTCGTCGAGCACCTCCTGCCAGCGTTGCGGCAACCCCTGTGGGTGGAGCCGGTTCGCGGCATCCAGCACCATATGTTCGAGCCAGCTTTGCGGATCCCAGCCTTCGGGAACGGGCTCGTGCGGATATTCATATTCGAGGTCGCGCAGCGAAAAACCGATGCGATCCAGAATCCGGATGCTTTCATCCACCGCCGACGGGCAGGCGCGGAACAGCCGCCGCATTTCCTGCGGCGACTTCAGATGACGTTCGCCATTGGCGCGCAGCAGGCGCCCGGCCTCGTGAAGGGTGGTGCCCTCGCGGATGCAGGTGACGACATCGTGGAGCGGCCGCTGTTCGCGCGTGGCGTACAGCGCGTCGTTGGTCGCGAGCATCGGAATGCCGACGCGGTCGGCCAAAGATTGCAACCGGGCGAGATGGCGGCGATCGCTCCCCTCCCTCGGCATCGTCGCGCCGAGCCACAGCGCGTTCGGTGCGATCTTTTTGAGGCGGCGCAACACGGCCTCGTCCTTCTCGCCCGCCATCGCGATCAGGATCATATCCTGGCAGTGGATCAGCAGATTTTTGAGTTTCATCACGCATCCGCCCTTGGTGGTGCGGCGATTGCCGATGGTGAGCATCCGGGTCAGGCGCCCCCAGCCGTGGCGCGTGGTCGGATAGGCGACGATGTCGGGGGTGCCGTCGTCGAAGACCAGCCTGGCGCCGACGACGAGTTGGAAAGGCGGCAGTTCGATCCCCTCTTCGGCGGCGTCCTCGTGCAGCTTGCGCAAGCCGGTCAGCGCGCGCACCACCCCCGCGACGCTGTTGCGGTCGGCGATGCCGATACCGGACATGCCAAGATCGAGCGCCTCCTTCACCATCTCGGCCGGGTGCGAGGCGCCGCGCAGAAAGCTGTAATTGGTCGCGGCGACCAGTTCGGCGAAGCCGGGGCCGAAGCGGTTTTCACTCATGCGAAGACCCCGTGGATATACCAGCGCGGATCGGGCTTTTCGTCGTAAAGCCCGTGCCGAAAGAGCCAGAAGCGGCGGCCCTGTGCATCCTCGACGCGGTAATAGTCGCGCGTCAGTCCGCCATTGTCGCGGCGGCGCCACCATTCGGCGGCGATGCGCTCGGGGCCTTCATAGCGGCGGATCGCGTGCAGGGCGCGGCGCCAGCGAAAGCGCTGCGGCGGACCGTCGGGCACCTCGGCGATCACCTCGATCGGCTGCGGCGGGTCAAAGAGATGGAAGGGGCGCGTCGGCGGCTCGCCGGGGTCACCCGCCTGCCAGGGCAGGGGCGGCGGCGCGTCGATCGCGGGCAGTTCGAGCTGTGCCTGCTCGGGAATATGCGTGTCGGCCGGACGCAGCCGCCGTACCCGCCCGCGCCCCAGCCGTGTCGCGAGCCGGTCGGCGAGTTCGTCGATCGCGGCCTCCTTGGCCGTACCGCCTTCGAGCTTGAGCTGGCTCGCTCCAAGCGCTTCGAGCCGTGTCACCGTGAGGCGGATCATGTCGAAACCGAAACCGGGGTCGAGCGGATCGGCGAGGCTGTCGATCCGCTCGGCGAACAGGCGCATGACGAGGCCGACGTCGCGCGTCGGATGGCCCGTCTCGATCGCGATGCTGCGCGCAAGGCCGTCGCTGCGAAAGAAGGTCGCGCCAAAATGGCGCCCGCCCTTGCCACGCTTGACGAGGGTTTCGATCGCTTCGCCGGCGAGTTCGGCGAGCATCTTGGCGGCGTGCGCCGTGCTGCCGAGCGGTTCGGCGAAACGGCGCTCGGCAGCGACGGGGGGCGGCGTGACGCGCGGGTCGAGCGGGCTCGGCGCGTCGCCCAACATCCGACGCAGCGCCATCGCGGCGTCGGCGCCGAAGCGCGCGGCGAGATTCGCCATCGGGCGGCTTGCAAGGTCGCCGATCGTCTTCAATCCCGCGCGCACCAGCGCGGTCGTCGCTTCGGCTTCGAGTTCGAGCGCGGCGACAGGCAGGCGGCGGATCGCCTGCGCTTCGTCGGGCGCGGGGCGCGCCTGATAGCGCGCGAGCGCGCGCGCCGCATCGGCGGTCGGGCCGAGCGCATGGCGGAGCGTCATGCCAAGGCGCGCGAAGCGCATCTCGACATCGGCGACCAGTCCGGCCTCGCCGCCGAAAAGATGCGCGGCGCCCGCGATGTCGAGGATCAGCCCGTCGGGCGCATCGAGCGCGACGAGCGGCGTATAGCGCGCGCAGCCCTGTGCGAGCCGGTCGAGCCAGGCCTGGTCGAGCATCGGATCGTGCGGAACGACCGCAAGTTCGCCCGCCTGCGCGCGCGCATCGGCAAGCGGCATGCCGGGACGCAGCCCGACCGCCAGCGCCGCCGCATCGACGCTCGCAAGACGCATCGCGCCGCGCTGCTTCGCGGCAAAGACCAGCGGTGCGTCAGGCGGCTTTGGCGCCGTGCGAAGCCATCGCTCGGCGGGCAGGAAGGGGAAGAAGAGCGCCAGATAGCGCCGCGTCCCCGACGCCTTGCCCAAAACTTTGTTCGTCATGGTTCCAGTCCAGTCGCCAGCGCGCGCCCGCCGCGCCGCTGCGCCAGCGCAGCAATTCGAGGTCGAAGGCCGGCGCGCCGGGCGCATTGGCTTCGAGCGCGTGCGAGGCGGCGGCGGCGACGCTCCAACGCGTTTCGGCGACGCTCGGCGCAGGCGCGGCGCCCAGGCGGAGCATCAGCAAGGTGGTGCCGGCATCGCGCGCGCCGAGTGCGAGCCGTCGCCCCGCAGTCAGATCGAGCAGCGGAAGTCGCCCCCAGCTTTCGACGATCACCGCCGCCGATCCCGCGCAGCGAATCGCATCGCTGGCGCAGGCGAGCAGCGCCTTGGAATCGCCCGTCTCGACCAGCAGCAACCGGTCGGGATCGCCGCCGAGTTCGGCGATGCCAGGGGCATAGATACGCCCCGCTCTCCTGCCCGCATCGACGGTGCGCAGCCAGATCAGCGGTGCCTTGCCGGGGGTGCGCAGCGCCAGCAGCGCGGCGAAGGCGGCGGCGCTGGTTGCGTCGAGCGTGTCGGCAGCAAAAAATTCATGGGTGCGCCCGACCGCAAGCCCCCCGCCGAGCGCGTCGTCGAACGGGGCATGACCGCTTGCCAGCCAACCCGCGGCCGGACGGCCTGGCAAACCGCCATCGGCGGCGATCCGGGCGATGCGCTGGCGCAGCCCGGCGAGAAGGTGGGACGACTCGCGCATTGTTTGTTCCTGTTATGTTCCATTAGGGCTTTGGCGGCAGCGTTTGTCAAGGCATCGGGCGCGTCATTATGGTCCTGCCCGGCGGCGGTCTGGATCTTGACGGGCGGATCGTCGGTCTCCACGCCAACCGAGCGATCCGCGTTCATCACACTCCCCAAACCCTGCCCTGTGGCAGGACGCAGGCGGGCGAAACGGCGACATTGTTTTCCGAATATCGGCTCGCGCGCCGCCGCCGCCGTCCGGAGTTCGCCGCGTCAGGAAGCAATGCCCCTGCCACATCGCTACGCCGGATTGGCGGCCTGCATCTCGGCGATCAGCGCATTGTCGATGTCCTTCGCGCGCTTGTACGCCACGCGTTCGCGCAGAGGCGCAATATAGGCCTCGAAAGCCGGGCGCGATGCGATCGTCCCGAATTGCAGCCCCCAGTCGATCTGGCTGCCGACATAGACGTCCGCGGCGCTGAAATGGTCGCCAGCGATGAACGACTTGCCCGAAACCGCGCTCTCCAGCGCGTCGAGCGCCGCGGCGAGCGAACCGAAGCCCGCCATGCGCTGCTGCTCGGCATCGGGTTCAAACCCGAACATCTTCGCGGTGATCGCCTGCTCGACCGGCCCCGCGGTAAAGAAAAGCCAGCGATAATAATCGGCGCGCCCGGTGAGCGCGGGCGCGAGCCCCTTGTCGGGGAAGGCATCGGCCAGATAGGCGCAGATTGCCGCGCATTCGGTCACCACCTTGCCATTGTGGACGATCGCCGGAACCTTGCCCATCGGGTTCACCGCCAGATAGGCCGCCTCCTTCATCGTCGTGCCATAATCGAGAATGCGCGGTTCATAGGGTGCGCCGACCTCTTCGAGCATCCAGCGGACGATCTGCCCGCGCGACATGGGGTTGGTATAGAAAATCAGCTCGTCGGCCATGATGTCTCTCCGTTGGGGTTGCGAGTCGTGCAGGAACATATCAGGAACATACACACTGTTCCACCGCTCTTGTTTTGTCATGGCAGCGCGGTAAGGCAAGGCGATGACCGACGAACGCATCTGGACCGCCGCCGTGCTGGTGATCGGCGACGAAATCCTTTCGGGCCGCACGCAGGACAAGAATGTGTCGCAGATCGCGACCTGGCTCGACGTGCAGGGAATCAGGCTGCGCGAGGTGCGCATCGTGCCCGACGTCGAGGAAGAGATTGTCGAGGCGCTCAACGCGCTGCGCGCGCGCTACGACTATGTCTTCACCACCGGCGGCATCGGGCCGACGCACGACGACATCACCGTCGATGCCGTGGCAAAGGCGCTCGGCGTCGGGGTGATCGTCCACCCGCAAGCGCGCGCGATCCTCGAACGCTATTACACCGCGCGCGGCGGCGAGCTCACCGAGGCGCGGCTGCGCATGGCGCGCACCCCCGACGGCGCCGAGCTCATTCCGAACCGCATGTCGGGCGCGCCCGGCATCCGGATCGGCAATCTGTTCGTGATGGCGGGCGTGCCGCACATCACCGCGGGGATGCTCGACGCGCTGACCGGGCAGCTCGAGGGCGGGGCGCCGCTGGTGGCGCACACGATCGGCGCCTGGGCGGCCGAAAGCGAGGTCGCCGACCTGCTTCGCCGCGGCGAGCAAGAGCATCCGGGAGTCGCGATCGGCAGCTATCCCTTTTTCCGCGAAGGCAAGGTCGGCGCCAATTTCGTCATCCGCTCGGTCGACGCGGCGGCGGTCGCGGAATGCACCGCGATGCTCACGGCGGGGCTCGAGGCGCTGGGCTATGCGGTCACCGACGGCGGCATCTGATCCGCGGTTTGCGTGGCGCGCGGCAGGCGGCGCAGCATCGCGATCGCCAGCAGTCCGAAAATCGCGGCGACGAGGAACGCCGCGCCGGGGAAATGCACCGGGGCGGCGTCGGCGGTGAAATAGGCCATCGTGCCCGTTAACAGCATCGGCGCGGCAAGCTGACCCAGTCCCATCGCCATCGCCGAAACCCCCTGCACTTCACCCTGCGTATCGGCGGTGGCGCGGCGCGACATCATCGCCATCAGCGACGGTTGCACCGGCGCCTGCAACGCAATGGGGATGAGCAGCAGGAAGGCGCCGAGCGTCGACGTGGTGAAGGCATAGCCGATATAGACCGCCACCGCGACGAGGAGGCCGAACGTCGCCGCGTCGCGCTCGCCAAAGCGCGCGACCGCGGGACCGACGACGAACATCTGGCCCAGCGCGATCATCACCCCCACCGCGGCGAGGCTGGCGCCGATCATCCCCGGCGACCAGCCTAGCTGCGCGATACAGTAAAAGCTCCACGTCATCGGATAGACGAGGCTGGCGATCTGCCACAGCACGAGCACGCCCGCCACACCGTCCATTCCGGGCAGCGCGCGCATCATCTTCCATGCGCCGAGCGGATTGGCGCGGCGCCAGTCGAAGGCGCGGCGGCGCTCTTTCGGCAGCGTTTCGGGGAAGATGAAATAGCCATAGAGCATGTTCGCGGTGGCGAGGATCGCCGCGGCGACAAAGGGCGCGCGCGGGCTCATCTCGCCCAGGAAGCCGCCGATGGCGGGGCCGGCGACAAAGCCGACGCCGAACGCCGCGCCGACGAAGCCGAAGTTGCGCGCGCGTTCCTCCGGCGGGGTGATGTCGGCGATCGCCGCCTGCGCCGCGGCATAGCTGCCGCCGAAGATCCCCGACAGCGCGCGCGCGACGAACAGCCACGGCAGCGTCTCGACCACCGTCAACAGCGCATAATCGACCGCGAGCCCGCCGAGCGCGAGGAGCAATATGCGCCGCCGCCCGAACCGGTCGGAGAGGTTGCCGAGCACCGGCGAGGCAAGGAAGGTCGCGACCGCCATCACCAGCCCGATCCACGCGCCGACCTCGATCGCGTGGGGCAGGTCGATCTGCCCGACCTCCATCACCAGCTGCGGCAGCACGGGCATGATGATGCCGAATCCGACCGCGTCGATGAAGATGGTGACGACGATGAAGGGAATGGTGCGCGTAGCCGTCACTTGTGCTTTATCCTGGAGCGGCGCACGCCGCTTCTAGCTGCCATTAGCGCGACCGATCCCTGCCTCATGCGTTGTCGATAGATGAAACTGCACATTTCCGCTTCCCTAAAGTACCGCCTGCCCGAACCTGCCCATCTGATGCTTCAGATCGAAGCCGCGGACGGTGGGGGCCAGAGGGTGATCGACGCCGCGCTGGACCTGGGCGAGCCGGCGCAGATGGCGCGGGTTCGAGACGCCGATAGCGTTTGCACGCCGCTCTGGCTGCATGCCGAGGGTGCGCTCGATGTCGCCTATCACGCGATCGTCGCCGTCGAGCGCGGCGACGCCGACCTTGCTGCACTCGCGCCGGTGCCGCTGCACCGTCTTCCTGCGGACGCGATCCTTTATCTCAACGAATCGCGCTATTGCCCGTCGAACAAGTTTCACGCCTTCGTCGATCGCCGCTTTGGCGAACTCGATGGCGGCGCGAAAATCCAGCGGATGCGCGACTGGATCGAAAGTCGTTTCACCTATGTCACGGGGGCCAGCGACGCCGAGACGGGGGCGCTCGACAGCTTTGTCGAACGCCGCGGCGTCTGCCGCGACTATGCCCATGTGATGATCGCGCTCGCCCGCGCGGCGCATGTCCCCGCGCGCATGGCGAGCGTCTATGCGCTCGGCGTCCGCCCGCAGGATTTCCACGCGGTTGCCGAAGTCTATCTGGACGGCGACTGGCATATGGTCGATGCGACGGGCATGACGCGGCCATCCGAATGCGCGCGCATCTGCGTCGGCCGCGACGCCGCCGACATCGCCTTCCTGACCGCCTATCGCGCGATCGATTTTGTCAACCAGTCCGTGCAGGTCGAGCGCATCGAGGAGACATAGCCGCATGGCGACATCGCCCGGTCAGTCACGACGCGAAAAACTTGGAGCGGGTGAAGGGAATCGAACCCTCGTCGTAAGCTTGGGAAGCTTCTGCTCTACCATTGAGCTACACCCGCGCGGCTTGCGCGATTGGCACAGCTGCGGGCGGTGGTCAATCATCTCTGTCAGCGCGCCGATTCGCAGATGGTTTCCATCGCCACGAAGGTTGAGGTGCTGGCGACGTGCGGCAGGCTCGAGATTTTTTCACCGAGCACGATGCGATAGCGGCGGATGTCGGCGGTGCGGACCTTGAGCAGATAGTCGAAGCTGCTCGCGATCATATGGCATTCCTCGACCTCGGGAATCCGGCGCACCGCTTCGTTGAACCGGCGGAGCGCATCCTCGCGCGTGTCGGACAGCTTGACCTCGGTGAAGGCGACATGGTCGAGGCCGATCCTGGCGGGATCGACAATCGCGCGAAAGCCCGTGATCAGCCCGCTGTCGACCAGACGCTTGACCCTCTGCTGGCATGGCGTTTTCGACAGGCCGACCTGCAGCGCGAGTTCGGTGAAGGTGATCCGCCCGTCGCGGCCCAGAATCGCCAGGATCTTGCGATCAAAGTCATCCAGTTCGACCATGGATTTGCGGTTCTTCATCTGTTCTGACTATGATCGGACATAATATAGGTCAATTCATATATTCTGATCGCCAAAACAAGTCGAATCGTCTTTCCGCGATATGATATTGAGATCACCATGACCCAGAACCCCGACCGCGCCGCCATTCGCGCCCTCGCCCGTCGCAGCGAAGCCGACATCGTCGCCGGGCTGCGCGCCGCCCTCGCCACATCGCCGGCCAGCGTCGAGGCGGTGACGCGGCGCGGGTTGGACCTGATCCGCAAGGCGAAGGCCGAGGGCGAGCGCGAGACGCTCGTGGCACAGCTGATGAACCGGTATCGCCTGTCGACCGAGGAAGGCGTCGTGCTGATGTGTCTCGCCGAGGCGCTGCTGCGCGTCCCCGACAATGCGACCGCCAACGCGTTGATCCGCGACAAGATCGCCGGGCGCCACTGGGCCGAGGGCAACGACGATGACAGCCCGCTGATCGTCGCGCTGTCGGCGCGCGGCCTGTCGCTGGGATCGGCGACCCTGATGCTCGATGCGATGGGCAGCAAGGCGAACCCGCTGACGCTTCTGAAGGCGATGATCCGTCGGTCGGGCGAGCCGGTGATCCGCCAGGCGGCGCTCGCGGCGATGAAGCTGCTTGGCCAGCAATTTGTGATGGGCGAGACGATCGACGCCGCGGTCAAGCGCGCCGACAGGCAAAAGTCCGAACTCGCGAGCTTTGACATGCTCGGCGAGGCGGCGCGCACCGCCGGGGATGCAGCGCGTTATTTTGCCAGCTATGCCGACGCGATCACGCGCATTGGCAGGGATGCGAAGCCGGGCGACCCGCACGCCAACCACGGCATCTCGATCAAGCTGTCGGCGCTCCATCCGCGCTACGAATATCTGCAGGCCGCGCGCGTCCGCGAGGAGCTGATCCCGAAGGTGATCGAACTCGCAAGGCGCGCGCGCGCGGCGAACATCCCGCTGATGATCGACGCCGAGGAAAGCGATCGGCTGGAACCGCATATGGACGTGTTCGCGGCACTGGTCGATGCAGGGATAGCCGATGGCTGGACCGGGCTCGGCATCGTCATCCAGGCCTATCAGAAGCGCGCGCCCGCGGTGATCGACTGGCTCGCCAAGCGCGCGCGGACGCGCGGGGTCAGGCTGTCGATGCGGCTCGTCAAGGGCGCCTATTGGGACACCGAGATCAAGCGCGCGCAGACGCTGGGCCTCGGCGATTTTCCGGTATTCACCGCAAAGCTGCACACCGACCTCAACTATATGCGCTGCGCGCAATTGCTCCGCGACTGTCAGGACTGCATCTATCCGGCATTCGCCAGCCACAATGCGATGACGCTGGCGTTCGTTGCCGAACTGTTCGCGGGCGCCGATTATGAGTTGCAGCGGCTGCATGGCATGGGCGAAGGCGCGCACGACGCCCTCGTCGCGCTCTTTCCGCCGCCGCGGCCGGTGCGCGTCTATGCGCCCGTCGGCACCCACCGGGACCTGCTCGCCTATCTCGTCCGTCGCCTGCTCGAAAATGGCGCCAATTCCAGTTTCGTCCACCAATTCTCCGACCCCGACGTCAGCGCCGAGGAACTGGCGATCGATCCGCGCAGCGTGGCGAGCGCGGCGTCGCCGCCTATCGCCACCGGATGGGCGTTGTTCGAGCCGGTGCGGCGCAATTCGCGCGGTTACGACCTGGGCGATCCCGGCGTGCCCGAGGCGCTGGTCGCGGCGATCGGCGCCGCGCGGCGCAGCGACCGGATCGCGGCGCCGATCGTCGGCGGCGTCGCACGGGACGGACAGGCCGAACCCGTGCATAATCCCGCAACGGGCGCCCTCGTCGGGCAGGTGGTCGAGGCGGATGCGGCGGCGGTTGCCGATGCCGTCGCCACCGCGCGCGCAGCGCAAGGCAATTGGAGCCTCGCGGGCGGGGCTTTTCGGGCCGAGCGGCTCGAACGCGCCGCCGACCTGCTCGAAGAGCGCGACGCGACCTTCCTTGGCCTTGCGATCGACGAGGCGGGCAAGACGCTCGCCGATGCGGTCGCCGAAGTGCGCGAGGCGGTCGATTTCCTCCGCTATTATGCGGCGCAGGCGCGCGCCGACTTCACTTGCCCCGTCGCGCTCCCCGGTCCGACGGGCGAGCGCAACGAGCTGATGCTCGAAGGCAAGGGCGTGTTTGCCTGCATCAGCCCGTGGAACTTCCCGCTGGCGATCTTCCTGGGGCAGGTGTCGGCGGCGCTCGCCGCCGGCAATGCGGTGCTTGCCAAGCCCGCCGAACAGACGCCGCTGATCGCCCACGCCGCGGTCGAACTGCTGCTCGAAGCCGGTATCCCCGGCGACGTGCTCCATTACCTCCCCGGCCGCGGCGAAACCGTCGGCGCGGCGCTCACGAGCGACCCCGACATCATCGGCGTCGCCTTCACCGGCTCGACCGAGGTCGCGCGGATGATCAACCGCAGCCTCGCCGGGCGCGACGGCCCGATCGCGACGTTGATCGCCGAAACCGGCGGCGCCAACGCGATGATCGTCGATTCGACCGCGCTCCCCGAACAGGTCGCGCGCGATGCCGTCGCCAGCGCCTTTCAGTCGGCGGGTCAGCGTTGTTCGGCGCTGCGTCTGCTCTGCGTGCAGGAAGATGTTGCCGAAGGGATGATCGAGATGGTCGCGGGCGCGATGGCCGAACTCAATATCGGCGATCCGGCGATCCTCGCGACCGACGTGGGGCCGATCATCGACGCCGAGGCGCAGGCGAACATCGCTGCTTATGTCGCCGAGGCGCGCGCCGCGGGCCGCGTGATCGCCGAGGCAGGCCGTGCGAACCTGCCCGCGGACGGGCATTTCGTGCCGCCGGTGCTCATCCGGCTCGATCATGTCACCGATCTCAGGCGCGAGATTTTCGGCCCCGTGCTGCACGTCGCGACGTGGAAGGGCGGCGAGCTCGATGCGCTGATCGACGCGATCAATGCGTCGGGCTACGGGCTGACATTGGGCGTCCATACACGCATCGACGGCGTCGCGGCGCATGTCGCGGCGCGTGCGCAGGTCGGCAATGTTTATGTCAACCGCAACCAGATCGGCGCGATCGTCGGGTCACAGCCGTTCGGTGGCCGCGGATTGTCGGGGACCGGGCCGAAAGCCGGCGGCCCGCATTACCTGCTCCGCTTTGCCGAGGAAAAGACGATCTCGACCGACATCACCGCCGCGGGCGGCAATGCGGCCCTGATGGCGGGATGATCGATTGCAAGGGGTCGGCGCGTCCGGAAGCCACTGAACCGCGAGGCCCGATACAGAGTGGACGGCTGTCCCAGGCAATACGTCCGAAAGCGTCTCGCGGCATTGGTGCCGCGGCGACCCATTGTTCTGGTTGCCCCCCGCAGCGCCCTTATCATACGCCTTTGACGGCTTGACGCCAAGTCCGCCTATGCGCCGGGCACGCCGAGCAATTGCGCCTGCGCCTTCAGCCGTCCTGCCGCCGCCGGATTCGCCGCAATCCCGTCCTTCAGCGCCTGCGCCGCCTTTGCCGTCTCCCCCAGCGTCATGCGGCTGCGCATCAGCATGATCCAGCGGTCGACATCGGCGGGATTGGCCCTGAGCTTGGCCTCCAGCCCGTCGACCATGCCCGCGATCATCGCATCCTGCTGCCCCTTGGGGAGCTGCGCGGCGGCCTCCATCTCGGCACGGCTCGGTCCCGGGATCGCGCGCGCGGCGACAGGCATTTCGTCGGCGGTCGGCGCGCGCGGCCGCGTCGCGGCGAGGCGCTGCGCGACGTCGATCTTGTGGATCGCACCGACCTGTTCGATCGTGCGGCGCAGGTCGGCCTCCCACGGTGCGCCCTGCGGCGTGTCGGCGAGCAGCGCGAACCAGTCCTCGATCGCGCCCTTGTGATCGCCGCCGATATCCTTTTTCACCGCGAGGAAATAGCGCGCGCGCGGGTCCCTGGCGTCGAGTGCGATCGCCTTGTCGAAGGCTTGCACGGCGGCGGCGGGCATCGGATCGCGCTCGCTCGCCATCACGCGCGCTTCGCCCAGCGCCGACCAGAGCCCCGCCGATTCGGGCGACAGCGCCACGGCTTTTTCATAGGCCGCTGCGGCGCCGACGAAATTGCCCATGTCGAAACGCGCCGCGCCGAGCGCCGTCCAGGCATCGGCGCTGTCCGGCTCGCGCTGTACGCGCGCCTCCAGCGCGGCGATCTGGTCACCCGGCGCCGCGCCCCCTTCGATCGCCGGATCGGCGATGGCGGGCGCCGAATCGCGCCAGATCGCATAGCCGACTGCGGCGGCGAGCAGCACGAAGGCGGCGATCAGTATCGCGCGGTTGGCGCGGCTCAGTCCGACCGCTTTCCCTGCCTGCATGCCGTTGCTCTCGCTCATTTTTGCCCCCGCGAAAAATGGCCGGCGCGCTGCGCGCCATATTGCCTTTGCCGGGCGATGGTGTAGCCTTGGACCCACGAGGTCGGTCAACGACAAAATCGTCAGGGGTCGCACCGGCTTTCCCAGTCGTACAGGGGAGGGGTGCATGGCAGTTTCGGATCACGTCGATTTTGCGACGTTCATGGAGGGCGTGAAACGGCGCAACCCGGGGCAGCCCGAGTTCGTCCAGGCGGTGCAGGAAGTGTCCGAGGACATTTTCGATTTCATCGCCGACAAGGAAGAATATCACGCGCAGCAGATACTGCGCCGCATCGCCGAACCCGACCGCGTCGTGTCCTTCCGCGTCTGCTGGGAGGACGACAATGGCAATATCCGCGTCCAGCGCGGCTGGCGCGTCCAGAACAACAACGCCATCGGTCCGTACAAGGGCGGCATCCGCTTTCACCCCAGCGTCACCGAGAGCGTGCTCAAGTTCCTCGCGTTCGAGCAGACGTTCAAGAATGCGCTGACCGGGCTGCCGATGGGCGGCGGCAAGGGCGGGTCGAACTTCAACCCCAAGGGCAAGAGCGTGCGCGAGATCATGCGCTTTTGCCAGAGCTTCATGACCGAGCTGTACCGCCACATCGGCGCCGACGTCGACGTGCCCGCGGGCGACATCGGGGTCGGCGGACGCGAGATCGGCTTCATGTTCGGCCAGTATAAACGCATCACCAACGAGTTTACCGGGGTGCTCACCGGCAAGGGGCTCGAATGGGGCGGCTCGCTGATCCGCACCGAGGCGACGGGTTACGGCGCGGTTTATTTCCTCGCCAACATGCTCGCGGCGAAGGGGCAGGACCTCGTCGGCAAGAGCGCGGTCATTTCGGGTTCGGGCAATGTCGCGACACACGCCGCCGAAAAGATCGTCCAGCTTGGCGGCAAGGTACTGACGCTGTCCGATTCGGGCGGCTTCATCCACGATCCCGACGGCATCACCCAGGAAAAGATCGACTGGGTGAAGGCGCACAAGACGCACCGCCGCGGGCGGATCGAGGAGTATTGCGAGGCGTTCAAAGGCGCGAGCTTCACCGCGGGCAAAACGCCGTGGGGCGTGCCGTGCGACGTCGCGCTGCCGTGCGCGACGCAGAACGAACTGCTCGGCGAGGATGCGAAGACGCTCGTCAGGAACGGCTGCATCGCGGTAAGCGAGGGCGCCAACATGCCGACGAACCTCGACGGCGTGCATGTCTTCAAGGATGCCAGGATCATGTTTGCACCGGGCAAGGCGGCGAATGCCGGGGGGGTCGCGGTGTCGGGGCTCGAAATGAGCCAGAACAGCGCGCGGCGCGCGTGGAGTGAAGGCGAGCTGCAACAGATGCTGAAGGACATCATGGACGGCATCCACGCGCGCTGCCTGACCTATGGCGATCAGGGCAATGGCTATATCGACTATGTGAAGGGTGCGAATATCGCGGGGTTCAAGAAGGTTGCCGACGCGATGCTGGCTTTCGGGGTGGTGTAAATCGGCTCAAGGCGTAAAAGCGCCGGGTTGGGGAAAAGGGGTATTGCGGATGACGGCGCACGCTGGGAAGGAGCGGAGCCATCGGCCTTGGGGGGCGTTTGTCGCTCTGGTGGCGCCGCTGCTCGCACTCGTCATGGCGGCGCTCGTCTTTGCTCCTCCGGCACAGTCGCAGGGCGAAAGCGCTGCGCGCTACACCGGTGTCGCCTCGTGTGCGGGATCGACCTGTCACGGCCGGATGGAGGGCGACGGCACCGTCGTGCGCCAGGACGAGCTGATGACCTGGCAGGAACCCTCGACCCCCGGCGGCGCGCACAGCCGTGCCTGGGCGGTGCTCAATAACAATCGCAGCCAGTTCATCGCGCGCAATCTTGGCATCGGTGATCCCGCCAAGGCGCAGATGTGCCTCGGTTGCCACAGCACGGCGGGCACCGCGCGCGGCGTTTCGGCGGAGGACGGCGTCGGCTGCGAATCGTGCCATGGCCCCGCGGGCGGCTGGCTTGCGAGCCATTATGCCGGGGTCGGCACCAACGCCGATCCCGACCGCGAAATGCGCGACAAGCATCTCGCCAACCTGTCGGCGGGGCTGAAGAAGCTCGAGGATCCGGTGGTGCGCGCGGGCGTGTGCGTCGACTGCCATTTCGGATCGTCCGCCGACGGGCAGTTCGTCACCCACCGCATCATGGCGGCGGGGCATCCGCGCATTTCGTTCGAGCTGGATCTCTTTTCCTCGCTCCAGGCGCATCATCAGGAGGACGCCGATTATGGCTGGCGCAAGTTCGGCGCGGCGGGACGGCGCACCGACCATGTCCAGATGTGGGCGGTGGGACAGGCGGCGGCGATCGAGCGCAGCCTTGCCCTCTTCCAGACGCGGCGCGGGACGGAGGGTATTTTTCCCGAATTTTATTTCCTCGACTGCCACAGTTGCCATCGCCGCATCTTCGATCAGGCGAAGCCGGTGCGCACCGGGCTCGACAATCCGGGCCGCAATCTTCCTGAAGGCATGCCGCCCTATAATGACGAAAATCTGATCATGCTCGCCGCCGCGGCGCGCATGGTCTCGCCCGCGCTCGCCGATCAGCTCGCGGCGCGCACCGCGGCCTTCCACACCGCGATGGCCACCGACCGGGCGAGCGCCGTTGCGGCCGCAGCCCGGCTGTCGCAGACGGTCGCGGCGCTGAAGCGCGCGTTCGCGTCGCGCAGCTTTTCGGGCGCCGATGCCTTCGCGATGGTCGATGCGATTGCGGCGAAGGCGATCCGCGACCGCTATACCGACTATTCGGGGTCGCAGCAGGCGGTGATGGGGGTCGATACGCTGCTCAATGCGATGGTCTCGTCGGGGCGGATCACCGTCGGCGCGGCGGCGGGCATCCGCGCCGACATCGACCGTGCCTATGCTGCGGTGAAAGACCCCAATGCCTATAAGCCCGCCGAGTTTCAGGCGTCGTTCGCCAGCGCGGTGCGCGCGATCGGGGCGCTCCGCTAAGATGATGCGACGCAAGAGCCATCTTTTCCGGTCGGGCGCGCTTGTCGCGATGGGCACGCTGCTGCTGACCGCGTGCGGCGGCGGGGGCGGCGGCACGCCCACGCCATCGCCCGCTCCGACGCCGACGCCCCCGCCGACCGGGGGGCTCTACACCCCGCCCGCTGCCGAATCGCTCAGCGTCGGCGACGTGCAGACGATCCTCGCCAATGCGATCTCGGAGGCGCAGGCGCGCGGGCTGCCCTCGGTGATCGCGGTGACCGACCGCGTCGGCAATGTGCTGGCGGTGTTCCGCATGAACGGCGCGCGCGCGACCGCGACGACCTCGGCGGCGCCCAATGGCGACAATATCGACGCGCAGAATGTCACCTTTCCGGCCGAAGGCGGCGCGATCGCCAAGGCGGTGACGGGCGCTTATCTCTCAAGCGGCGGCAACGCCTTTTCGACGCGCACCGCAAGCCAGATCGTCCAGGAACATTTTCCGCCCGCGCCCACCACCGTCGGCCTCGAAAGCGGCCCGCTGTTCGGCGTGCAGTTCAGCCAGCTGCCGTGCAGCGACCTGTCTGCGCGCTTCGGCGCCGCGGGACCGGCCGCGCTGATCGGTCCGAAACGCTCGCCGCTCGGTCTCGCCGCCGATCCCGGCGGACTGCCGCTCTACAAGAATGGCGTACTCGTCGGCGGCATCGGGGTGATGGGCGACGGCGTCTATGGCAGCGACCCCGATATCCTCGACATCGACGAGGATGACGAGGAGTTCATCGCGCTTGCGGGAACGCGCGGGTTCGAGGCGCCAAGCACGATCACCGCCGACAGGATTGCCGTCGACGGGACGACCTTGCGCTTTTCGGACGCGACCTTCGCCGGGGTGATGACAAGCGGCGGCGCGAGTTTCGCGAGCTTCAACGGCAGCGCGGGCAATCTCGTCGCCGTCATCGGCTATGCCAATGCCGCGATCACCGCAGGGGTTGTCTATGGCAGCGAAGCGTCGGGCATCCGCGCCTCGACGCCGGCCGAATTTTCGAACCGCGACGCCTTCATCCTCACCGACGGCAGCGGCGCCAACCGCTACCCGGTCCGCGCGGGCACCGACGGCGCGAGCGTCGCGGCGCCGCTGACGGCGGCCGAGGCGCGCGCGGTGCTCGAGGAAGCCTTTGCTGTGATGAGCCGCGCGCGCGCGCAAATCCGCCGCCCGCTCGACAGCCGCGCGCAGGTGACGATCAGCCTCGTCGACACGCACGGCGCGGTGCTCGGCATCGTCCGCTCGCCTGACGCGCCGATCTTCGGCACCGACGTCTCCTTGCAGAAAGCGCGCACCGCCGCCTTTTTCTCGGGCGCACAGGCGGCGACCGAGCTGTCGGCCAACGCGAGCGCCGACGTCGCCGCCTTCGTGCCCGCGGTGCGCAGTTTCCTGAACGATCCCGCCGCGCTCACCGGCGCCGTTGCATTTGCCGACCGCTCGGGCGGCAATCTGTCGCGCCCCTATTTCCCCGATGGTGAGGTCGGGCGTCCGCACGGGCCGCTGTCGCGCCCGATCGCGCAGTTCAATCCCTTTTCGACCGGGCTGCAATCGGCGCTGATCATCGGCAATCTGGGCGCGCATCTGGGCTTTGTGTCGGGCGCGAGCCCGACCGACACGCCGCAGCGCTGCACCACCCTGCCCGACGCCGCGCCGGGGCAGAACCGGCTCCAGAACGGCATTCAGATCTTCCCCGGATCGGTGCCCATCTATCGCGGTTCGACGCTGGTCGGCGCCATCGGCGTGTCGGGCGACGGCATCGACCAGGACGATATGATCAGTTTTCTGGGCGCGCACAACGCCGGGGCGCGCATCGGCGGCATCGGCAATGCTCCCAAGGCCATCCGCGCCGACAATGTCGTCGTGACGCTCGCCGACAATCGCACGGTGCGCCTGCGCTATATCAGTTGTCCCTTTGCGCCTTTCCTCGACACCGCGCAGCAAAATGTCTGCGACGGGCTATAGGCGATGATGACGGGGGGCAGCCTGTGGCCGGTCATCGCGACGCTCGCGGCGCAGGGTGCGCCGGGGACCGAAGCGCCGTTGCCGCCGCCCGCGCCTGAAGACCCGCCGGTCGAGGCCGCGCCCGCCGAACCCGCCGCCGAAGAACTCACCCCGCCGCCGCCGCCCGTCGATTGGCAGGCGATGGTGCCGGACGATCTCGTGACCGACATGATCGAGGGCCGTCGCCGCCCCGGCTATCGCCCCGACCTGCCCGACGCGCTCAGCCAGGACAATGTCGGCGCGCTGCGCCCGCCGCCGCCGCAGGCGTTTCCGGGGATCGAGGACCAGCTTCCCGTTCCCGACCGCTGGCGCCTCATCGAGACATTGGGCGTCGTCAAGGAACGCTGGTTCGACCCCTATCACCAGAACACGCTGAAGGGCGACCGCGCGATCGACCCCGACAAGGTCAAATGGCTGCCGATCAAGGGCGACGACTGGTTCTTCGTCGCCAATGCCGTGTCCGACACGGTGTTCGAACCGCGCACTTTTCCGATCCCCGTCGGTGTCCAGACGACCGAGCGACCGGGCAGCCTCGACGTGTTCGGCAAGGACCGCAGCTTTGTCTTTGCGCAGACCTTCATCGGCGGCGTCGCGCTGATCAAGGGATCGACCGCGTTCAAGCCGCCCGATGTCGAATATCGGCTGACGCTCGCCTGGCAGGCCAATTATGTCGACGTGCCCGAACGGCGCGTGCTCGACGTGCGCCCGTCGAAGGCGAGCCATCGTTACGACAGCTTCCTGGGGGTGCAGGAACTGTTCGTCGACAAGCATCTCGGCAACACGTCCGACCGCTATGATTTCTATTCGGTGCGGCTCGGCATCCAGCCGTTCCAGAGCGATTTTCGCGGTTTCCTGTTCAACGACAGCCAGCTGGGGCTGCGCTTCTTCGGCAATCGCGACAACAACCGCTTCCAGTATAATTTCGCCGCCTTCTGGCGGCTCGAAAAGGACACCAATTCGGGCCTCAACGACATCACCCAGACGCCGCGCGACGATTTCGTCCTCACCGCCAACCTCTATCGCCAGGATTTTCCGGTCGTCGGGCTGACCAGCCAGATCAGCGTGACCTATAATATGAACCGCGAAAAGAAGGACGTGCAGATCGACCACAACGGCTTTCCGGTGCGCCCGGCGCTGATCGGCGACCTGCGCGGGCGCGAATATGATGTCGTTTATCTGGGCTACAGCGCCGACGGGCGGATCGGGCGGATCAACCTGACCGCGAGCTTCTACGCCGCGCTGGGCGAGGACCGGAACAGCTTTTTCACCAGCCAGCCGGCCGAAATCCGCGCGGGGTTCGGCGCGGTCGAACTCAGTTACGATTATGACTGGATGCGCTTCCGCCTCTCGGGGCTTTATGCCACCGGCGACGGCGACCCCTATAACAAGACCGAGGGCGGATTCGACGCGATCTTTGAAAACCCGATCTTCGGCGGCGCCGACACCAGCTATTGGATCCGCCAGACGATCCCCTTCGCGGGCGGCGGGCGCGCGATCGCGATCAACGGCCGCAACGGCATCCTCAATTCGCTGCGCTCGTCGAAGGAGGAGGGGCAGTCGAACTTCAACAACCCCGGCACCATCTTCATCGGCGCCGGCGCCGATTTCGACCTGTCGCCGCAGACGCGCGTCAGCGTCAACGCCAACCATCTGTGGTTCGAAAACACCACGACCTTGCAGGCGCTGCGCGTCGAAGGATCGATCCCCAGGGACATCGGCTTCGACCTGTCGGTCGCCGCGATCTGGCGGCCGAAGGCGACGCAGAATATCGTCGGGCGGCTTAGCGCCGCGGTGCTGCTCCCCGGCGACGGGTTCAAGGACCTGTTCGACAACAAGCAGAAGAACGACGCCTATGTGTCGATCCTCGCCAATGTGATTTTGAGTTTTTGAGATGGTGATGCGCAAACTCTTCGCCCTGCTGGCCTTTGTGACGCTCTGCGCCGCTTTCGGCGCGAGCGTCGGCCGCGCGGCCGAGGAGGAAAAGCCGCTCAAGATCACCTATCGCTTCACCCCGCCCGCGCCGCGCGAGCAGAGCGACGCCGAGGTAGCGGCGAAATCGGCCGGCTGTTACAGCTGCCACACGCGCACCGACCAGCCGTCGATGCACGCAACCCCGGCGGTCAAGCTCGGCTGCACCGACTGTCACGGCGGCGATTCGACCTCGCCCGCCGCCTTCGGCAAACCCGAGCTGGGGTATAAAAACCCCTACAATATCGCCGCGATGAAGGTCGCGCATCCGCAGCCGACCCTGCCCGGCGCGTGGCACGACAGCTCGGCGAACCCCGAGCGCAGCTATACCTTGCTCAACAAGGAGGCGCCCGAGTTCATCCGCTTCGTCAATCCCAGCGACTATCGTGTCGCGCGCGAGGCGTGCGGGGCGTGTCATATGGAGGTGATCGAGGCGACCGAACGCTCGCTGATGTCGACCGGCGCGATGCTGTGGGGCGGTGCGGCGTATAACAACGGCATCATCCCCTACAAGAACTACATCTTTGGCGAGGCCTATACGCGCGCCGGCGATCCGGCGTGCATCCTCTCGCCCTCGTCGCGGCTGACGGCGGAGGAATATGCCGAGGCGTGCAAACCCGCCTTCCCCTCGGACAAGATATTGACCGATGCCGAAAGGAAGCGCGGCGCGCTCGCCAGAATGTATCCGCTGCCGCGCTGGAGCGTGATCCCGCCGGGCGACGTGTTCCGCGTCTTCGAGCGCGGCGGGCGCAACATCAACACGCAATTCCCCGAAATCGGCCTGCCCAACCCGACGGGACAGATCCAGCGGCTCGAGGAGCCCGGTCGTCCCGACCTCAAACAGTCGAACCGCGGCCCCGGCACCGGGCTGCGCGTCGCGATCCCCGTGCTCAACATCCACAAGACGCGCCTCAACGATCCCTTCATGTGGTTCATGGGGACCAACGACCAGCCCGGCGACTATCGCCATTCGGGCTGCGCGGGCTGTCACGTCATCTATGCCAACGACCGCGAGCCGCGCCACAGCCTGACCTATGCCCGGTTCGGCCGCGACGGCGAAACCGCGACGATCGACCCGACGATCGCGGAGAAAAAATGGAAGGGCGGCGGGCATGGCGACGACGCGCACGCCCCCGACGATGGCCACCATGCCGGCGGCGGCCATGGCGCCTTGATCGACCCCGCCGATCCGGATGTCCCGGCGCGTCCCGGTCACAAGCCGCGCCGCGAATCGGGCCATCCGATCAGCCACGCCTTCACCCGCGCAATCCCGACCGCGCAGTGCATGACCTGCCACATGCACCAGCCCAATATCTTCCTCAACAGCTACCTCGGCTATACGATGTGGGACTATGAATCGGACGCGCCGCAGCTTTGGCCCGGCCCTGAAAACACCGCGCCGCGCCCGCCGGGGATGAGCGACGCGGAGTATCAGGCGAAGTATAAGCAACAGCGCTATCCGACCGCCGCCGAAGTGCATCAGGTGCTCGAACGCAATCCCGAAGGCGCCGCGCCGCGCGGGCTGTGGGCCGATGTCGAGTTCCTGCGCAACGTCTATGACGTCAACGACACCAACAAGGACACGCAGTTCGCCGATTATCACGGCCACGGCTGGAACTTCCGCGGCATCTTCAAGCGCGACCGCAATGGCAATCTGCTGACCGCCGACGGCAATATGGCGACTTATGGCACCGACACCGCCAATATCGTCGATCCCGCCGACCCCGAAAAATGGCGCAAGAGCTGCACGCATTACAGCGACGCGAAGGAACGCGACCTCTGCCTTTTGAGCGCCGATCCGGGGCGGCCCGGCGTCGAGGGCAAGTTCGTGCCGCCGGGGATCAACCCCGGCAAGACGGTGCATATGATGGACATCCACGCCGAAAAGGGGATGCAGTGCGCCGACTGCCACTTTGCGCAGGACGCGCACGGCAATGGCTATATCCAGGGTGAGGTCGCGAACGCGGTCGAGATCAGTTGCAAGGATTGCCACGGGACCGCCGACGCGCTGCCCAATCTGCTCACCTCGAACGTCGCGGCGCGGCCGCAGGGGACCAATCTTGCGCTGCTGCGCAACCCCGATGGACGCCGCCGCTTCGAGTTCCAGTATAATGACGATGCCGAGGTGATCGGGCTGATCCAGCGCTCGATCGTCGATCCGAAGCTCGAATGGCAGGTCAGTCTCGTCAAGCAATCGGTGATGCCGGGGCCGCATTTCAACGCCAAGGCGGCGCGCGCCAAGCTGATGGCGCGCAGCGGCGCCGACGACGGCAAGTATGAATGGGGACCGGGTGTTGCCAAGGAGGACCGCGCGCACGGCGACGACAAGATGACCTGCTTCACCTGTCACCTCAGCTGGACGACGAGCTGCGGCGGTTGCCATCTGCCGATCGAGGCGAACTGGAAAACCAGGATGCACCATTTCGAGGGCGAGGAGACGCGCAATTTCGCGACCTATAATCCGCAGGTGGCGCGCGACGAAATGTTCCAGCTCGGCCGCCACCAGCTTACCAAGCCCGGCGAGCCAGGCCCGAACGGCGAGGTGCGTGGCATCATCGCCCCGGTGCGCTCGACCTCGGCGCTGATCCTGTCATCGACGAACATCAATCGCGAGCGCATCTATGTGCAGCAGCCGCCGATCTCGTCGGCGGGTTATTCGAGCCAGGCCTTTGCGCCGCATTTCCCGCACACGGTGCGGCGTCAGGAAACCAAGCAGTGCAGCGACTGTCATTTATCGGCCGCCGACGACAATAATGCGATCATGTCGCAGTTGCTGCTGCTCGGCACCAATTTCGTCAACTTCGTCGGGCTCAATGTCTGGTCGGGGATGGAGGACGGTTTTCAGGCAACGCGCGTCACCGAATGGGACGAGCCGCAGGCGGTGATCGGCAGCTACCTCCACCGCTATGCCTATCCCGATTATTGGAAGCTGCACGTCGACCAGAACGGCCGCGAGCTGAAAAACTGGGTGCGCGGCAAGATTTTCGACGCGAAAGGGTCGGGTGAAACGCGCGCGCTCGAGGAGTTCGCCAACATCGTTCAGGACACCAGCGGGCGGGTGAACTGCCTCCAGCAGCGCGGCGAATATATGTTCGTTGCCGAGGGCCGCGGGGGCTTCCGCGTCTATGACGTCGCCTCGATCGGCAACAAGGGCTTTTCCGAACGCATCGTCCGCGCGCCCTTCTCGCCGCTCGGCCACGACACGCATGTGAAGACGAAGAACGCGACCTGCATGGCGCTTGCGACGACGCAGCCGATCAGCGTCAGCCGCAACGAGAATATCGTCAAGAATTTTCCCGAGAACCACGAACAGGTGATGCACGCCATCTATCGCTATGCGGTGATTACCGACAGTGTCGAAGGGCTCATCCTCGTCGATGTCGACACGCTCGCGGACGGCGAGTTTCGCAACAACCGGCTGAAGCGCGCACTGACATGGAACGAGGGCAATGTGCTCGCGGGCGCGCGGCACGTCACGCTCGCGGGCAGCTACGCCTATATCACCACCGATGCTGGGCTGGTCGTGCTCGACCTCTCGACCCCTCTCCAGCCAAAGGTCACCGCGCAACTGCCGCTCACCGACGCGCGCGCCAGCGCGGTGCAGTTTCGTTACCTCTGGGTCACCGATGCCGAGGGGGTGAAGCTGTTCGACGTCACGAACCTGGCGCAGCCGGTCGCAGTGCCATCGGGCACGGTACGCCTCGCCAATGCGCGCAAGCTCTATCTCGCGCGCACCTATATGTATGTCGCGGCAAAGACCGACGGGCTGGTCATCGTCGATGTGACGCGCCCCGCGTCGCCGCTCGCCTGGCCGCCGCTGACCTTTGACGGCGCGATGCAGGATGCCGAGGATGTGATCGTCGCATCGACCAACGCCTCGCTCTTCGCCTATGTCGCCGACGGGCGCAGCGGCATCAAGGTGATCCAGCTCACCAGCCCGAACAACCCCGGCCTCTATGGATTCTCGCCCAGGCCGACGCCCGAGCTGATCGCCTGGGCGAAAACGCCCTCACCTGCGCTCGCGCTGTCAAAGGGTCTCGACCGTGATCGTGCGGTCGACGAGACCGGCGGACAGATGGCGGTGTTCGGCCGCCTGGGATCGCGGCCCTTCACCCGCGGCGAGATGGAAAAGCTGTTCCTGAACAGCAAGGGGCTGGTCTACAAGGTCCGTGACGAAGTCGACGAAAGCGCCTGGCGGCCGCCGCTGCTTTACACGCAATGAGGGCAGCGTCGGTTTTCCACGGGAAGCCGACATTTCTTTCATCGCCATCCCGCTGGATCAGATTACAGCACGCCGCTCTAATAGACCGAGTAAAGGGATGCGATGCCCCCAGCCGCGATTGCGATGCCATAGGGAATGGTACGGGGCGCGCGCTTCTGGCGCGGGCCGTCGGGGGGCGCGCCGGGGGATCCGAAGATCGACCTCGCAACGATCGCCAGCGCGCGCACAAGCACGATGACGGCCCCCGACGCGGTTGTGACGAACATCAGCAACAGGGCGTCGCTGAACGAGAACCACAGCGCACAGGCGGCGTATAATTTGGCGTCGCCACCGCCAAACCATCCGAAACGAAAAAGCAGCATGCCGACGAGCAACGCCGCGACGAAGTGAAAGCCATGCGCCCACCAGGGGCCGGTGAATGGAAAGCCCAGCAGCCAGCCGACGATGAAAAGCAGGACGATGAGCGCCGGGATCAGGTTCGGAATGCGCCGATAGCGCAGATCGGATGCCGCCGCGACGAGCAGCAGCAGCACGAAGAGCAGCTGGCAAAGGGCGATGATGTCAATCATCGCGTCCGGCGACCTCGGCATATTGCTGCCACAACGCGTCGTCGTGACGCGGCCGATTGAGCAGCGCCCTGGCCAGCAGCGATTCCGCCAGTTTTATCCGACGGGCCTGCCGCGCGCCTTGACCCGCCATCTCCAGCCGGATGCTCCACATCTGGTCGTCGTCCTGTGGCCTGCGCACCGGTTCGATTCCGCGCATCGCATTGGCGAAATCCAGATTCAGGGAGACATCGCTGGCCTCCGGCGCCTGGCGCAGCAATTCGGTCAGCATTCCTGCGGCCTGTTCGGCATCGCCTGCGGCGATAAGCGATACGGCTAGGTCGTTTTCGATGCCCGGATCCGATGGCTGGAGCGCCAGAGCCTGCCGAAAGGCGGCAAGTGCTCCGGGAATGTCGCGCCTCGCATAGGAAATCCGGCCTCGCGTGCGCCAGTGGAACGGGTCGGCCGAACAGCGGCTGTCGAGCGCTTCGGATCGCGCGGAGGCCTGCTCGGCCCGCCCGACCTGCAGCAGCGCCATCGCAGCGGCCGCGCCTGTCCGGCAAACCGGCGTCGAATCGGCGCCGGGACGCGCGAGCAGGGCGAGCGCTTCGTGCGGTCGACCCCGCAAAAGCGCGAGTTCGGCCCGCAGCAACAGCGCTTCGGGACGTGGATCCGCGGCAAGCCGGTCGAGATACATCTGGGCTTCGAAAAGACGGCGACCCTGCAGGGCATCATCGGCAAGGATCAGCGGGTCGGCGGCGGCGACTCCGTTCGATGGGTCCGGATTGGCGGACGCCTGCTCGACCGGCGGCGGGGGCGCGGCGCCTGCGCCGGTCGCCTGCGCGGCGGACACAAGCAAGGCCGCGAGGCAGGTGGCTGGCCGACAAGGCATGTCCGTGCGCCTCAGGCCCCGCGGTACGACCAGAAAGTCGCCCGCCACAACGCCGCGAACTCCTCGGCCGCGGCCTGCCGGTTCAGCCGGTCGAGATAGGCCGCAACCCGGCCCAGATATTCGCCATTGCTCGTGCCGGATTCGGGCTGCCCGTCGGCGCCCGTCGGCGCGTTGCGGCACAGGGTGCCGGGAGGCTCGGCCGCGATGAACACTTCGCCGATGTTCAACCGGAACATCCGCATTTCGGCGGATACGGCTGCCGCGCCGACGGGGCGGTCGAGCAGGCATTCGACGACGTCACCCGTCCGGCCGTTCGTCGTGGTGGCAGGGGAGGCGGATGCCCCTTGCGGCGGCAGGGCCGCCCTGACGATCATCGGCGGCAGAAAGGCCGAAAGCGGCGTTTGCTGCCCGATCGCCATTGCGCGCGGCGTCGCAGTGTCATGGACGATCTCCGCCATCCCTTCATTCCCTTTCGATGCCGACCCAGCGGGCGCGGCAATGGCGACCGTTGCGGAGAGAATGGCCCGCTGCTTGTCCATCTGGCCCGTGGCCGCATAAAAGCGGGCAAGGTTGCGCCGCGTGCGCGCGTCGTCGGGCTGCGACGCGAGCGCTTCTTCGAAATAGCGTTCGGCGATGTCGCGGCGCCCGATCGCGTCATAAGCGACGGCGAGTCCGTTGAGGCTGTCGGTTCGCAGCGCAGGATCGCGACCGGCGTTTCGGAACAATTCGATCGCCAGCCCATATTGACGGGCCCCCAGAAAGCTGCGCCCGCGCGCCAGTGCCTCGTGCGGCGCGAGATTTGCGACGACCGGAACATCCCGAACCTGCGGCAGCGCCGCCTGAAAGCGCGGGCCGGACGAACATCCGGACATGGCAAGCGTGGCGACAAGGACGGCATGAAGGGCGAGTCGGGTCAATTCATCCTCCTCCTGCAAGCGCGGGCGCGATGTCGCGGATCACGCGAATGACGGCAGGCAACATCAGCACGCCGATCATCACCGGCAACATGCAGGCCACCAGCGGTATGGAGAGCAGCACGGGAAGCCGGTGCGCCTTTTCCTCGGCGCGCATCCGGCGTTTCTCGCGCATTTCGGCCGCATAGATGCGGAGCGTCGTCGCAATGCTGGAGCCCAGCTTGTCCGACTGGATCAGCAGGGTCGCAAAGGCCCGGATCTCGTCGACGCCGCTGCGATCGGCGAGCGCGCGCAGGGCTTCCTCGCGGCTCGCGCCGGCGCGCAGTTCGAGCGTTGTCTGCGAGATCTGTTCGGCAACAAGCGGGTGCGAGAGCGTCATTTCGCGGCCAACGCGATCGAGCGCGGCCTCCAGTCCCATGCCCGCCTCGACACAGACCAGCATGAGATCGAGACAGTCGGGGAATCCGTTCAATATCTCCTGCCGCCGCCGGTCGGCCTTGGCGGTCAGGAAGAGGCTGGGAATCACGAGCCCCATCAAGGCAAGGCCGGCACCCTGGAGGTACAGCATGAACAGGTCGACGGGCGTTTCGGAAAGAAGCTGCGGCAGAACGAGCGCCGAAGGGAGCGCAAAGATGAGTGCGAGCCGCAACAAGGTATAAATCTTCGGCGCGTGCGGCGACCGATAGCCGGCGGCGAGCATCCGTCGACGCAGCCCCTGCGGGTTCGAATCGCCAAGCGACAGGCCGCTCTGCTCGATCGTGGCGGCAAGCTTTGCCCATGCGCCCGAGCGGACATCGGCGGCCCTCAGGCCATCCGAATCGTCGCGGTGCGATCCGGGGAGGGCCGGCGATTCGAGACGGCTCAATATGACGCGCCGGCTGAGTATCAGCCGAACCCCGAAATAGACCAGCGACGAGACGATCACGAACAGGAGGACGAGAAAGCCGAGCCGGAGATAGGGCGATGATGCAAGAACCTCGACCATGTTACACCTTCAGGTCGATCATGCGCCGGATGGTGAAGAATCCGACCAGATAAAGGAGGATCAATCCGCCGAAGCCGATGAAGAAAATCGGATCGGTCGCGACGTCGAGATAGAAGACCGGATTGGTGAGGAACAGGCCGACAAAGGCAAGGATCGGCAGCGCGGTCAGAATGACCGCGGTCATGCGGCCTTCGGAACTCAGCGCGCGCACCTTCATGAACATGCTCGCCCTGTCGCGGATGACCTTGCTCAGATTTTCGAGAATCTCGGCAAGGTTGCCGCCTGTCTCCATCTGCACCGACACCGACACGACGAACATGTGCATGTCGGGCAGACCCCAGCGTTCGGCCATGCGCGCCAGCGCTTCGCGCAGGTCGAGGCCGAAGGCGATCTCGTCGGTGACGATGCCGAACTCGGTGCCGATCGGATCTTCCATCTCGACCGTCAGAAGCTGCAAGGCGGCCGGAATCGGATGCCCCGACCGCAAGCCGCGCACAAAAATGTCCAGGGCGATGGGGAACTGCTGCTCCATCCGCCGACGCCGACGATCGGCAAGGCGCGTGATCACCATCCATGGCAACAGGAATGCGACGACGATGCCGATGACAAGCCCGAGCTGCACGACGCCGAGGGTGATGGGAAAGCCGGTCAGGCCCGCCGCGACCAGGATGATGAACATGACCGTCACCGCGCCGACCAGCATCAGCCCCAGCAACTGAAGTTCGCCCATGCCGATGTTCGCTGCGTTCAGCAGCCGGCGGAAGGATTGCAGGGTGCTCGCTGCCCATGGCGGGACGCCTTCCAGTCTGCGCGGCAGCGATTTGCGGAGCAGGGACGTCACCGCCTCGCGATCGACCCCCGACTCGATCAGGCGAAGCCGGCGATTCACGGCCCGGCTCTTGCCGCTTCGTTCGACGACGAAGCCGATCACCGCCTGCGCGAGCAGGACGACCAGCGCAAAAAGCGCCAGCATCATCAGAAAGCGGATGGCTGCGTCGTTCATCTCAATCGATCCGCCGGTCGGGCCGGAACAGATCGGGCGACAGCTCGACGCCGTGCGCCGACAGCGTTTCCAGGAACTTGGGCCGGATGCCCGTCGCCTCGAAATGGCCGACGACGCGGTTGTCGGCGTCGCGCCCCGCCATGCGGAACCGGAAAATCTCCTGCATGGTGATGACGTCGCCTTCCATCCCGGTGATTTCCGACAGGCTGAGCAGACGGCGGCGGCCGTCGGAAAGTCGGCCGATCTGGATCACGATGTTGATCGCCGATGCGATCTGCCCGCGCGCCGCGCGCGGCGGCATGTCGATCCCGCTCATGCCGATCATCTGTTCGACGCGCGACAGCGCATCGCGTGCCGTGTTGGCGTGGACGGTGGTCATCGACCCATCGTGGCCGGTGTTCATCGCCTGGAGCATGTCAAAGGCCTCGCCGGCGCGGACTTCGCCGACGATGATCCGGTCGGGGCGCATGCGCAGGGCATTTTTGACCAGATCGCGCTGCGTGACCTCTCCCCTGCCTTCGATATTGGCGGGGCGCGTCTCCAGCCGCGCGACATGTTCCTGCTGCAATTGCAGTTCGGCCGAATCCTCGATCGTCACGATGCGCTCATGCTCGTCGATGAAGGCCGAAATGGCGTTGAGCAAGGTCGTCTTGCCCGACCCCGTGCCGCCGGAGATGAGTATGTTCCGGCGCGCTCTTACTATCCCCTCCATCACCTCGGCGACCGCCGAGGGCACGCTGCCCAGTTCGACGAGTCGCGCCATATTGATCGGAATGCGGGCGAATTTGCGGATCGAAAGCAGCGAACCGTCGATTGCCAGGGGCGGGACGATCGCGTTGACGCGCGACCCGTCGGCAAGCCGGGCGTCGACGAAGGGCGACGATTCGTCGATGCGTCGTCCGACCGCGCTCGCGATTTTCTGAATGATGCGGAAAAGGTGCCTCTCGTCCTTGAAGCGCGTGTCGACGCGCTGCAGCAGGCCGCGCCGCTCGACGAAGACGATATCGTGCCCGTTGACCAGTATGTCGGTGATCGTCTCGTCCTGCAAAAGCGGTTCGAGCGGTCCCAGCCCCAGCAGTTCGTCGAGAACGTCGCTCACCATCGCCCGCCGTTCGCTGGCGTTGAGCGCCAGCTGATGGCGGTTCAGAATGTCCGCGATCAGGTCGCCCGCTTCGGTTTCGACCTGCGCCCGCGACAGTTTTTCCAGTTGGGTCAGATTGATTTCGTCGAGCAGTTCGCGATGCACCTGCACCTTCAGCGACAGGAGCGCCGCATTGCGGTCGTGATCGACATCGGCGCGGATGGTGTCGGGTCGAGGCGAGCGTCGGCATGGCGACCCATTATCACGCCAATTATGTCCTGCCGCGCTGGGCGCCGAAGCTCACCAAGATCGACCAGATCGGCGCGCATATCTTCTATCGCTGGCCGGGTTCGTGGGGCAAGCCGGGCGCCTTTTCGGATGCCTATGCCGGCGCCGAATGGATCCCCGCCTTCAGCCAGCTCTATCAGGGCGGCGCAGCGACCGCCGATGCCCCCGCTGACGCCGCCACCCTCGCCGCAGTCGCACTGCCGCGCGATCCGACCGATCGCCGCGCCGACAATGACGTCGGCGGCCGTGTCGATGTGACCAAAGGCTGGGTACCGAGCATCCCCGATCCGACCAGCAGCACGTCGCGCTTCGACAGCCTGACGAGCCGACAAGGCGCGACGCCCGCGACCGATGGTGTGCCCGGACAATGATCAGGCGAATCGTCACATTCTGGCAGCGCCTGCGCGGAAGCGAACAGATCATGGTGGCGGCCGCCGTCGGCCTGGTGCTGTTTCTGTTGTGGGCGAGCATCGCGCGCGTCGACGAAATATCGCGCGGGCAGGGCCGCGTCATCCCCTCTTCACGGGTGCAGATCATCCAGTCGGCCGAACCGTCGACGATCCGTGAAATCCTCGTCCGGTCGGGCCAGACGGTGGAGAAGGGGCAATTGCTCGTGCGGCTCGACAATACGACGTCGCAGTCCGAACTGGGGCAGCTCGAAACCGAGAACGAACGCCTTGCGCAGCGCGCAGCGCGCCTCGCGGGCGAGGGGGGAAGCGGTGCGGGCTGCACGGGCGACAGTTGCGGCGACGAAGCGCGGCTGGCCGAAGTGCGGCGTTCGGCGCTGCAAAGCCAGCTCGCCGCGCTCTCGGCCAGCGTCGAACAACGCCGCCGCGACCTGGGCGAAGCGCAGGCGACGGCAAGCGCGCTCGAAAGCAGCCTGCGGCTCGCGCGCGAACAGGTGGCGATGCTCGAACCGCTCGCGGCGCGCGGCGTCGTGCCGCAGACCGAACTGCTCACCGCACAGCGCGAGGTCGTCGATATTCAGGGCCGCCTCGCCGCCGCGCGCCAGGCGATGTCGCGCTCGCAGGCGGCGATCCGCGAAGCGAGTGCCGAGGTATCGCGCGCGCGGTTCGACTTCCAGCAGGAAGCGCTCAACGAACGCAGCCAGCTCACCACCAAGATGGCGGTCAACGAAGAAACGATCCGCGGCGCCGAGGGGCGGCTGGCGCGCTCGGAGATCCGCTCGCCGGCGCGCGGCGTCGTCAACGATCTGCTCGTCAACACGCTGGGCGGCTTCGTCAATGCCGGCGAACAGATCATGCAGATCGTGCCGCTCGGCGACAAATTGCTCATCGAAACGCGCGTCACGCCGCGCGACATCGCCTTCATCAAGGTCGGCGACCCGGCGAACGTCAAGGTCACCGCCTATGATTTTTCGATCTATGGCGGGCTGAAGGGCAAGGTCGTGCGCGTGTCGCCCGACAGCATCTATGACGAGGTGGAGCGCGAAGCCTATTTCACCGTCGTCGTCGAAACGACGAACAGCTTTCTCGTATCGAACGGCCGACGCCTGCCGATCACTCCTGGGATGCTATGCGATGTCGAAATCCTGACGGGCAAGAAATCGGTGCTCAGCTATTTGCTCAAACCCGTTTTGAAGGTCAGCGGGACGGCCTTGACCGAACGCTGATCGGCGAGCGCAAGGGTGATGCTCTTGCGCGCCCCCGGAACGATGGTTGCAGCCGGGGTTTCCGCCGCGGTGCGATAGGCGTGGACCCACCGCCGGTCGGCGCTGAACGACAGCACGGGGCGCACCGCTTGCGGTCGGGCGCCGTCATAGAGGCGGTCGGTCACATTATCGAGCACCAGCTTGCCGCCACCCGTATCGACGAGCAGGAAGGCGTGATCGGCGTTGGCGGCGAGATCGCGCAGCAGAACGAGCTTCATCCGGTTGGCATCGATCCCGGCGGCGCGCAGCATCTGCATTTTCAGGATCGCAAAATCCTCGCAATCACCGCTGCCGCGCGCGAGCGTCTCGTCAGCGGTCGCCCAGAAATCACGGCGGCGGTAATTGCGATCGTCCCCGACATAGGCGATTTCGCGATTGACCCATTGATTGACGCGCGCCAGCAGCTCGGTTTCGCTGAGCCCGGACAGGGCATTGGCGCTCTGCAGCTGGCGCTGCATCAGCGCGGCGGGCGCGGCGCGGTGCACGCGGTCCCAGCGATCGTCGAAGCGCGTCCGCTTGACCGGAATGGCGCGCGTGCCGAGTTCGGACCCGGCATCCCATTCGGCCGTCACGCCCGGCGGCGACGGCGCATTGCGGCAGTCGACGGGTGCCGACGCCGTGAAGGAAAGCGGCATACGGCTTGCGGGTTCGAGCGCGCGACGATCGGGGATGGTGTTGACCGTTGCGGGCCGATTTATCCCTTGCTGCTGCATCCTGATGCGATCGAGCGCGCTCGGCGCGCCGTCCAGGATCAGCTGCGACAGGTCGCGGGCGCGCGGCACGGCGGAAGCGGCCACCGCGTCACAGACGACCTTGGCCGGTGCCGCCGCCTTGACATTGTCCAGCTTGGTCGACGCCTGCGCTGCTGCGGGCGCGACCGCCAGGGTGGCCGCGATCAGCGGCAGCAGGGACCGCGCGGCGCGGGCGGATGGGGCATGACGACGCATGCCGTCCCATTTGCCGTAGCCGGATGAGGATAAGCTTCATGGCGATGGTGAACATCGTCTTCACCATCATTGCCCGAACACGGGGCCGCGGGCGCCAGCTAGAGCGCGATGACATGATATTGACCCACCGTGATTGCCCCCTGAAGTTCGTCGGCAAGAAGCGTCTCGCAGGACGGGCTGGTTGCCCGGACCAGAGACGCGCCGCTGTCCGGCGGGCTTCAGGAGGCAACCCCTCCGGGGCGGGCCGATTCTGGCCGATTGCCACGTTGCTCGTCGGGCGCGATGTCCCGCATCGCGCCGCTCCTCGCGCCTCGCACTCGGCCAAAATCGCCTCCGTCACGGTGGGTCAATATCATGTCATCGCGCTCTACACCGGATGAGCGGCGATGCGCAGCAGCGCGCCGATGTCGATATGGATTGCCAGTTCGGCGGCGATGTCGTCGAGCGCGGCGTCGACATCGGCGCCATGGTCGCGCCCGTTCCCGGCGACGCCGATCTTGGCCAGCAGCGCGCTGCGCAGGGCGGGCGACGCGAGCAGGCCGTGGATATAGGTTCCGATCACATTGCCCGCGGCGTTGATCGCACCTTCCCCCCCGCCGCCGTCGATCCGCGCAAAGGGGCGCGCCGTGTCGGTGCCGACGGTCGCGCCCATGTGCATCTCATATCCCGCGACCGGACTGTTCCATGCGGTTCCGGTCACTTCGCGGAGCGTCTTGGCGGGAGCCAGTTCGGTGGTGACGTCGAGCAGGCCCAGCCCCTCCACCTCCGATGCCGCCCCTTCGATCCCCAGCGGATCGGCGATGCGCGTCCCCAGCATCTGATAGCCGCCGCAGAGGCCCAGGATCAGCCCGCCGCGGCGGTGATGCGCCTTGATGTCGATGTCCCAGCCTTCGCGGCGGAGCGCGGCAAGGTCGGCGATCGTCGCTTTTGATCCCGGCAGGACGATGATCGCTGCCTCCGCGGGGATCGGCTGCCCCGGCGGGACCATCAGCAGTTCGACGCCGGGTTCCTGTTTCAGCGGGTCGAGGTCGTCGAAATTGGCGATGCGCGGCAGGATCGGGCAGGCGACGATCCGGCGGCCCTCGCGCGCATCGGCGCGGCGTTCGAGGATCACCGCATCCTCGCTTGGCAGACGCGCCGCCGCCGCGAGCCAGGGAACGACCCCCAGCCCCGGCCAGCCGCTGCGCTCCGCAATCGCGCGATAGCCATCGTCGAACAGCGCCGGATCGCCGCGAAACTTGTTGATGACAAAGCCCTTGATCATCGCCGCATCCTCTGCGTCGATCACGGTCCGGGTACCGACGATTGCCGCGATCACCCCGCCGCGGTCGATGTCACCGACCAGAACCACCGGGACGCGCGCGGCGCGGGCAAAGCCCATGTTGGCGATATCGCCCGCGCGCAGGTTGATTTCGGCGGGCGATCCCGCGCCTTCGACAATGACGATGTCACACTGGCGGCGCAGCCGGCCATAGCTTTCGAGCACGTCGGGGAGCAGGGCGCCGCGTCCTGCGCGAAAATTGCCGCTGCCCAGCGTGCCGCGCACGCGCCCGTGGACGATGAGTTGCGACGTCCGGTCGGCCTGCGGCTTCAACAGCACCGGGTTCATGTCGCTGTGCGGCGGGGTGCGGCACGCGAGCGCCTGCAACGCCTGCGCGCGACCGATTTCGCCGCCGTCGATCGTGACCGCGGCATTGTTCGACATATTCTGCGGCTTGAACGGGCGCACGCGGAGCCCGCGATTGGCAAGCGCCCGGCACAGCCCGGCGACGAGCACCGACTTGCCGACGTCGGAGCCGGTGCCTTGCAGCATCAGCGCGGCCATGCGCTGCTCCCGTCGATTGCCGTCGTCAGAACAGACCGGGGAGTTCGCGCTGCGCCGCGCTCGGCCGGTCGGGAACGAGCATTTCGGGCTCGGCGCTCATCCGGGCGCCGCTGCTTCGCGACGCCGCACCCACGCTCGCCTCGGCGATGCGCGTCGGGCAGGCGTTGCCCGCCAGGAAGTCGATCGCGGTGCGGATCGACGCCTCGCGCGGGTCGCCCAGCGGGATGTTGAGATCATCGCCCGCGGCGCAGCTGTTCGCGATTTTTGGCGCCAGCCCGTCATAATAATCGCTCTGGCCCGCCGCATTGCCGGTCGCAAAGGCGACGACACGCATCCGGTCGTCGCATTCGGCGCGATCGAGCGCGATCTGGCCAACGGGCTTGCCAAAGGTGTTGCTGCCCACCAATGTCATGCTGGTGCCGAGATAGGGCAGCATCGAATTGATCACCAACTCGCTTGCCGATGCGGTCGATCCCGTGCCGATGAAGGCGATGCGCGTCGGCGCGATCGATTCGCTGCGGGGCGCGAAGCGATGCTCGTCATTCTCCGCCGACTTGCTCGAGCGAAATATGGTCTGCGAGAAAATCTGGCCGCTGCGCCCGGCTCCCAGCAGGTCGCCCATCAGATTGGCGGTCGAGACGAGGCCGCCGCCATTGTAACGAAAATCGATGATGATGTCGGTGACGCCCTGCGCGCGGAAATCGGCAAAGGCGGCGCGCAGCTGGTCGTCGGCCGAGCTGATGAAGGTGCGCAGGTTGAGATAGCCATAGTTGCGGCCGCCCTCGCTGATGATTTTTGCGCCATAGCGATCGGACACCGGATCGAGTGCGTAATCGGCCTTGGTCACCGTGACGTTGCGCGTCCCGGCGGCGTCGGCGATGCGCAAAACCCGCGTGATCCCGGGGTCGTTGGGGCCGAGCGCGGCGGTGATGCCTGCGGTGCCCTCGGCCGCGACGATGTCGGCGATACTGCGCAAATTGCTCGCAGTCGTCCCGATCGCGACGATCGCGGTGCCGCGATCGATCCCCGCGGCAAAGGCGGGCGCGCTTTCATAGGCTTCGGCGATCAGCAACCGCTGGTTCGCGGCATCATAGACCAGCCGCACGCCGAACCCGGCGCTCGACCCGCTGGAGAAAAAGGCGTTCTCCTCCGCGATCGAGGTGATGTAGGTGAAGAAGCGATCCTTGTTGAGCGCCCGCGCGGGTGCGACGAGCGCGTCGATATAGGATTGGACGTCGCCGAAGCTCGCCGGATTGACGCCGACCGCGACGTCGCCGGGAAACAGATACCACTCGTCGATCACCGCCTTGGCAAAGCTCTGCCGCGCGGCGAGCGCGCAATTGGCGGTTGGCGCCGGTGTCGGCGACGGTGTGGGCGTGACCGTAACCGGACCGCCGCTGCCGAGACTCGAATCGCCCCCGCCGCCGCACGACGTCAGCAGCAACGCGGCAAGCGTCACCGCCGCCAGCGATTGCCTGGATTTCATCATCATCCCGTCTCCCCGGCCCGAACCGACTGTCCGTTTACAGGGGGTTATGCCGCATCACCGCGTCCCTTGAAACCCTGTGCGATCACATAAAGTTCGGGCGATCCCTTGCGGCTCGCGGGCGGTTTGGCGTGTTTGACCGTCGTGAAATGACGCTTGAGCAGCGTGAGCAGTTCGCGGTCGGCACCGCCGGCGAAGACCTTGGCGACAAAGGCGCCACCGGGCAGCAGGTTTCGCACCGCGAAATCGGCGGCGGTTTCGGCAAGGCCGATGGTGCGCAGATGATCGGTCTGCGGATGGCCGACGGTGTTCGCCGCCATGTCCGAAATGACGAGATCGGGCGCACCGCCCAGCGCCGCGATCAGGGCATCGGGCGCCGCATCATCCATGAAATCCATTTCGAGGATCGCGACGCCCTCGATCGGTTCGCACGGCAAGAGGTCGATTCCGGCGACGCGCGCGCGCGGGTTCGCCTTGCGGACGACCTGCGACCAGCCGCCGGGCGCAATCCCCAGATCGACAACGGCGCGCGATTTTTTGAGCAGGCCGAACTTCTCGTCGAGCTCAATCAGCTTGTAGGCCGCGCGCGAACGATAGCCTTCGGCCTGCGCGCGGCGGACATAGGGGTCGTTGAGTTGCCGCTGCAGCCAGCGCGTCGACGACACGCTGCGCCTTTTCGCGGTCTTGACCCGCACGTGCAGACCGCCGCGGCCGCCGCCCTTGCCGCCGCTGCCGCTCATTTGCGATATTCGCGGCGCGTGACCGGAATGTCGCGGCCCTGCATCGCCAGCGTGCGCAGGATGCCCTCGCGGATTCCGCGATCGGCGACGCCGACGCGCGCGGCGGGCCACAGGTCGATGATGCTTTCGAGGATCGCGCAGCCCGCGACGACCAGATCGGCGCGTTCGCGGCCGATGCAGGCGATTTCGGCGCGGTCGGCGATGCTGGCGTCGGCGAGGCGGCGGCTGATCGCGCGCATCGCGTCGCTGGGCACGACCAGGCCATCGACCGCGCGCCGGTCGTATCGCGGCAGGTTCAGGAACACGCTGGCGAGCGTCGTCACCGTGCCGCTGGTGCCGAGCAGGCGCAGCGGCTGACCGGCAAAGGCCCCCGCGCGGTCGGCAAAGGCGGCAAAGGCCTGCCGCGTCACGTCGCGCATATGCGCATAGGCCGCCTGGCGCCCGGACAGGCTGTCGTCGGGCAGCGGGGCATGTTCGGTCAGCGACACGACGCCCCACGGCACGCTGACCCAGTCGTGAATCTGGACGTCATGGTCCGACATTTCCACGCGCATCAACTCGGTCGAGCCGCCGCCGATGTCAAAGATCAGGGCGGGACCGTCGCCGGGTTCCATCAGATTGTGGCAGCCAAGCACCGCCAGTCGCGCCTCCTCGGCGGCGGAGATGATATCCAGAACGATCCCCGTTTCGCGCCGGACGCGTTCGGCCAGCTCGGCGCCGTTGCTCGCGCGGCGGCACGCTTCGGTCGCAACCGCGCGCGACAGCGAGACGTGGCGGCGGCGCAGCTTGTCGGCGCAGATGGCGAGCGCCGCGACGGTGCGATCCATCGCCGCCTCGCTGATTCGCCCGGTGCTGTGCAGCCCTTCGCCAAGCCGCACGATGCGTGAAAAGGCGTCGATGACGACCAGCTCGCCATCCTGCGGCCGGGCAATGAGCAGGCGGCAATTGTTGGTGCCAAGGTCGATTGCGGCATAGCTGCGTGGTCGAACGACCGGAATCGGTCGCCGGGGGGCGCTCGCCTTGTTCCGTCCTTTTGCCGCCGACCCGGGCCGCGGCGGTCGCTCTGATGGCGCTGCCATTTGCCGCATGGCAATTGTAACCTGTTCTGCTCACGCGCCCGCAGGACCGCGGGCGTGCACTTGGCGGCAAACCTAGGCGCGCGCCGGGCCGATGGCAAGCACCCTGCGCCGCCGGGCCCACGAACAAGGAAAGCCCGCCCGGCAGGGGCCGGACGGGCAAAGGAGGGGGAGAAATTACTGGAGGTCGGGACTGCCGCTTAACGGCAGCCGTCATTCCCCTTGTCTATCGCGCGGCCCGCGAGCGCGCCGACGGCACCGCCGATGATCGTCCCGACGGTCTTGTCGCCGCGGCCGGCGATTTCGTGACCGGCAAGGCCGCCCGCGATCGCGCCGATGATCGTGCCGCCGGTGCCCCTGTCGCACTGGCGATAATGGCGGCGGTCGCCCCGATAATAGCGCCGGTCATGGCGCCGGTCGTCGCGATAGTCGCGGCGATAGTCGCGGCGGTCATAGCGCCGGTCGTCGCGGTCGTAGCCGCTGTAATAGGTCGAATAGCCATCGCGGTCGTAATAGCCGTTCTGCGCCGCGGCCGGCGTCGCCACGCCCAGCGTCGCGGTGGACATCAGGGCGGCGATCGAGAGGGTCACCATCTTGTTCATCGTTATACTCCTGCTTTCGCGTCTGGCCCGTCGGGGCAGTGGCCGATGAAGGCGGTTGTGCGCGATTCGCATTGAGCGAAGCCTGAACGTGGCGGTCGGCTGGCGTTCAGCTTCGGCGGTGCGAAAGGCTTTTCTTTCATGGCGCGGCGCCCTAGGGTCAGGGTCCGTTAATTCCCCGTTCGGGGTTTGACCGATTTGCCCATGGCAGCGCCGAAAAGTCTTGAAATATATCCATATTCCTGCGCCTTCCCTCCTCGCCCCGAGCAAATCGCTTCAAACCCCGAACGGGAAATTAACAGGTCCTGACCCTAGGCCCCCCATGCGCCGTCTGATTGCCGCTGCCCTGATCTTTCTGACCCTCGGCCCGGTGCCCTGCGCGACGGTGCGCTTTGCCGACGTCGACCTGTCGCAACGGGCCGAGGCGCGTCCGCTTCGCTTCGCTGGCGACACCTCGGCGCCGATGCGCTTCGTGCGCGGCTGGCGCCTCGACAGTCCGAACAGTCGCTTCGGCGGTTTCTCGGCGCTGGCGCACACAGGGCCGGGCCGCTTCCTGCTGGTTGGCGACAATGGCCATTGGACACGCCTGACGTTCGACACGCGCGGCGCAGTGTTGTCGACGCGGATCGGCGCGCTTCCCACGAGCGACGGTCGCCCGGCGCGCAAGACGATGGCCGATGTCGAGGCGCTGGCCGTCGACCCAAAGGGCGGCGCCGTCTGGCTCGCGCTGGAGGGGATCAACCAGGTCTGGCGGCTCGATGTCGGGCTTGGGCGGATCGAATCGCGACGTCGGCTGCCGCCGCCGCGCTGGCCGACGAACCGCGGGCCCGAGGCCATGGTCCGGCTTGCCGACGGCCGGACCATCCTTTTCTCCGAAGACGCCGACGATGACCCGCGCGGGCGCGAGGCGCTGCTTTATGCGAGCGATCCCGCGGTTCCGGGTCCGGCGCCGCTGCGCTTCTTTTATGATGCGGACGGGCGCGGGCTGGTGAGCGACGCCGCGCCGCTACCTGACGGGCGCATTCTGCTCGTTCACCGGCGGCTCGGCTTCGACCCCCTGTTCACGACGATCGTTTCCGTCCTCGACCCTGCCGACATCGTCCGCGACGGCGTTGTGCGCTCGCGGACGATCGGGCGCGTGCCGCGACCGCTGGCCGAAAATTACGAGGGTGCGGCGGTATCGGTCAAGCGCGACCGCACGTGGCTCTGGCTCGTCTCCGACGATAATTTCAACGTCTGGCAGCGCAGCCTGCTGCTCCAGTTCGAGCTTGTCGACCTGCCGCCAAAGCGGGCGCCGGGCAGCAAAAAGGCCGCGCGGTAAACCGGCGGCCCCTTTGCGCTGGCGGGTGCGAGTGGCGCGTCAGGCGGCCTTTTCGGCCAGCTTCTTCGCGACTTCCTTCTTCAGCTTGCGCGCGTTCGCCGACAGCTGATCGTCGCCGGTCTTCATGAGCCAGTTGTCGAGGCCGCCGTTGTGCTCGACCGACCGCAGGCCGTGCGTCGACACGCGCAACTTCACGCTCTTGCCGAGCGCGTCCGACAGCAGCGTCACATTCTGCAAATTGGGCAGGAAGGTCCGCTTGGTCTTGTTGTTGGCGTGGCTGACATTGTGGCCAATCTGGCGGCCCTTGCCGGTCAATTCGCAAATGCGCGACATCGTTCTCGTCCTCACAAAATCTGGGCGGCGCGCCGGTCGGCGCCAGAAGCGCCGCAGGGACCGGTTGGGCCGGGAAAGGCGCGCGCTTATCGGCTTGCAGGGGATTCGTCAAGGGATTAGCGGGGAAACCATGGCGCCATTCCCGCTCCCCGAACCGATGCGCCGCGCGCTCGATCTCGCCCGCATTGCCGCCGACTGGGGCGAAGTGCCCGTCGGCGCGGTGATCGTCAAGGATGGCGCCGTGATCGCCGAAGGTCACAACCGCCCGCGCGAATCGCACGATCCCACCGCGCATGCCGAAATCGTCGCGATGCGCATGGCGGCGGCAAAGCTGGGCAATGAGCGGCTCGACGGCTGCGACCTCTATGTCACGCTCGAACCCTGCGCGATGTGCGCCGGCGCGATCGCGCACGCGCGCATCGCGCGGCTCTATTACGGTGCCGACGATCCGAAAGGCGGGGCGGTTGTTCACGGCCCACGCCTGTTCGCGCAACCAACGGTGCATCATCGGCCGGAGATTTACGACGGGATCGGCGAAAGCGAAGCGGCGGGGCTGCTCCGCGCATTTTTCGCAGCACGCCGCTCTAACGGGTCCTGATCCTAGCCGAGCATCTCCTCGACCCATTCGGGCACCAGCCAGGTCGCGGGGCCGTGGCGGGCTTCGTCGAACCAGTGGCTGCCCTGGCTGGGCTCCATGTTGAGCTCCAGCGTACGCGCCCCCGCCGCACGCGCTTCGCGCACGAAACCCGCGGCGGGATAGACCGCGCCCGACGTCCCGATCGACACGAACAGGTCGGCGCGATTGATCGCATGATAAATCTCCTCCATCCGGTAGGGCATCTCGCCGAACCAGACGACATCGGGGCGCAGATGGCCGACGGCGCCGCACGCCGGACAGGGCGGTCTGTCGAGCAGCGGCGCGGTCCACGGGCTGCGCGTATCGCAGCCGGTGCACCAGGCGTTCAGATGGGTGCCGTGCATGTGGATGAGCCGCTGCGCGCCCGCGCGCTCGTGCAGATCGTCGACATTCTGGGTCACGATCAGCAGCTCGCCCGCCCATTCGGCATCGAGCCGCGCCAGCGCCCGGTGCGCGGCATTGGGCTGTTTCGTCTGGATCGCCGCACGCCGCATGTCGTAAAAGCGCAGCACGAGGTCGGGGTCGCGCGCAAAACCTTCGGGGGTGGCGACATCTTCGACGCGGTGCTGTTCCCAAAGGCCGCCCGCGTCGCGAAAGGTGTCGATGCCGCTTTCGGCCGAAACGCCGGCGCCGGTCAGGATGACGATATTCCGGATGGGGCTCATGCGCCCTTTCTATCCGCTCGCGCTGCGCGAAGTCGAGACATGCGTGGAGGCTCCCGCCGGACGGGCATCTCGACTTTGCGCGAGGCGAGCGGCTAAGGAGGAGTGCAAGCAAGGGGAGCGGACATGACCAGCATCGGCATCATCGGCAGCCAGGGACGCATGGGCGTCGCGCTCGCCGCGGCGATCTCCGAGGCGGGGCAGCGCAGTTGCGGCGTCGACAAGGGCGGCAATGTCGCCAGGCTCGCCGCAAGCGCCGACGTGCTCGTCGATTTTTCCTCGCCCGCCGCGCTGGAGGCGACGCTCGACGCCTGCGTCGCGGCCGGAAAACCCATCGTCATCGGAACGACGGGGCTGGAGGAACGCCACCACTATCTGATCGATGACGCCGCACGCGACGTCGCCGTGCTCCAGACGGGCAACACGTCGCTTGGCGTCACATTGCTCGCGCATCTGGTGCGCGAGGCGGCGGCGCGGCTCGACCCCGAATATGACATCGAGATTGTCGAGATGCACCACCGGAACAAGGTTGATGCGCCGAGCGGAACCGCGCTGTTGCTGGGCGAAGCCGCCGCCGAGGGGCGCGGGATCAGCCTTGCGACCTGTTCCGAGCGCGGTCGCGACGGGCTGACAGGCGCGCGCGGCCACGGCAAGATCGGTTTCGCCAGCCTTCGCGGCGGGACCGTCGCGGGCGACCATGACGTGATATTTGCCGGCCCCGAGGAGATGATCACCCTGTCGCACCGCGCCGAAAACCGCATGATCTTCGCGCGCGGCGCGGTGAAAGCGGCGCTGTGGCTGATCCATCAGAAACCCGGACGTTACACCATGCCGCAGGTATTGGGATTGTGACGCCCGATGGGGGCGCCGGGCCCGAACGGCCCGGCGCCGCCGATGGCTATTTGAACTTGAGTTCGCGCAGCAGGAAACTGCCCATGACGGTGCGATATTTCGTGCGATCGCCCGATTCGGCCGACATCTGGGCGTCGGTGCGCTTCATGAAATCGCGATAGGCCTGATTGCGCCGCTCGTCTTCCGCGCCATCGGGCAGGCTTGCAAAGGTCACCGACAGATAAAGGTCGGGTTCGCCGGGGCGCGAATTATAGTTGCTGAAAACGGCGTAGCCGGTGATCCATCCCTGTGCCTTGGCGAATTCCTGCGATTTGCGCCATTGATCGGCGAGGAAGGTCGCATATTGCATCCCGCCGCCGTCGGCGACGTCGATCATCGACACCTCGGTATAGTCGCCCGCGGTGAACGGGTAATTCTGGGCCGATGCCGCCGTGGCAAGTGCGCACGACGACAGGCCGGCCAATATGGCCGTTTTCCAAGTTCTCGGCATTGTCTGGTCCTCCAACCCCGGCAGGGAGCCACATCGGCTCTCTTCGCCCGGTCCCCGGTGTCGATATCGCGCCAGCGTCCGTCGCGGGACGACTCGGCATCGAAGCGGCGTGAGGCTGCGCCCCTTGCACCAAAGAGTCAAATGCGACGGCTTGGAAGGCGGCGGGCAAAGGCGCTAGGGTCAGGACCCCAGGGAATGCGGGCGGCGCTTCGGCCGCGCGCCGGAGCCAAGCGATGAAACGCAGCGACATCTTTGAATTCTACCGCCGCCTCGCCGAACTGAACCCCAGTCCCGAGACCGAGCTGCAATTCGGCAACATCTATCAGCTGCTCGTCGCGGTCGTATTGTCGGCGCAGGCAACCGACGTCGGGGTGAACAAGGCGACGCGCAAATTGTTCGAAACGGTGAAGACGCCGCAACAGATGCTCGATCTGGGCGAGGAGGGCCTCAAACAGCATATCAGGACGATCGGGCTGTTCAACGCCAAGGCGAAAAATGTCATTGCGCTCAGCGAAATGCTGATCCGCGACCATGGCGGCGAAGTGCCCGCCGACCGCGATGCGCTCACAAAGCTGCCCGGCGTCGGACGCAAGACCGCCAATGTCGTGATGAACTGCGCTTTCGGGGCGGAGACCTTTGCGGTCGATACGCACATCTTTCGCGTCGGCAACCGCACCGGGCTGGCGCCGGGGAATACGGTGCTCGCGGTCGAGAAAAAACTCGAGAAAGGCACGCCCGCGCCCTTCCGCGTCGGCGCGCACCACTGGCTGATTCTCCACGGCCGCTATATCTGCAAGGCACGCACCCCCGAATGCTGGCGCTGCCCGGTCGCGGACCTTTGCCGGTACCAGCCCAAGACGGCGGCGCCGACGTTGCGGAAAAAGACAGGGGCGCGGGAGTGACCTCCCGCGCCCCGTTTTTTTGGACCAAAGGCCTGTCGGGCTAGAAGTTGACCCGCACGCCGACGCGGACGCCGTACAGCGACACGCGGCTGGTGAGCACTTGGTTGGGTGCCCGCACGTTGCTGTACTGATACTGGGTGCAGTTGGTCCCGCTGGTCGCCGCGCAGGCCACGCGGACGATTGCGGCATTATACGGGAAGGAAACCTGACGAAGCGAACCCCAATCGCTGTCGATCAGGTTCAGCACATTTTCAACATCGGCAAACAGCTTGAACTTCGCATCGCCGACGAAGGCAGGGATTTCCTGGCTGACATGCAGATCGACCTTGAAGAAGTCGGGCGAAGTCTGGCTGTTCTTCTTCACTATCCGACCGCGATATTTTTCGAGGCCGAGTTCCGAAATCAGCGTGTTGAACGCAGCTTCGCTGGCGGCCGAATCAAACGTAACCCTCGGGTCGCCTCCGGCCGTCGGAACGTATAGCAGCATGTTGCCGAGGTTGCCGACTGTGCCGAACACAGCCCCGCGACCACCGCTGTTGTCGAGCATGGTGACGCTGTACGGACGGCCCGAACGATATTCGCCGAACAGGCTGATCCGCGTTTCGTTGTCGCCGAAGAACTCGCGTTTGAAGTCGATGCCGCCCTTCCACTGGTGGGTGTATTCGTAGATCGAGCGGCCATAGGCGGCGCGGTTGGGATCGACGAAGGCGTTGTTGCCGTAATTCGACGAGGCGGTCGACGAGGTCAGCGCCCCTTCGTCCTTCACGTTCGAATAGGTGTAGCTGCCATCGAGTGTCAGGCCGAAGTCGAACGCCTTCGAGAAACGTGCCGTCGCGAAGAAGGCGCGGCCGCGTTCGCTGTTGGTCAGTTGCAGGTCGCGGTTGGTCGTTGCGACGCCGCCAAACGGGCCATAGCGGGTGCGGCCATCGGGCAGCGTGCCGATCGGCACCGAGCGCAAATCTGTCCAAGTATAGCCATAGATGTTCTTGTCGTACAGGAATTGCCCGCCCACGAACCAGCCGTCACCGATTTCATAATCGGCCTGCAGCGAAGCCTTCCACTTGCGCGCGATCTTCAGCTTGGGATCGATATTGTCGGTCGGGGCCAGCGCAAGCGACCCGGTGTTGCGCGCCAGGAAGTCGTTGACGCTTGCCGGGATCGTCCCGTCGTCGATTCCGTTCAGCGCGTCGCAGGTTGCGGAAGCGGCGCAGTTTGAGCGGTTGATATCGACAAGATTGGTCAGGAGGCCCGTGTTCGAGAAGCTGTTCGACAGGAAAACGTCGGGCGTGCCGCCCGAGAAGATGCCGACACCGCCGCGAACGATCAGTTTGTCGGTCGCCTGCCAGTTGAAGCCGAAGCGTGGCTGGATCACATCGCGGCCGTTGAAGGTCTCGCGGTTGTGAAAACCGTAACGAGCGAGGAAATTCGGGTTGAGCGGCGGCTTGGCGTCGTTGCCGAACAGGTCATAGCGTATCCCGAACGACAGCGTCAGGTCGGGGGTAGCCTGCCAGTCGTCCTGAATGCCGAACGTGTAGTTTTGCGTGCCGAAACTGGCCGCGGCATCGTTCGGGTCCAGGCTGGGCACCGCGTTCGCATAGCGCAGGCGATTGGCGTTGCCCGCCGCAAAATCGGCGAGGCTGTCGAAATAGAAGTCACCGAGCGAACGTTGCAGGAACAGGTTGAACACGCTCACATCGGTATAGCCGGCCATGAAGCGCAGCGAATGATCGCCGGCGTCGAGGCGCGCGGTGAAGTCGAACGACAGGTTTTCCGTGTTCAGGTCGTTCGAATGACGGCTCACATCGGGACCGAAAAACAGACGCGTGCCGTTACAGCTGGTGGCCGACCCGGCCGAGGTCGCGTCGGTGCAGACTTCCATCTGAGGAAAGTCGCGGCCTCCGAACGGGGTCTGGTCGCGGTTATAATCACGATACGAGGCGCGGAAGGTGGTCGAGAACTGGTCCGACCAGGTCGAGTTCAACTCGAAGATGCCCGTATTGACTTCTTCGGCCAGCTCATAGCCGTTCGACTGGAAACCGAGCGCAAAGGGCGACGTCAGGAACGTATTCTGCTGGAACTGCTGCGTGCCCACGTTGCGAATATAGGTCAGCGAGGCACGCTGGGTGTCGCTGATATTCCAGTCGAGCTTGCCGATAATCTTCTCGTCTTCCTCGACCGCGTTGGGCGACAGGCCGAGCGTGTCGTATCCGTAGCGCGATTGTGCGACGCTGCTGACCTGGTCGATCACCGCCTGTGTCAGGCCGGGAACCTGATTGGCAAAGCCGGGGCCGAAACCGTCGTCGAAAGGATCGGTTTCCTTGGTCTTTTCATAAGCGAACATGAAGAACAGCTTGTCCTTGATGATCGGCCCGCTGATATTGGCGCCATATTGTTTGCTGTCGAAGTCCAACGAGATATCGCGGCCGCGCGTACGGTTGCCGGTCAGGCTGTCGTCGGTATAGGTGAAGAAAGCGCCGCCGTGGAACTTGTTGCCGCCGGAGCGAAGCACCACATTGATTGCGCCGCCCTGAAAGTCGCCCTCGGCGATATCGAAGGGCGCAACCTTGACCGAAAATTGTTCGATTGCGTCGAACGGCACAGGGCCACGCGACGTCGGCAGGCCACCGTTGTTGAGACCGAAGTCGTCGCTGAACTGCACGCCGTCAACTGAGAAGCGGTTGAGACGACCATTGTTGCCAGCCACTTCGATCGTGCGTGCGTTGGTCAGGTCCATGGTGACCAACGGATCGCGGCGCGCAAGGTCGCGGATATCGCGGTTGATCGAGGCGACGCCTTCGATGGCCTCGCGACCCAGTGCCGTAATCGGGCCGTTCGACTGTTCGAGCGCGCCACCGACCGACGAGGCGGTAACCACGATCGCGGCATCTTCGAGAACGATTGGCAGGCGATAGGGTTGACCGGCCTGGAGAAAGAGGTCGGTGACCTGCGCCGACTCATAGTCTTCGGCGGTCACTTCGACGGTAAAGGGGCCGCCGACGCGAAGGCCGTTGGCGCTGAAGTTCCCCGATGCGTCGGTCGTTGAACGAGCGACCGTACCCGACGGAACATGAGTGATGGTGACGCTGGCGCCCGAAACCGGGCCGCTGGCCGACTCGACGGTGCCGCGAACGGAAGAACTGGTTTCCTGCGCCTGTACCGGCGCGGCAACGACAGTCGCGGCGCTGATGGCCATCAGGCTCGCCGCGATCGAATAACGAAGTTTCATATCAGGATGTCCCCTATTGATGCGATCGGCAGGCGCACGAAAAGGGGCGCGCCAAGACCTGCGAGCGCCCCTGAAGCCCGCATGTGGCACGATTGTGACAGCAATTGTTACAGTGCAAGCCGGGAGCGGCGCTTGCCGGGCGCGCCGGTCAGAAAAGCCCGGATTTCCGTATCGCATCCGATTTCATGAACCGGCGCCGGTGCATTTTTCGCGGCCACTGTTGCTGCGATGCAACATAGGGGCTTGCGCGAACGCCGCGGGCGACTCGAATCAGGCGGCGTCGCCCGCCGCTTCCTTCGCCTTGTCGGCATAGACGCGCACGGGATCCTTGCGTCCTTCGACGACATCCTTGTCGACGACGATCTCGACCACGTCGGTCAGGTCGGGCAGGTCGAACATCGTGTCGAGCAGGATCGCCTCGACGATCGAGCGCAGCCCGCGCGCGCCGGTCTTGCGTTCGATCGCCTTTTTGGCGACCGCGACCAGCGCGTCGTCGGTGAAGGTCAGCGCGACCTCCTCCAGGTCGAACAGCTTCTTATACTGCTTGACCAGCGCATTCTTGGGCTCGCCCAATATCTTGACCAGCGCGTCGACGTCCAGATCCTCGAGCGTCGCGATGACCGGCAGGCGGCCGACGAATTCGGGGATCAGCCCGAACTTCAGCAGATCCTCCGGCTCGATCTGTTTCAGCACTTCGCCCGCGCGGCGCTCGTCGGGGCCGGCGACATGCGCGCCGAAACCGATCGACTTGCCCTGCAGGCGGTCGCCGATGATCTTTTCGAGGCCGGCGAAGGCGCCGCCCGCGATGAACAGGATGTTGGTCGTGTCGACCTGCAGGAACTCCTGCTGGGGATGCTTGCGCCCGCCCTGCGGCGGCACGCTCGCGGTCGTGCCCTCCATCAGCTTCAGGAGCGCCTGCTGCACGCCTTCGCCCGACACGTCGCGGGTGATCGAGGGATTTTCGGCCTTGCGGCTGATCTTGTCGATTTCGTCGATATAGACGATGCCGCGCTGCGCCTTTTCGACATTATAGTCGGATGATTGCAGCAGCTTGAGGATGATATTCTCGACATCCTCGCCGACATAGCCCGCCTCGGTCAGCGTCGTCGCGTCGGCCATGGTGAAGGGCACGTCGAGGAAGCGCGCGAGCGTCTGCGCGAGCAGCGTCTTGCCGCTGCCCGTGGGGCCGACGAGCAGGATGTTCGACTTGGCAAGCTCCACGTCCTCGCCGCGACCCGAATTGGCAAGCCGCTTGTAATGATTGTGGACCGCGACCGACAGGACGCGCTTCGCCTTGTTCTGGCCGATGACATAGGCGTCGAGATGCTGGCAGATTTCGAGCGGCGTCGGGACCGCGCCATCCTTGCGCGCCGCGACCCCGCCCTTGATCTCTTCGCGGATGATGTCGTTGCACAGCTCGACGCATTCGTCGCAGATGAACACGGTGGGCCCGGCAATCAGCTTGCGGACTTCGTGCTGCGACTTGCCGCAGAAGGAGCAGTAAAGAGTGCTCTTGCTGTCCGAGCCGCTCAATTTCGTCATAAATCATCCTCTGGCAGGCGCCGAAATGGCGGTGCCATCCTTATCCTAGCCCCCGGCTACCCAATTACAATATGGCAATTGGGCGACATGGGCGCAATGTCCCGCCTGACGCCAACTCGCCAAGCGGCCGTCAACAAACGCGGTTAAGCGCCTTGTCTTGGGCTAACCGGCCGGTGCGACAATCTTATCGACTCAGGGCGTCGGCCCTTCGCTCACATCCCTCGGCGCGTCGTCGCCGGGCAGGGCGGGGCGGCGGTCGTAAACATGATCGACGATGCCGAATTCCTTGGCCTCGTCGGCTTCGAGGAACGTGTCGCGGTCCATCGCTTTTTCAATATCTTTCAGCGACTTGCCGGTATATTTGACATAGAGATCGTTCATCCGCTTGCGGATGCGCAGGATTTCCTTGGCCTGGATTTCGATGTCCGATGCCATGCCGCGCGCGCCGCCCGACGGCTGGTGGACCATGACGCGGGCATTGGTCAGCGCAACGCGCATTCCGGGCTCGCCCGCGGCGAGCAGGAAGCTGCCCATCGACGCCGCCTGGCCGATGCACACGGTGCCGACGCGCGGGCGGATATATTGCATCGTGTCGTGGATCGCCATGCCCGCCGTGACGACGCCGCCCGGCGAGTTGATGTACATATAGATGTCCTTCTTCGGATTCTCCGATTCGAGGAACAGGAGCTGGGCGACGATCAGCGAGGCCATATTGTCCTCGACCTCGCCCGTTACAAAGACGATCCGTTCGCGCAGCAGGCGCGAAAAGATGTCGAAGCTGCGTTCGCCGCGGCTCGTCTGCTCGACGACGACGGGAACAAGGGCGGCGAGCGGGTCGATCATGCGAATGAGTCCTTGTCGATTATCGGGTTACCCGGCCGAGGACCGGCGGGCTGTCCCTCCGGCGCCCTACATCGGCGCCAAGCGGAGTGGTTTCAAGAGGGCAAAAAAAGGGGCGGGATGTCCCGCCCCGGCATGGTGTCGTTTCGCGACGATCAGTCCCCCTCACCCGGTTCGGGCGAAAAGAACTTCTCGAACTTGCCCTCGACGCCCTTATATTCGTCGGCGTCGGCGGGGGTTTCTTTCTTCACCGTGATGTTCGGCCATTCGGCGCTGAACTTGCTGTTCACTTCCAGCCACTTTTCGAGGCCGCTTTCGGTGTCGGGCAGGATCGCCTCGGCGGGGCATTCGGGTTCGCACACGCCGCAGTCGATGCACTCGTTCGGGTTGATGACGAGCATGTTCTCGCCCTCATAGAAACAGTCGACGGGGCACACCTCGACACAGTCCATATATTTGCACCGCACGCAGGCATCGGTGACGACATAGGTCATGGGCTTCCGGCTCCCTCAAGTGACGGCGATCGGGCCGTCAGGATGTCATATTGGCTCGCCTCTATGCCGCTGAAAGGCGGCGCGTCAACGCTAAGCGACAGTTGCGAATCACTCTCACTGGTTAGCGCGATCGAGCGCTTCGGCGTGCAAAGCATTTCCATCGCCGCCGATAGCCGCTGACCCGGTGGTGGCGGAGAGGCGGACGTAGCAGGCCTGCGCCTCGGTCGCCGGGCCGCGGCGCAGCGGCAGCGAAACGAGCCGGATCACCTCGATCCGCTCGCCGACCGGCAGCACCAGCGTCGCCCCCGCCTGGACCGCGCAGGACGAACGGGAGACGCGGCGTCCGTCGAGCCGGATATGCCCCGCGGCGACCATCGCCTGCGCGATGCTGCGCGAACGCGCGAACCGCAGGAACCACAGCAGCTTGTCGAGCCGGATGCTGCCTGCGGCGCCGGGGCTGGCCATTGGCGCGTCAGTCCTTGCGCGCGTCGGCTAGCAGCGCGGCGAGGCCCGCGAAGGGGCTGTTGGGCGAGGGGCCGCGCCGGTCGGGCCGGTCGCGCCGCGGCGGGCGCGGGGTGTCGCCGCGCGGATTGCCGGGCTTGGCCCGCTTCGCCTTCGCCTGCTTCGTCGGCGTGCGGCGCGCATCGCCATTCACCTTGGCCTGCGGCGGCGCGTCGGCGGTCTTGCCGCGCGTCTTGCGTCGGTGGCGTTTGTCTGCCGCCTTGCGCAGTCCCGACCAGCGCCAGCGCTGCAACGCCGGTTCGCCGACGCTGCGAAAGCCGAAACTGCCGAGCAGTGCGCGGCGCGTTTCCTCGTCGAGACCGAGCGAGGTGGCGAGCGCGGGATCGATCACGAAGCCGGACGGCAGCGCGCCATGCCCCTCTTCTGCGGCGTCGTCGTGATGATGATCATCGCCACCGGCAATCGGTGCGGTCGGTGGCGCCGCGGCCTGCATCCGCGCGGCATGCGCCTGCCGCGCGAGTTTTTCGGCCATGTCGATGCGCAGCCAGCCCGACGCGCAACGGCGAAACCCCGCGATGGCCAGCCCGGCGTGGCTGCCGCTTTTCTGGAGTACCGCGCCGTGCGGCGGCAGCGGCGGAATCGGGCTTCCCTGCTGCGCCGCGATCAATGCCGCGCGCCAGCGCACCGCCTCGGGCTTCAGCAGCTGCGGGTGGAAAATGTCGAGCGAACCGATCGTGAGGCCCAGTTTTCGCAGCAGTGGCCGTTCGTCGGCGGTCAGCGCGGTCAATTGCTCCTCGACCGCCGCGCGGCCGATCGTGCCGCTGTTGTCGGTGAGCGCGGCAAGCAGCGCGCGGACGCGCGGCGGGGTGAACAGGTCGCCCGCGGCCTCCCCCATCGCCGCGAGCGGGGCGGCGTGGCGCGCGAGCTGGCTGGCGACGAAGCGCTGGAGCCGGTCGGCCATTGCCTGCACCTGTGCAGGTTCGAGCCGACGCAGCGAAGGGTCGAGCTGGATCGCCGGCTGAACCAGCGTCGGCCCGCGCGCGAGCGTGGCGATGACATGGCCGTGCCAGGCAAGGCGCGGCGGGCTCCCCGGTTCAGCGACCAGCGACAGCGCGCTGTCGTCGCCTTCGGCAAGCGCCATCGCGCGGCGCGCCAGCTCGCCGCGCAAATGCTTTTCGGCTGCGGCGAGCAGCATCCGGTGATCGCTCGCCTTGGCCACCGGATCGACCTTGAACTGAAAGCCGCTCAGCGTGCCGATCGGCTCGCCATCGACCGCGACGGTGCCGTCGGCGCCGACCGCGACGGGCAGGCTGTTGCCGCGTTGCCCCGCGTCGCGCAGCAGCAGCGCGAGGCGCCGGTCGACGAAGCGCTGCGCGAGCGCGGCGTGCAGCGCGTCGGACAGCCGCGATTCGAGCGCCTGCGTCCGCTCGGCCCAGCCCGCGCCGCCCGCGATCCAGTCGCCGCGCTGCGCGATGAAGCAGAGCGTGCGGACCGCGGCGATGCGGCTCGCCAGCTGGTCGATATCGCCCTCGACATCGTCGAGCCGGGCGAGACGCCGCGCGAACCAGTCGGGGTCGATCATCCCGTCGCCGCTCGTGCGCCATTGCCACAGCTTGAACACGGTGCGGCTGTGATGTTCCGCGCCCAGTTGCTCGAAATCGGGAAGGCCGCAGACGTCCCAGAGGCGCTGGACGGCATCGAAATCGCTGCCCCGCGCGCGCACGTCCATGTCGCTTGCCAGATGCTTCAGCACGGCAAAGTCGACCGCTTCGGGAGCCGCGCGCAGTCCGGCCTGTACCGGCGGTCGCGCGAGGTCGGCGAGAAGCTGGTCGAGCGAGCCGAAGCGCGGGTTGGGCTCGCGCCAGAACAGGTTCGGCACCGGCGGGAAATGATGCCCCTCGATCGCGGCAATCTCCTCAGGCGTGAAACCGCCCTGTGGCAACCCGACGGTTCCGAAACTGCCGTCCTGCTGATGGCGCCCGGCGCGCCCGGCGATCTGCGCCATTTCAGCGATGGTCAGGCGGCGAAGGCGGCGGCCGTCGAACTTCTGCAGGCTGGCAAAGGCGACGTGGCGGACATCGAGGTTCAGCCCCATGCCGATCGCGTCGGTGGCGACGAGATAATCGACCTCGCCCGCCTCGAACATCGCGACCTGTGCATTGCGTGTCCTGGGGCTGAGCGCGCCCATGACGACCGCGGCGCCGCCGGAAAAGCGGCGCAGCATCTCGGCGATCGCATAGACTTCCTCGGCCGAAAAGGCGACGATCGCCGATCGTTTGGGAAGGCGCGAGAGCTTCGACGATCCGGCATAGCTCAGGGTCGAAAAGCGCGGCCGCGTGACGATCTCGGCGTCGGGCACAAGGTCGCGGACGAGACCGCGGATGCTCGCCGATCCCAGGATCATCGTTTCCTCGCGCCCGCGCGCGCGCAGCAGCCGGTCGGTGAAGACATGCCCGCGCTCGGGATCCGCGCCGAGCTGCGCCTCGTCGATTCCGACGAAGGCGACGTCGCGCTCGACGGGGAGCGCCTCCATCGTGCCGAGCAGGTAGCGGGCCTGCGCCGGCATGATCCGTTCCTCGCCGGTGATCAGCGCGACATCGGCCGCGCCCTTGATCGCCACGACGCGGTCATAGACCTCGCGCGCGAGCAGGCGCAGCGGAAAGCCGATCATGCCGCTTGCATGAGCCGTCAGGCGTTCGACCGCCAAATGGGTTTTGCCGGTGTTGGTGGGGCCAAGGACAGCCTTGACCGGCTGGGAGAAAGAGGGAGTCATTGTCTTGGGACCAAGCTGGCATGGGCGGGCACGCCGCGCAACAGGGGATCGTCGGATAGGTGCGTGGCCGCGCGATTTTTCCGTCCATGCCCGCATATTGTCCCGGCGGCGTAACGGCCCGTCGCAACGCGGGACATTGCCCGACCCATTAAATTGACTTTAACGACCTTTCTTTACACACGAACCTTCGATACTATCTTTCGGCAGCCGGTGCGAAGGGGGCTGCCGGGCGGGGGTTGCTTTTGTTCCAGCGTCACGAACCCATCGCGGGGATGCCCGGCAATGCGGCCGCCCTGACGATGTCGCAGGCGATCCCGTTGCGGCGGGTCGGCGGCGATTCGGCCGACCCGCCCGGTTGGCGCGACCGGCTGGCGCAGCTCGATCTCGTTCCCGATCTTGGCAGCAACATCGGATCGGCCGAATGGTGGCGCGGGCTCGCGACATTGACGTTGCTGTGCGGAAGTGCGGTCGCCACCTTTCCGGGCCTGCGCCCGCTGACGGTGGCGACGACGCCCGCGCTTGACCCCGCCGATTTCAACGAGGCGCGCGCCCAGATGATCGTGCCGCTCGCGCTGGGCGGCGACACGGGGCGCCATATGGCGGCGACCGACGCAGTCCGCCCGCTGACCCAGACGCCGGAACGGCCGCAGATCGAGCTCACCGCGACGCTGGGGCGCGGCGACAGTTTTGCGCGCCTGCTCGAACGGTCGGGTGTCGGCAGCGCCGAGGCGCAGGCAATCGCCGACAAGGTATCGGGCGCCGTGCCGCTCGCCGACATCGCGCCGGGAACGCGCATCGACCTCATCCTCGGACGCCGCGCGTCGCGCACGATGCCGCGCCCCCTCGATGCGCTGGCGATGCGCGCGCGCTTCGATCTCAGGATCGAGATGGAACGCGTCGGCGGCCAGCTCGTCCTGCGTCGCATCCCGATCGCGGTCGATGCGACGCCGCTGCGCATTCGCGGTCGGGTCGGCGACAGCCTCTATCGATCGGCGCGCGCCGCCGGGGCGCCGCCGCAGGCGATCCAGTCCTATCTGCGCGTCATCGGCCAGCAGATTTCGGTTGGCAGCGACATTCAGGCAAGCGACGAATATGACATTATCGTGGAGCATCGCCGTGCCGAAACGGGCGAAAGCGAAACGGGCAGGCTGCTCTATGCCGGATTGATCCGCGGCGGCAGGCCCAGGCTGTCGATGCTCGAATGGACGTCGGACGGACGCTCGCGATGGTTCGAGGCGTCGGGCGTCGGACAGCAGCGCGGGGGAATGGCGCGGCCCACCAACGGCCGCATCACCTCGACCTTCGGGATGCGCCGTCACCCGATCCTTGGCTACCGGCGGATGCACAGCGGCATCGATTTCGCCGGCGGCTATGGCGCGCCCATCCATGCTGTGACCGACGGCGTCGTGGCGCTGGCGGGCCGCAACGGCGGTTATGGCAATTATGTCCGGCTCAATCACGGCAATGGCCTCGGCACCGGCTATGGCCATATGAGCCGTATTGCGGTGCGACCGGGCCAGCGCGTCAGCCGCGGTCAGGTGATCGGCTATATCGGCTCGACCGGCCTGTCGACCGGCCCGCACCTTCATTATGAACTGTATCGCAACGGCCGCGCGGTCAATCCATCGTCAGTGACCTTCGTGACCCGCGCCCTGCTCGAAGGAAAGGAACTCGCCGCTTTCCGCGCGCGTATCCGCGAATTGACCGCGATCGCACCGGGTGCGGCGCTTGCCCCGATGGCGCTCCGGCAGATCGAAGGGCCAAAGCTCGGCAGTCTGGCCGATGTGGCGTCGAAGCGGGCGGGCGAGGGCATCTGAAGGGACATGCCCTCCGCTGAAGGGGAAGGGCTTTAGAAGAACCATTTGCCCCGCGCGGCTGGGCCGCTATGCAGCGCGCATGACCCACGCCGCTTTCCCCGACCTGCGTCTGCGCCGCACGCGCCGCACCCGTTGGAGCCGCGCGATGGTGCGCGAAACGCAGCTGTCGCCCGCGAATCTCATCTGGCCGCTGTTCGTCTGCGACGGATCGGAAACCGAGGAATCCATTGCCAGCCTGCCCGGCGTGTCGCGCTGGTCGGTCGACCGCCTTGTCGATCGCGCCCGCGACGCCGTCGCCGCGGGCATCCCGTGCCTGGCCCTCTTTCCTTATACGCCGGCGGAGCGGCGCAGCGCGGACGGCGGCGAGGCGCTCAATCCGGACAATCTCATGTGCCGCGCCACCGCCGCGATCAAGCAGGCGCTCGGCGACGACATCGGCGTTCTCACCGATGTGGCGCTCGATCCCTATACCAGCCACGGACAGGACGGACTCGTTGATGACAGCGGCTATGTGCTCAACGACGAAACGGTCGAGGTGCTGGTCGGGCAGGCGCTCAACCAGGCGCGCGCAGGTGCCGACATCATTGCGCCCAGCGACATGATGGACGGCCGCATCGGCGCGATCCGGCGGGCGCTCGAAGCCGAAGGCTTCGGCCATGTCCAGATCATGAGCTACGCCGCCAAATATGCCTCGGCCTTTTACGGTCCCTTCCGCGACGCGGTCGGATCGCGCGGGCTATTGCAGGGCGACAAGAAGACCTATCAGATGGACCCCGCGAACAGCGCGGAGGCCTTGCGCGAGGTCGCGCAGGATCTGGCCGAGGGCGCCGACAGCGTGATGGTCAAGCCCGGCCTGCCCTATCTCGACATCGTCCGCGCGGTGAAGGACAATTTCGCGGTCCCCGTCTACGCCTATCAGGTGTCGGGCGAATATGCGATGATCGAGGCTGCGGCGGTCGCGGGTGCGGGCGACCGCGATGCGATCCTCCTCGAAACCCTGCTCGCTTTTCGCCGCGCGGGGGCGTCGGGGGTGCTCAGTTACCACGCGCTCCACGCGGCGCGGCTGCTTGGCGCCTGACGCGATGATCGCAACATCTCCGCCGCGCCGCTGGCTGTTCGTGCTGACGATCCTTGTCGGCAGCTTCCTCCTCTTCATGGTGCAGCCGATGGTCGCGCGCATGGTCCTGCCAAGGCTGGGCGGTGCGCCAATGGTGTGGAACAGCGCGATGCTGGTCTATCAGGCGCTGCTCCTCGGCGGCTATGCCTATGCGCACTGGCTCGGGCGTTTCAGCCTGCGGCGACAGGCGATCATCCATCTTGCGCTCTTTCTCGTTGCGGCGCTTTGGCTGCCGATCGGTATCGCCGCGATTGCGCCGCCGGGGCCGGGACAGGAGGCGCTGTGGGTGCCGCTCCTCCTCTTCGCGTCGATCGGCCCCGTCTTTTTTGTCGTATCGGCGCAGGCGCCGCTGATGCAGCGCTGGTTCGCCGCCGACCCGAAAGCCGGCGATCCCTATTATCTCTATGCCGCCTCGAACCTCGGCAGCTTTGCGGGGCTGCTCAGCTATCCCGCGCTGGTCGAGCCCAACATGCCGCTGGCGGCGCAGAGCTGGGGCTGGAGCGCCGGTTATGCGCTGCTTGTGCTGCTCGTCGTCGCGGCGGCGGCCGCGCGTTGGCACGGAGCCAGCGGCGTACAGCTCGACGAACCGGCCGACGCGCCGCGCCCCTCGCTCCGGCGCCAGCTTCATTGGCTGCTGATCGCCGCGGTGCCGTCGGGGCTGATGCTGTCGACGACGACGCACCTCACCACCGACATCGTCGCGATGCCTTTGCTCTGGGTGTTGCCGCTGGGCCTCTATCTGTTCAGCTTCGTCATCGCCTTTTCGCGCTTCGAGCGGCCGACCGAGATCATCGCGCTGCTCGCCCCGATCGTGCTGCTTTCCGTCGGCGGGCTCGGGCTTTTGAGTTCGGGCGGCGGGTCGATGACGATTGCGCTGTCCAGCCTGGCGATGCTCTTCATCGTCGCGACCGCGCTCCACGGCTATCTCTATTACCTGCGGCCCGCTGCCCGGCATCTGACGCTTTTCTATCTGCTCATGTCGGCGGGCGGTGTGCTCGGCGGCTTGTTTGCCGCCTTGTTCGCGCCGCTCCTTTTCGACTGGGTGTATGAACATCCGCTGCTGATCCTCGCTGCGGGCTTGCTGTTGCCCCTGCCGACGCTTTTCCCCTGGGACAAGTGGCTGGGCCTTGAACCCAAAACGGCGCGGGCGTCGGCGGCGCTGCTCGTTGCGATCGCCGCGCTTGCCGCGTGGAACATGGTCGAACGATGGACCGGGCGCGCCGACGGCGACATTGCCGCATGGGGCATCGCCATCTTCGTCATCGGCATCCTCGTCATCGGATGGCGCTGGGCCTATGTGTCGGTGCTGGCGTTGCTGATGATCGGTGTCGGTGGCTGGGACACGATCCGGGAAAGCTTCACGGGCGCGCGCGTGCGCAGCTATTTCGGCGTCTACACGGTCACCGACTATCCGCATGCCAACCAGCGGCGGCTTGCGCATGGCACGACGCTTCACGGGCTTCAGCGCACCGATGCGGAACAACGCCGCCAGCCGACGACCTATTATGGCCCCCAATCGGGAGTTGGCCTGACGCTCGCGCAGGCCGAAACGCTCGCGGGTTCCGACGCGGCGGTCGCGATCGTCGGGCTCGGCGCCGGCACGCTCGCCTGTTACCGCAAGCCGGGGCAGGACTGGACGATTTTCGAGATCGATCCCGTGATGGTGGACATCGCGCGCGATCCCGACAAGTTCACCTTTCTGTCGGACTGCGCTCCCGATGCGGCGATCGTCATCGGCGACGCGCGGCTTCAACTCGCGAACCAGCCGCCGGGGCGCTTCGACATTGTCGTCATCGACGCCTTTTCGTCCGACGCGATTCCGCTCCACCTGCTGACCAGCGAGGCGATCGGCATTTATGCGCGCGCGATGAAGCCCGATGGCGTCCTGCTCATCCATATCTCCAACCGCTTTTTCGCGCTGGAGCCCGTGCTCGCGGCCGAAGCGAAGGCGCGCGGCTGGAGCGCGGCGATCCGCATGGACCCCGGCCCCGCGAGCGGCAGCGACTATGACGACCTGACCGCGTCGAGCTGGGTTGCGCTCACCGCGACGCCCGACCGGATGCGGCAACTCACCGGCGGGATCCGTCCGCGCGACGAATCCCCTGCCGATGGCGCGTGGGTGCCGCTGGCTGCCAAAGCCGGTTTCGAGCGCTGGACCGACGATTATGCCTCGACGCTGCCCGTGCTCATCTGGAAGAATGTGATCGGAGGCCGCGACGAATGATTCGTTCCGATGTCAGCATCATCAGCGTGGGCGGAAAGGCACCACGGATCGACCCCAGCGCCTTCATCGCGCCCGGTTGCCGGATCATCGGCGACGTGACGATCGGACCCGACGTCAGCATCTGGTATAATTGCGTTCTGCGCGCCGATGTCAGCCATATTGTCGTCGGCGCGCGGTCGAACATCCAGGACGGCAGCGTCGTCCATTGCGATGGACCGATGCCGCACCGGCCGGAGGGCTTTCCGACGATCATCGGCGAGGATGTGCTGATCGGCCATATGGCGATGGTCCACGGCTGCACGCTCGCGGACCGCGCGTTCGTGGGCCTCAAGGCGACGGTGATGAACGGGTGCCGCATCGGCAGCGACGCGATGCTCGCCGCGGGGGCGCTGCTCACCGAAAACAAGGAAATCCCCGACCGCGAACTCTGGGCGGGATCGCCGGCGCGCCGGGTGCGCGAGATCGACGATCCGCAGGCCGCGGGCATGCAGATGGGCGTCGCCCACTATGTGATGAACGGCCGGATGCACAAGGCGGCGGTGGAGGGGTAAGAATCTCCCCTCCCGCACAGCGGGAGGGGAACAAAGCTCAGCTGAAATTCACCATAGCGTAGAGCATCGGGATCGACAGCAGCGTGTTGGTCCGCGAAAAGATCATCGCGGTCTTCGCCGCCTTCGCTTTCGTCGCGTCGTCGGCCTCGACGATGCCCAGTGCCTTTTTCTGGTTGGGCCAGATCAGAAACCAGACGTTGAACGCCATGATCAGGCCCAGCCACATGCCGACGCCGATCAGCTTGTACGGCTCCTGCAGCGCCAGCGCGGGCGCCAGATATTGGGCGTGGCCGGCGATCGCGAGGCCGAACAATACGGTAAGAAGCGCCGCCCAGCGGAACCAGAACAGCGCGGCGGGCGCGATATGCTTGCCGACTGCGGGTTTCAGCTCGGCCGGAATCTTGGGCATCGTCGGTATCTGGACGAAGTTGAAATAATAGAGCAGCCCGATCCACAGCACGCCGAAAAAGGTGTGCAGCCAGCGCATGATCGCATTGCCCGCCGCAACCCCGTCCTCGAAATTCTGGCCGTTGAGGCCGAGCATCAATATGATCGCGAGCACCAGTCCGGCGCCCAGGACGGCATGCAGATTACCGAAAAACTTGTCCATGGCAGTTCCCCCAAATTATCGCGGCGCCGCGTGCGACCCGGTGCCGTGCCGCAGCTATGCCAGCGATGCGGGGCGGCATCAACTTTTGTCGGTAGCACCCTCAGCCACGGCGAGGCCGTTCTTCAGCATCACCGGCACCTGGCTCAGCGTGAAGAGGAAGGAAAGGGCGGTCACGCCCCATACCTTGATCGTCAGCCACAGGTCGAAGCTCATCTGTTTCGCCTGGATCAGTTCGTACATCCCATGATTGGCGATGCCGAGCGCGGCGAAGAAGATACCCCAGTTGCGCGACAGGAGCAGCCAGCCCTTTTCGGTCAGCCCTTCGAGCGCCGATTGCAGCAGATATTTGAGCATGGGCTTTTTGAACCACCAGCCGCCAAGCAGCATCGCGGCAAAGGCGCCATAGATGATCGTCGGCTTCATCACGATGAAGCGTTCGTCGTGGAACCAGATGGTGAGCGCGCCAAAGCCGAGGACAAGGATGCTCGACATCCACAGCATCGGCGAAATCTTTCCGAGCTTCCATTTCGACGCCGCCATTGCGATGACGATGGCGACCATGAAGGCGGCCGTGCCCTTGATCGCTGCGGTCGTCGCCGCGAAGGCGCCTTCGCCACCCGACGACAGTTTGTAGGCCAGGAAAAAGACGAGCAGCGGCCCGAAATCGATCGCGAAATTGAGCCAGCCATGCTTGGCGGGCGGCGGCGCTGGAACCGGCTCGGGGCCGCTGGGAAGCACGTCGCTCATCTTATATTTCCTGCAATGATTCCAGCGATCTCGTCGGCGTCGAAGGGGCGCAAATCCTCCATCGTCTCGCCAATGCCGATCGCGTGGATGGGAAGGCCGTGGCGCTCGGCCGCGGCAACGAGCACCCCGCCGCGCGCGGTGCCGTCGAGCTTGGTCATGACAAGGCCGGTGACGCCCGCAACCTCGCGGAACACGTCGATCTGCGAGAGCGCATTCTGTCCTGTCGTCGCGTCGAGCACCAGCACGACATCGTGCGGCGCCGCGGGGTTGAGGCGGCCGAGCACGCGCTTGATCTTTGCCAGCTCGTCCATCAGCTCGCGCTTGTTCTGGAGGCGCCCGGCGGTGTCGACGATCAGCACGTCGATGCCGGTCGCGGTCGCCCGCTTCACCGCGTCGAACACAATGCCCGCGCTGTCGCCGCCCTCGGGCCCGGCCATGATCGGCACGCCCAGCCGTTCGGCCCATATTTTCAATTGTCCGATCGCCGCGGCGCGGAACGTGTCGCCCGCGACGAGCATCACGCCATAATCCTGTTCCTGGAACAGATGCGCGAGCTTGGCGATGGTGGTCGTCTTGCCCGATCCGTTGACCCCGATCACGAGGATGACCTGCGGCCGCGGGAAGGCGTCGATGTCGAGCGGTTCGGCGACGGGGCGCAGGACCGCGGCGATTTCGTCCGCGACGATCTGGCGCAGTTCCTCGGTGCCGTTCGCGGCGACGTCGCGGCGCTCGGCGAGCCGATCGCGGATGCGCGCCGCCATGGCGGGGCCGAGGTCGGCGGTGATCAGCGCTTCCTCGATCCGGTCGAGATCCGCCTCGTCGAGCCGCGCCTTGCCGGTGAGGCCCGCGAGATTTTCGCCGAGCCGTTCGGAGGTGCGACGAAAGCCGCCGAGCAGTCTTTCGCTCCAGCTTTTGCCGGTCATGCGGCAATATCCTTTGCTTCTGCGGGAGTGGCGACCATGCGGTCGCCGTCGCGCGCGATCAGGCGCACGTCGATGATGGTGCCGGGCGCCGCGGGCGCGGTTAGCGTCAGCGCGGCAAAGTTTTCGGCATGGCCGGTTTTCCCGTCGCGCTCCACGAGCATCGCCGCCGTGCGGCCGACCTGCGTGTCCAGCCAGTCCCGGCGCCGCCGTGCATTGGCTTCGCGCAGCATCGCGGCGCGTTCGCGCGCGATGGCGCGGCCGACCTGCGGCATCCGCGCCGCCGGGGTGCCGGCGCGGGGGCTGTAGGGGAAGATATGGCCGAAAACGACGTCACAATCGTCGATCAGCGCCAGCGAGTTCGCGAACATCGCTTCATCTTCGGTCGGAAAACCCGCGATCAGGTCGGCGCCGATGGCGATCTCCGCGCGCGCCGCCTTCAGTCGTTCGATCAGGCGCACGGCATCGGCGCGGCGATGGCGGCGCTTCATGCGCGTCAGCACCATGTCGTCGCCGGCCTGCAACGACAGGTGGACGTGCGGCATCACGCGCGATTCCCCGGTCAGCAGCGCGAACAGGCGCTCGTCGATCCGGTCGGGGTCGAGCGAGGAGAGGCGCAGGCGCTCGACCGGGAGCGCGAGCAGGGCCTCGACAAGCGCAGCCAGGCTGGTGCCGCTGTCATCGCCATAGCTGGCAAGATCGACCCCCGTCAGAATGATCTCACGCTGGCCGCGGCCCAGCGCCGTGCGCGCGGCGTCGACGACCGTTTCGACGGTCGCCGACCGCGCGGCGCCGCGTGCCAGCACCGTCGCGCAAAAGGTGCAGCTGTGCGAGCAGCCCGTCTGGACGCCGAGAAAGGCGCGCGCATGATCTGCGCCAGAGAGGGCGGGGGTGAAGGGACGCACCCCGCTGAAAAAATCCTTGTTCCCCCGTGAAGGCGGGGGGCCATCACCAGCCGGTGCCATTTCGAGCCCGTCGGAGATGGGTTCCCGCCTTCGCGGGGAAACGGTGTTTCCATAGCTCCCGATCAGCCCCTTGACATCATTGCGCACGACCCGCGCGCCCATCGCGGCAAAGCGCCCGGCCTCCAGTTCCGCCGCGCACCCCGTCACCACCACCTCGGCGTCCGGTCGCTCGCGCAGCGCACGGCGCACCGCCTGCCGCGCCTGCCGCACCGCTTCGTCGGTCACCGCGCAGCTGTTGACGACGATCATATCGCGCGCGCCCGCGGCCTTCACGGCCGCACGAATCGCCTCGCCCTCGGCGATGTTGAGCCGGCAACCAAAATTGACGACCTCCACGCGGTCGGCGAGTTCTGCGTTCATCCGAACTGTGCCCAGTCGGTTTCGCCGTCGAACACGCGTGTCGCGGCGCCGCTCATCACGATGGGTTCGCCGGGTGCCCAGCGGATGACCAGATCACCGCCGGGCAGCGCGACGGTCACCGGCGACCGCACCAGTCCGGCACGGATCGCGGCGACCGCAGTGGCGCAGGCGCCGGTGCCGCACGCCTGCGTGAGCCCCACACCGCGTTCCCAGACGCGCAATTGCAGCTGATTCTCGCCGTCGAGGCTCGCGACGTTGACATTGACGCGCTCGGGGAACAGCGGGTCGGTCTCGATCCGCGGACCCAGTTGATCGAGCGCAACCGCATCGGCTTCCGGCACGAAAAAGACGATGTGCGGATTACCGACATTGACCGCGGCGCCATGTTCCAGCTCGTCCCACGCGACAGGCATGTCGCGCGTGTCCATCGGCATCGCGAGCGGGATATGGTCCCAGTCGAAGACGGGTTCACCCAGCGTGACCTCGGCGCCGCCGTCGGCGGGGGTGACGCGCAGCATCCCCGCCAGCGTCTCGATCACCGCGGGCTTGCCGATCAGCGTCGCGACACAGCGCGTCGCATTGCCGCACGCCTCGACCTCGCCCCCATCGGCGTTGAAGATGCGCATCTTCACGTCCGCGCTGGTCGAGGGTTCGAGCAGGATCAGCTGATCGCACCCGATGCCGTGGCGCCGGTCGGCGATCGCATGCGCGCGCGCCGGCGTCATCTCGACCGGCGCCACGCGCGCGTCGATCACGACGAAGTCGTTGCCAAGCCCATGCATCTTGGTGAAGCGATCTGCCATAGTCCGCGCATGTAAGGGCGCGGACGCGCGAAGTCTAGGCGAGGCGCCGGAATCAAGCGGTCTTGCGCAGCAACCCTTCCGCGTCGGCGCCCTGCGTCGGCGCCGCCCCCACTGGATCGCGCAGCAGCCCGCGGTCGGCGAGCAGGCGCTCGGTGTCGGCGGCCGATGCGGCGCGGCCGAAATGCCAGCCCTGCCCTTTCGCGCAGCCGAGCCGCGTCAATTCGATCGCGGTCGCCTCATCCTCGACGCCCTCGGCGGTGATCGGCATCGCCAGGCTTTCGCCCAGCCGGACGATCGCGAGGACGATCGCCTGCGCGTCGGGGCTGCCGCGCATTGCGGTGACGAAACTGCGGTCGATCTTGATCCGGTCGAAGGGCAGCGCGCGGAGATGCGACAGCGAACTGTAGCCAGTCCCGAAATCGTCGAGGCTCAGCGACACCCCCTGATTCTTGAGGCTGGTGACGATCGAGCGGACGAGCGGCAGATTTTCGAACAGCGAGCTTTCGGTGATCTCGACCTCGAGCTGCGCCGCGGGGAAACCCGTTTCGACGAGCAGCTTGGTGAGCTTCTGGCTGAACCAGGGGTCTTTCAACTGCTGCGGTGAGATATTGACGGCGAGGATGATCGACGGATCCCAGCGTTTTGCGATGTCCATCGCGTCGCGGATCACGCGCAGCGACAATTCCCCGATCAGCCCGCTTGCCTCGGCAACCGGAATGAAGCGTTCGGGCGGAATCAGGCCATGTTCGGGCGATTCCCAGCGCATCAGCATTTCAAATCCGACGAGGCGGCCCGACGCGATGTCAACCTGCGGCTCGAAGTGTGGCACGAACTCGCCGCGCGGCATGCCTTCGCGAATGCCCGTTTCGATCTGGTTGCGCACCTGCACCGCCATTTCCATGCCCTGTTCGAACCAGACATGGCGGTTCCGCCCTTCGTCCTTGCCATGATACATGGCGATGTCGGCCTGACGAACCATCGTGTCCATCGAGACGCCGCCGTCGCTTGCCAGCGCGATGCCGAGCGAGGCGCCGATGCGGATCTGCTGCGCGTCGTGCATGATCCGGTTGTCCAGCGCGGTGACCAGTTCTGCCGCCAGCGCGTCGATGTCGCCGCGCGCCGAAGGGTCGAATGCCATCATCGCGACGAACTCGTCGCCGCCGAGCCGCGCCTTGGTGGCGTTCGGCGGAAGCACGGCGGCGATGCGTTCGGCCGCGACCTGCAGCACGCGGTCGCCCGCGGCATGACCGTGGATGTCGTTCACCGTCTTGAAATGGTCGAGGTCGAGCAGGAACAGCGCGACCTCGCGCTTTTCGGCCACGGCTTCGGCAATCATCCGCTGGCCCTTCACCAGCAGCGCGCGGCGGTTGAGAAAGCCGGTGAGCGGGTCGGTGTCGGCAAGATATCGTGCGCGCTGCTCGGCCTCGGTGCGCTCGCGGATTTCGCGGTTGAGATCATTGTAGCGGCGCCAGCCGAAGAGGATCAGCGCGATGTTGAGCACCAGCGCGGTCGCCAGCACCCGGTCGGGTCCGCCGCCGATCCCGATCAGCGCGCGAACGACCGCCTGCATGACATTGCCGCCCGTGCCGATGAACAGCAAGGTCGCGGCAACGACGATGCCTCCGGTGATGATGTCGCGTCTGGCGCCCTCGCTGCGGTCCAGTGACTTTGGCGTCGAATACATATGAACTTGGCCCACCCTCGACCCGCCTTATGCGGGCGAAGCGGTGAAATTTGGGTTAAGTGCGGCTCCGTCCCTTTGCCTTGCCTTGGCGCGGTTCTTGCTGTAGGGGCCGCGACGTTCGGGCGTATCTTGCGCCGGGGCATATCGACATCCGCGACGGAACATCTGTCCACGGATAGCCGCTGGTTGGCGAGGTTTCGCTCACCGGCGTCTTTTGCGTTGCGGGCTGTCAGAAGGGATTTTGGGCGCATGTTCGACAGTCTGAGCAATCGGCTTGGCGATGTTTTCGGGAAGCTCCGCGGTCGCGGCGCGCTGACCGAGGCCGACGTGCGCGCCGCGATGCGCGAGGTACGAATCGCGTTGCTCGAGGCCGATGTCGCGCTGCCCGTCGTGCGCAGCTTCGTCGATCAGGTCACCGAACTCGCGATCGGCCAGAATGTCCTGCGCTCGGTCACGCCGGGGCAGCAGGTGGTCAAGATCGTCAATGACGCGCTGACCGAAATGCTCGGCTCCGAAACCGCCGAACTCGATCTGGCGGTCGCCCCGCCCGCGGTGATCATGATGGTCGGCCTTCAGGGATCGGGTAAGACCACCACGACGGCAAAGATCGCCAAGCGTCTCAGGGAAAAGGAGCGCAAGAAGGTGCTGATGGCGTCGCTCGACGTCAATCGCCCCGCCGCGCAGGAACAGCTTGCCGTGCTTGGTCAGCAGATCGATGTCGCGACCTTGCCGATCATTGTCGGCCAGCAGCCGGTCGAAATCGCGCAGCGCGCGTTGCAGGCCGCGAAGCTTCAGGGCTATGACGTGCTGATGCTCGACACTGCGGGCCGGCTCCACGTCGACCAGCAACTGATGGACGAGATGCAGGCGGTGTCGCGCACGGCGAACCCGGCCGAAACATTGCTCGTCGTCGACAGCCTGACCGGTCAGGACGCGGTCCAGGTCGCGCAGCGCTTCACGGATCAGGTGCCGCTCACCGGGGTCGTCCTGACGCGCATGGACGGCGATGCGCGCGGCGGCGCCGCGCTGTCGATGCGCGCGGTCACCGGCAAACCGATCAAGTTCGCGGGCACGGGCGAGAAACTCGACGGGCTCGAGTTGTTCCAGCCGTCGCGTATCGCGGGCCGCATCCTTGGCATGGGCGACGTGGTCAGCCTGGTCGAGCGCGCCGCCGAAACGATCCAGGCGGACGAAGCCGAAGCGATGGCGGCCAAGATGGCCAAGGGTCAGTTCGACCTCAACGACCTTCGCACGCAGCTGAATCAGATGCGCCGCATGGGAGGCCTCGGCGCGCTCGCGGGGATGATCCCGGGGATCAAGAAGGCGCAGGCGGCGATGGCCGCGGGCGGCGCCGACGACAAGATGCTCGTTCACTTCGATGCGATCATGGGGTCGATGACGCCGAAGGAGCGCGCGAAGCCCGAAATCATCAACGCCAAGCGCAAGATCCGCATCGCCAACGGGTCGGGCACGACGGTGCAACAGGTGAACAAGGTGCTGAAGATGCACCAGGAAATGTCCACCGCGATGAAGAAGATCCGCAAGATGGGCGGCCTCAAGGGCCTCGGCGCGCTGTTCGGGCGCGGCGGCGGCATTCCCGGAATGCCGGGGCTTGGCGGCGGCGGAATGGGAGGCGGTCTGCCCGGCCTCGGTGGCGGCGGCATGCCCCCCGATCTCGCCAACCTGCTCAACAAGAAGAAATGATTTAACCCGCATTTGAAGATCAGACGTAGAAGGAATTATTCATGGCTACCTCCATTCGCCTCGCACGCGGCGGTTCGAAAAAGCGTCCCTATTACAAGATCGTCGTTGCCGATTCGCGGTCCCCGCGCGATGGCCGCTTCATCGAGCGCATCGGCAGCTACAACCCTCTGCTTGCCAAGGACAATCCTGAGCGCGTGAAGCTCGACGCCGAGCGCGCGAAGCACTGGATTTCGGTGGGCGCGCAGCCGACCGATCGCGTCGCCCGCTTCCTCGACGCTGCGGGCGTCAAGGAACGCACCGCGCGGAGCAACCCCAAGAAGGCCGAACCCGGCGAAAAGGCCAAGGAACGCGCCGAAGAAAAGGCCGCGAAGCTGGCAGAGGCCGAAGAAGCCGCCGCCGCAGCAGCCGCCGCCCCGGCACCGGAATCCGAAGCCGAAGCGCCCGCCGCTGAAGCCGCTGCTCCCGAAGCCGCTGAATCGGACGCAACCGGGTCGGTGAAGAGCGAAGAGACCGCCGAGGCGGTTGCCGAAGCCGTCGCTGACGAAGCACCGGCCGATGCGACCGCCGAAGATGCGGCGGCGATCGCCGAGGAAGTCGCCGAAGGCGGCCCGGTTGCGCCCGAAGCCGAAGAAAAGGCCGAAGGCTAAGCTCCCGTGACCGCCGACCGTCCCGTCACCCTCGCCGCCATTGCGGGCGCGCACGGGGTGCGGGGCGAGGTGCGGCTCAAATTGTTCGGCGAAGGCGCGGAGACTCTCCGCGCCTTTTCCGTTTTTGACGCGGGCGATCGCAAGCTGACCCTGAAATCGGTACGCCCGGCCAATCAGGGCGCGGTCGCCGCGTTTGTGGAAATTGCCGACCGCAGCGCGGCCGAAGCGCTCCGCGGCACATTGCTCACCGTCCCGCGCTCGGCGCTTCCGCCACTGGGGCCAGGCGAATATTATCACCACGACCTGATCGGCCTGCCCTGCGTTTCGACCGAGGGCGCTCCGGTGGGCCATGTCGCCGCGGTCGACAATTTCGGTGCGGGCGACATCCTTGAAATCGAAAAGCCGGACGGCAAGCGATTCATGGTGCCGATGACGGTCACGGCGGTGCCGACATGGGACGCCGAAACGGTGACCGTGAACGCGGCATTCATCGAATAGGAGCCCGGCCGCATCGTGGCATCGGGGCGTCGCCGACCGGCATTCGCGCGGCCGACGCGGCCCTGGCGGCGCGGTTTCCTTCGTTTCGCCGCACAATGCACTCCAATTACCGGCGCGGTGCGTCAACGCGCTTGCCCCGCATCACCGGCTCGCGGAAAGGGCGAGGTGATCACGCGGGGGCGGCTCATTGAAGGAGTAGGGTAATGAGTGCGGTTTCCAGAAGTCCGAAATTGCTGTTGCTGCTGACCATGCTGGCGGTGCCTGCGACGGGCAGCCTCGCCATGCAGGCACAGGACGAAGGTGCGGAGAGCGACGTCATGGCCACCGTCTATGGCGAGCGGATCCCCGACCCGTCGCAAATGGCGAAAGGGCCCGAGCTCGAAGGCATCATCTCGGCGCGCAGCGGCAACCAGATCCAGGTCACGACCGCCGATGGCGTGAAAACCGTGGTCATCGTCAATGAAAATACGCGCGTGAAGTCCAGCGGCGGCTTCCTCGGTTTGAGCCGCAACAAGCTCGCCACCGACGCGCTGCTGAACGGCCTGCCCGTCAAGGTCGATACGCGGCAATGGGAAGGCGGCCTGTTCGCGAGCGAGGTCGATCTCAAGAGCAAGGATTTGCGCACGGCGTCGATGATCCACACCGGCACCGACCAGCGCTTTGCCGAACAGACCGCGGCGACCGAGGCGCTGCGCAGCCGCGTCGGCGACATCGACCAGTATAATGTCAAAAACACGACCAATGTGAACTTCGACGTCGGCAAGGCGGTGCTGTCGGCGCAGGCCAAGGCCGATCTCTGCGCGACCGCGGCCGCGGCGGAGGCGATGGACAATGCGCTGCTGCTCGTCGTCGGCTACACCGATTCGACGGGAAGCCAGGAGTTCAACCAGATGCTCAGCGAAAAGCGCGCCGGCGCGGTGGTCAATCATCTGCAACAGGCGTGCGGCTGGAAACCCTATCGGATGCTGACGCCGACCGGCATGGCCGAAGCCGATCCTGCGGCAGACAATGAAACACCCGAAGGCAAGGCGCAGAACCGCCGTGTCGCGGTGAATGTGCTGGTCAGCAAGGGTCTCGACGGTATGTAAGGCTGACGGGGCGGCGCTTTGCAAGGGACAGCGCCGCCCCGCTTCGTTGCGGACCCTGGGGGGTGGTCCGCCGCGATCGTCTGATGCCGGGATCAGGGCGTGGGCACGCCGATCCGCGAGCGCAGGTTGCGGTCGCGAAGGTCGCGCCGACGCCGCAGCCGCGACACCGCGCCGGCGATCCCGGCGAAGCAGCGATCGAGGTCGGCGCACAGCGCGCCGTGGCCGCTGTTCCAGTTCCGCATCCACATTTCGTCCATCATCGTCTTTCTCCTGTCGGTTCGATGCGTGGCAGATGCGCCTTTCTGCGCGCGACCGCCAACTAAAGCTTTGCCATCAATCATAAGGTCAGCTTATGATTGATGGCATGAACCGGATTCCGCCCCTCGCCGCCGTTCGCAGCTTTGAAGCCGCCGGGCGTTTGCAGAACTTCTCGCGCGCGGCCGAAGAGCTGGGCATGACCCAGGCGGCGATCAGCTATCAGATTCGTCAATTGGAGGACCGGCTCGGCCGCGCGCTGTTCGTCCGCGAAAAGGGGCGCGTGCGCCTGTCCGAAACGGGCCAGCGGCTGCTCCCGGCGATCAGCAATGCCTTCGCCACGATGAGCGACGCTTTTGCCGCGCTGGGCAGCGACGAGGCCGATGTGCTCACGATCAACGCGGTGACCAGCTTCGGCGGCACATGGCTCAGCGCGCGGATCGGCGGCTTCCAGCTCCTTTATCCCGAACTGGCGGTGCGCATGTCGATGGGTAACGATCTGATCGACTTCAACGCCTCGAATGTCGATGTCGCGATCCGCATGGGGCGCGGTCAATGGCCGGGGCTGCGCAGCGACTTTCTGATGCGCCAGCATGTTGCGCCGCTTGCTTCGCCCGCCTTTGTCGAAAAACATCGCATTCGCGAGCCCGCCGACCTGCTTTGCGTCGAGCGGCTCGCGCCGAACGACAGCTGGTGGGCCGACTGGTTTGCCGCCGCCGGGGTCGCGACGCCGCTCGCGCCGTCGCGGCGCGGCATCGAACTCGACAGCCAGCTGCAGGAAGCGAGCGCGGTGCAGGCGGGGTTCGGCGTCGCGATGATGACCCCGCTTTTCTGGCAGGCCGAGATCGCCGCGGGGCGGATGGTCCAGCCGTTCGATACGCTCCATATATCGGAGTCGGCGATGTGGCTCGTCCACCGCGAGAACCGGGTCGGCGTGCGCAAGATCGAACGCTTCCGCGAATGGCTGCATGCCGAACTCGCCAAGGATCGCCACCGGTACCCCGATTTGCTGTGGCAGCCGCCGACTTGATCTTGGGCGATGATGTATATACATTATGTATATACAGGAGCGAGCGATGACCAAGCGAAATCAGGCAAATGAGGAAAGGCGGCTGTTCGCTTTGAACCACGTGTTCGGCTCCGCCCCGTGGCTGAAGCCATCGGAGAAAACGCGGCACAAGGTGAAGGTGTTCAAATCGGGCAATTCGCTGGCGGTGCGGATCCCGGCGGGCACACGGCTGGTGGCTGGAACCGAAATGGATCTGATTGTCGAAGACGGGCAATTTCTCTCATACGAACCCGCCAACCAACCGAAGCGCAAGTTCAACATCGCCAAAGTGGCGGGGTCGGCCACCGACCTGAATCTGATCGCGCCGGAGGACCGGCTATTCGACGACCGTGCCTTGTTGACGGGGAAGAATAGCGGGAACGACGGTACGTGAAATATCTGCTGGATAGCAACGCCATCATTGCGCTGGTGATGAATCTGGATGCACGGCTCGTATCGCGGGCGGGGGAATGCGACGAGGGCGATCTCGTCACGTCGGTGATCGCCTGTGCCGAGGTGGCGCATGGGTCGACCCGTGGCAAGGCGCCTGCCTTCGATCAGCTCAAAGCCTTTGTCGAAGAGGTACGGGTGCTCGATTTCGATTACAAGGCGGCGCAGGCATATGCGGCGCTGCCCTTTCGACGGGGAAGCTACGACCGCTTGATTGCGGCGCACGCCTTGTCCCAGGACCTCATTCTCGTCACCGCAAACGAATCCGATTTCGCCGACGTGCCGGACCTGATCGTCGAAAACTGGACGCTGGCATGAGCTTCACCGCCGTTCCCCTAACCCTTTACCCCGACATGTTTCCCGGCCCGCTCGGCCACAGCATGGCGGGGCGTGCGCTCGAAAGCGGGACGTGGAATTGTGCGCCGGTACAGATTCGCGATTTCGCGACCGACAGGCATCGCACCGTCGATGACACGCCCGCGGGGGGCGGCGCGGGGATGGTGCTCAAGGCCGACGTTCTGGCGGGCGCTATCGACCATGCGATGAAGGCGCATCCGGGCCTGCCCGTCCTCGCCATGACCCCGCGCGGGACGCCGATCACCCAGGCCCGCGTGCGCGAGCTTGCGGCCGGTCCCGGCGCGATCATCCTGTGCGGCCGGTTCGAGGGATTCGACGAACGCATATTCGACGCGCGCCCGATCGAACAGGTTTCGATGGGCGACATCATCCTGTCGGGGGGCGAGATGGCGGCGCTGCTGCTGCTCGACGCTTGCATTCGGCTGCTTCCCGGCGTAATGGGCGCGGCTTCTAGCGGCGACGACGAATCGTTCGAGAATGGTTTGCTCGAATATCCGCACTATACCCGGCCCGTCACTTGGGAAGGGCGCACGATCCCCGAAGTGCTGCGATCGGGGGATCATGCGAAGATCGCCGCCTGGCGGAAACAACAGGCGGAAGAGGCAACACGGTTACGCAGGCCGGACCTTTGGGAGCGTCATATCGATGCTCGGGCCCGACCTGCCTCTGGCGCGCGGCGAAAAGAAGAGGACTAGAGGCATGAACCTCATCCAGACGATCGAAGCCGAAGAAATTGCCAAGGCCGGCAAAGACATCCCGACCTTCCGTCCCGGCGACACGCTGAAAGTCGGCGTCAAGGTGGTCGAAGGCGAACGCACCCGCGTCCAGAATTTCGAAGGCGTGTGCATTGCGCGCTCGAACAAGGGCATGGGGTCGAACTTCACCGTGCGCAAAATGTCGTTCGGCGAAGGCGTCGAGCGTGTTTTCCCGCTCTATTCGCCCAACATCGACAGCATTACCGTCGTCCGCAAGGGCGCCGTCCGCCGTGCGAAGCTTTACTATCTGCGCGGGCGCACTGGTAAATCGGCGCGTATTGCGGAACGCCGCGATTACCGGTCGGAAGCCGGCGAAGGCTAAGGAGAGCTTCTCTCATCCAAAGCCGAAACAGCTTTCCAGAACGACCGGTTCGGCCAAGGGGCGGAACCGGTCGTTTTTCGTTTCACGGACATCATAAAGGACAATTTCATGGGTTACCGGATCGTCGTCGCGGGTGCGACGGGCAATGTCGGACGCGAAGTCCTCGCCATCCTCGCCGAGCGCGAATTTCCCTATGACGAGCTGGCGGCGGTCGCGTCGCCGCGCAGCCAGGGCGACACGATCGAGATCGGCGACAGCGGCAAGACCGTGAAATGCCAGAACATCGAGAACTTCGACTGGGCGGGCTGGGACATGGCGATCTTTGCGATCGGCAGCGACGCGACCGCGATCCATGCGCCCAAGGCCGCGGCGGCGGGCTGCATCGTGATCGACAACAGCTCGCTCTATCGCATGGACCCCGACGTGCCGCTGATCGTGCCCGAGGTGAACCCCGATGCGATCGACGGCTATACCAGGCGCAACATCATCGCGAACCCCAATTGCTCGACCGCGCAGATGGTCGTCGCGCTGAAGCCGCTCCATGACGCCGCGACGATCAGGCGCGTCGTCGTCTCGACCTATCAGTCGGTCAGCGGCGCGGGCAAGGCGGGCATGGACGAGCTGTGGAACCAGACGCGCCAGATTTTCGTCGGCGACGAAAAGGATGTGCAGAAGTTCACCAAGCAGATCGCCTTCAACGTCATCCCGCACATCGACAAGTTCCTCGACGACGGCTCGACCAAGGAAGAGTGGAAGATGGTCGTCGAAACCAAGAAGATTCTCGATCCCAGGATCAAGGTCACCGCGACCTGCGTCCGCGTCCCCGTGTTCGTGGGCCATTCGGAAGCGATCAATATCGAGACCGAAAAGGAATTGTCGGCCGAGGACGCGCAGCGCATCCTGCGCGAAGCGCCCGGCGTCGTGCTCCACGACAAGCGCGAGGACGGCGGCTACACCACGCCCGTCGAATGCGTCGGCGATTTCGCGACCTTCGTCAGCCGCGTGCGCGAGGATCCGACCGTCGAAAACGGTCTCAACCTCTGGTGCGTTTCGGACAATCTTCGCAAGGGCGCGGCGCTCAACGCGGTGCAGATCGCCGAGCTGCTCGGGCGGCGACATCTGAAGAAGGGGTAATTTCCTCCCGTTCTCCGCTCGTGTCGAGCGAAGTCGAGACACCCGGAAGGCAAGCGTCGCGCCGATGGGCATCTCGACTTCGCTCGATGCGAGCGGGTAGGGAAGGGATGTGCCGTCCGTGACCGCTACCCCGCCCGCGCAGCGCCGCCTGATCGGCCTGCTCCTCGCGCTGCTCCTCGCCGCGCAGATCGACCAGCCCTATCCGGAGGTCGCGCTGCTCCAGCATGTCCCGACGATGCTGCTGCTCGTCGCGTCGCCCTGGCTGCTCCGCCGCTGGCCGCTTTCGACCGCTTCGGTCGCCTGTATCGCCCTTTTCCTCGCGCTCCACACGCTCGGCGGGCGCTATGTCTACAGCAATGTGCCCTATGACGATTGGGCGCTGGCGCTCACGGGAACGAGTTTGTCGGACCTCTTCGGATGGACGCGCAATCATTATGACCGGCTCGTCCATTTTGCCTTCGGCGCGCTGTCGGTAATCCCGGTGGCCGAGGTCGCGCGTCGCCGGGGCGGGCTGGGCGCGCGCGGCGCCATGCTGGCGGTGCTCGGCTGGGTGCTTTCCGTCTCGGCGCTTTACGAAGTCTTCGAATGGCTGCTCACCATCGTCGCGGCGGGTGAAACCGCCGACCGCTATAACGGGCAACAGGGCGATCTGTGGGACGCGCAAAAGGATATGGCGCTCGCGGCGCTCGGCGCGCTCGTCGGGCTGGCGTTCGGGCGGGCGCGACGGCCGGGCGCCTAGAGTGCGCGTTTCGGCGCGAACAGCCGGTCGAACCCGTCGGGCGTGTCCGCGACCTTTTCCAGATGCGGCCAGCGCAGCCCGCCATGATAGGCGATCTCGACCGTGCGATAGCGCCCGCCACGCTCGACGAGCAGGCGCACCGGCGTCTTGCTGTCGCTCGCCGCAGCCTTGATCGCCGCTTCGATCCGCTCCTTGCCATAGGCGACACCGTCGACCGCGACGATCCTGGTCCCGTTGACGATATCGGCGCGGAAGGCCGGGCCGTCCCACAAGATATTGCCCGCAATCCCGTCCTTGTCGATCGTCAGGCCGAGCGAATGGGTGAGGTCGACATTTTTCCCCTGCGCCATCCGGTCGCGGTCATAGGCGTTCGGCGTGTCGCGCCACACGAGGCGATAACCCGCACGCTCGATCCCGCCGGTGGGCGCGGGGCGGCCTGACGCCTGCATCCGGTCGCGCAGGAAACGTTCCCAGTCATAAGCGTGGACCGCGTTCAGCGCCGCGACGACATCGCCGAAATCATATGTCACCTGCCCCCAGTCGCCCTCGCGCCCGCCGAAAAAGGCGCGCGCAAAATCGTCGAGGCTTTTGCGATTGTTCGTGGCGCCGCGGATCAGCATGTCGGCCTCCAGCCACATCAGCGATCCTTCGTTGTAATAATCCTCGGTCCGCGACCAGCTCGCGAAGGGCTTGGGCTTGCGCGCGGCGATGATCGGGTCGAGTGTGGTGTCCTCGACCGAGCGCCAGCGGCGCCCCGGCTGAACGCTGTAGTTGGCGGCATGGCTCGCCCATTCGCCGAGGATCGTCTCTTTCGACTGCATCCCCGACCGGCCCGCGAGGACGAGATCCCAATAGCTCGTCTGGCCTTCGTACACCCACAGCAGATTGTCCTGCATCGGCGTGCGATAATCGGGGGTCCACAGCTTGTCGGGACGGCGGTATTTGCCGTTCCAGCTATGGACCAGTTCGTGCGGGAGCAGACCGCGCTCCCAGTCATTCTCGTCCCATTTGGTGAAATAATCGACCGCGCGGCTGTTCTCGCTCGACCGGTGATGCTCGAGCCCGATGCCGCCGAGTTCGTCGGTGAGCGCGAGCAGAAACTCGTAGCGGTCGAAAGGACGGGAGCCGAACAGCGCCACCGCTTCTGCCACCAGCGCGGCGTGGCGCGCGATATGGTCGGGGCTGGCGGCGAGATAGTGCGGCTCATCGGCGACGACGTTGAGCGTGACATTGTGGCCCAGATCCCATTTGCGGAAATGGCGTCCCGCGAACATGGGGCTGTCGATCAGCACCTCGTAATTCGTCGGCGCATAGCTGTAGCGATTGCCGCTGGTCTTGAGCCCGTCGAGCGCCGCCACGCCGGTCCAGCCTTCGGGCAGCGTCACGTCGAGCTGCACCGGGATGTTCCGCGTGAACCAGCCCGCGGGATAGAGGCTCACCTGCTCCCACTGCAAATTCATCATCGCCGGGGTGACGACGACGCGGCCTTCGCTGCTGCGCGTCGGCGACAGGAAATCGAACGCGACCTCGATGCTCTTCGTGCCTGCGGGCACGTCGATGTCGAACGCATAAACGTCGGTCGGCTGGCGCGTCCAGGCGAGCGGCTTGCCGCCCGCCGACGCGGTGAAGCCCGCCATCTCGGCGATCGCGCCGCGCGGCGCATGTTTGCCGGGCAGCCATTGGGGATAGAGCAAAGTCAGCTTGCCGGGTTTTGCGACGGGGATCGTCTGGCGGACATGAAAAATGCCCCGCGCGACGTCGGTCGCATCGACGCGAAGCTGCATCGTGCCCGGATAGGGCCGGTCGGCGGGCAACGGGATGGTCAGCGGCTGGACGACCGGTTGCGGGCGGCTGTTGCCGTCTTGCGCTGACGCGGCGGTGACAAGGACGAGCGGGGCGGCCAGGAGCACGGCGGCGACGAACGGTGCTGTTTTCATGGTGGCATTCTTTAGACAGGGATGAAGGTGGAGGTCCAGAGAAAGCCCCTCTCCTTCAGGGGAGGGGTTGGGGCGGGGGCCATCGGCCTTGCGCAAGGCCGATGGCCCCCACCCGCTGCGACTGAGCCAGCAAGCTGGCAAGTCTCGCTGCCCTCCCCTGAAGGAGAGGGCTTTGTAGCCCTTTGCGCTCTCCCCAAAATCGACTAGACGCCGCCGCCATGAGCAAGGACAAGCCCGCCAGAATCCCGACGCCGCAGCCGGTGCGCGGCACGCAGGACATGCTCGGCGATTTCGCCGACCGCTTCGCGCATGTCGTCGAGACGTTCGAGCGCGTGCGCCGCCTCTATGGTTTCAAGCGCGTCGAGGTGCCGGTGATCGAGCCGACCGCGGTGTTCGCGCGCTCCTTGGGCGAGACGACCGATGTCGTGTCGAAGGAAATGTATTCGTTCGACGATCGCGGCGGCGAATCGGTGACGCTGCGCCCCGAATTCACCGCGGGGATCGCGCGCGCCTACATCACCAACGGCTGGCAGCAATATGCTCCGCTCAAGGTCGCGACGCACGGGCCGCTGTTCCGTTACGAGCGGCCGCAAAAGGGACGCTATCGCCAGTTTCACCAATTGGACGCCGAAGTGCTGGGCAGCGACAGCCCGCTCGCCGATGCCGAACTGCTGGTGTTCGCCGATCAATTGCTGAAGGAGCTTGGGATCGCCGAGGGCGTGACCTTGACGCTTAATACGCTGGGCGATGCGGAAAGCCGCGACGCCTGGCGCGCGGCGCTGGTCGAGCATTTCGAAGCGCATCGCGGGGAGCTGTCGGAAGACAGCCTCGCCCGGCTCGACAAGAATCCGCTCCGCATTCTGGACAGCAAAGACCCGCGCGACCGCCCGATCGCCGACAGCGCGCCCGACATCGATGCGTTTCTGACCGGCGAAGCACAGGATTTCTTCGGTGCCGTGACCGCGGGGCTCGATGCCGCGGGCGTGGCATGGGAGCGCAACGCGCGGCTGGTGCGCGGACTCGACTATTATCGCCACACCGCGTTCGAATTCGTCACCGATCGGCTGGGGGCGCAGGGCACCGTGCTCGGCGGCGGTCGTTATGACGGGCTGATCGAAGCGCTCGGCGGGCCACCGACCGCGGCGGTCGGCTGGGCAGCGGGGATCGAGCGGCTGGCGATGTTGGTGGAAGGAAGCTCTTGGGCAGAGCCGCTGGTAGTAAGCATTGCCGTGGAAGATGATCGGCTGATTAATGAGGGCATGCGAGCCAATGCTGCCATTCGTCGAGCAGGCTTTTCGACGGAGATGGTCGCCACTGGTTCGCCGAAGAAGCGATATGATCGTGCCGCGAAAATCTGGGCGAAGGTGCTTCTCTCTTTTTCGATCCGGAACGATCAAACCATTCTAAACCTCCGTTCTGCTCCGGGAACACCTGAGCATCAGGCCATTCTTGATATTCTGGAATCACTCAAAAAGTGACCTTGATCGCTATCCGACAGATCGATGCGCACTTTAAGCCCCTCCCCTTCAGGGGAGGGGTTGGGGTGGGGGCCATCGGCCTTGCGCAAGGCCGATGGCCCCCACCCGCTGCAACTAGGCAGCAAGCTGCCAAGTTTCGCTGCCCTCCCCTGAAGGGGAGGGCGTGTTTGGCATGACCTCCGTTTCCGCCCGCCAGATCGACGCCATCATCGAACGCCACGCCGCGCTCCAGGCGCGCATGGCGACGGGCGATATGGCGCCCGCCGATTTTGTCGCGGCGTCGAAGGAGTTTGCCGAGCTGGAGCCCGTCGCGACCGCGGCGCGTGAAGTCGTGCGGTTGCGCGAAGAACTCGTCGCGCTCAACGAAATGCTCGCCGATCCGGAGATGAAGGCGATGGCGGTCGAGGAAATCGCGGCGGTCGAGGCGGCGCTGCCCGCCGCCGAGCACGACCTTGCGCTCCAGCTGCTCCCCAAGGATGTCGCTGACTCGCGCGCGGCGATGCTTGAAATCCGCGCCGGCACTGGCGGCGACGAGGCGGCGCTGTTCGCGGGCGATTTGCTCCGCATGTACAGCCGCTATGCCGATACGCAGGGGTGGAAGGTCGAAATCATCTCGGCGAACGAGGCCGAGGTCGGCGGCTACAAGGAAGTCGTCGCGTCGGTCAGCGGGCAGGGCGTGTTCGCCAAGCTGAAGTTCGAAAGCGGCGTGCATCGGGTGCAGCGCGTCCCCGTCACCGAAAGCGGCGGGCGCATCCACACCAGCGCCGCGACCGTCGCGGTGCTGCCCGAGGCCGAGGAGGTCGACGTCGCGATCAACGACAGCGACCTGAAGATCGACATCTATCGCGCGAGCGGAGCGGGTGGCCAGCACGTCAACACGACCGATTCGGCGATCCGCATCACGCACATCCCGACTGGCCTTGTCGTCATCCAGCAGGACCAGCGCAGCCAGCACAAGAATCGCGCGAAGGCGATGCAGGTGCTGCGCGCGCGGCTTTATGATCTGGAGCGCGAGAAGCTTCACAGCGCCGAGGCGTCGGCGCGCAAGTCGATGGTCGGATCGGGCGACCGCTCCGAACGCATCCGCACCTATAATTTCCCGCAGGGGCGCGTGACCGACCACCGCATCAACCTGACGCTCCACCGCCTGCCGGAGATATTGGAAGGCGCGATGGACGAACTCATCGACGCGCTGATCGCCGAGGATCAGGCGCAGCGACTGGCGGGGCTGGGTGAGTGACCGACCGAAACCCGTTCGCATCGAGCGAAGTCGAGATGCCCATCGGCTTGGCGTGATGCCGAAGGGCGTCTCGACTTCGCTCGACACGAACGGGACTAGAGGTGGGTGAGGTAGCGCAGAGGCTGCGCGATGCGGCGCAGCGGCTCGCCGCGGTGTCGGACACGCCGCGGCTCGATGCCGAACTGCTGATGGCCGACGCGCTGGGGATCGAGCGGCAGGCGCTGCTGCTCGACCCGGCGCGTTACGATGTCCCGGCGGACTTCGACGCGCTGGTGGAACGGCGCATGGCGCACGAGCCCGTCGCCTATATCCTCGGCTACCGCGATTTCTGGACGATCCGGCTGGCGGTCGGTCCCGGCGCGTTGATCCCGCGACCCGACAGCGAGACGCTGATCGCGGCGGCGGTGCAGCATTTCGGCGCGGCGGGGCCGCGGCATATTCTTGACCTCGGCACCGGACCCGGGACGCTGCTGTTTGCGGCCATGAGTGAATGGGCCGATGCGCGCGGGCTTGGCGTCGATGCCAGCGACGTGGCGCTCGGCTATGCGCGCGCCAATGCGATCGCGCTTGGGCTGGCCGATCGTGTCGGGCTGATGCAGGGCGATTGGGCGGCGGGCGTCACCGGCCGGTTCGACCTCATCCTCTGCAACCCTCCCTATATCGCAGAGAGCGAAGCGTTGATGCCCGATGTCGCCGATCACGAGCCTGCCGGTGCGCTGTTCGCCGGCGCCGATGGCCTCGCCGATTATCGCCGTATCATCCCCGACCTGCCGCACCTGCTTGCGCCCGGTGGCATCGCCATCCTTGAAATCGGCCACACGCAACGCATATCGGTGAGCGAGATGGCCGACGCGGCAGGGTTCGCTGTCGCCTGTCGCCAGGATCTGGCTGGCCGCGACCGGGCGCTTTTGCTGACGTTCGCCTGAGTCCCGCACAAGAAATTGCTTGGTTTTGGCGGCAAAGCGCGGTAGGGGCGGCTTACAGGCCTGATCAGGGTCCCTTTGGCGGTGCGGCGCACCGATACTGGTCCGGCGGGTCTGCTTCCCAATTGCAATGCTCGTGCGGGGCCGTGAGGTCCGGCGCAGGCGGTAAAGGGCAAGGCCGCGCACGAAAGCGCGGGCGCGACGCGCAAAGAGCGCGGTCGGCCAAAAGGGGTTGGCACAGCTATTAGCTTATCGACAGGATGTCTCAGTTGAACATGAACAACCGGCAGAGCGGTCGCCGTCGCGGCCGCAACAACAATAACAACAATAATCGGTCGCAGTCGGGTGGACGCGGAGGCGTCGACCAGGCGAACCGCATCGACAGCCGGGCGCGCGGCAATGGCGCGCAGATGATCGAGAAATATCGCAACCTCGCGCGCGACGCCCAACTCGCCGGCGACCGCGTCCTCACCGAATATTATCTCCAGTTCGCCGACCATTATTTCCGCGTCGTCAGCGATTTCCGCGCGCGCCAGGAAGAAAAGGCGGCGGCGAGCGGGCAGGAGCGCAGCCACGACCGCGGCCGCGAGATTCGCGGGGTCGAGGATTTCGACGGCCACGACGACACCGACGTCGACACCGACACCGGCGGCGACGATGGCGACAATGGCGACGAGCGCAGCGCGCGGGACAATCGCGACAGCCGTGGCAATCGCGAATCGCGTGGCGATCGCGACGACGCGCGCGGCAACCGCCAGTCGTCGCGCGGGCGCTCGCGCGGCCGCGATGACGTCGAGGGTGGCGACGAGCGCGACGAGCAGAAGGATGAGGCGCGCGATCAGGAAAGCGAAGCCGCTCCGCGTGCGGCGCGCCGCCCGACGCGGCGGCCGCGGCAGGAGAGCAGGAGCGAGCGCGGCGATACGGCCGACGCCGGCATTGACACCGCCGCGCTGCCCCCGGCGATCGGACGCGGCGAGCGCACGGCCGAAGTCGGCGCCGACGACGAAGCCGCGGCGGTCAAGCCGCGGCGCACCCGCCGCACGCTCGCGGCGCGCAGCACCGACGTCGAGGCTGCCGAATAGGGCTGTCTTTTCAAGCTGGCCTTTCGCCGGGACATGCCATAGCCTCTCCGCGCGATCGTCGCGGGGAGGCTTTTTTATGCGTGCTTTGTCAGGGCTTTGCATTCGGGCGATCATTGCGGCCGGGCTGGCCGCCAACCCCGCGGGCGCTCAGGATTCCGTGCGGAGTAATGCGCAGGGCGAGCTGGCCGTCACCATCTACAACGGCGGGCAGTCGCTGGTGCAGGACATCCGCCAGATCGCCTTTCCCGCCGGCCGGACGCGACAGGAGTTTCCCGACGTTTCGGCGCAAATCCGGCCGCAGACGGTCGCCTTCGCCGCGGCGGACACCGCGATCGTCGAACAGAATTTCGACTATGATCTGCTCTCGCCCAATGCGCTGATGCAGAAAGCGGTGGGGGAGACGGTGACGCTGCTGCGCACCAATCCCGCCACCGGCGCCGAAACGCGCGAGCGCGCCAAGGTGCTCGCGGTCAATGGCGGCGTGGTGTTGCAGATCGGATCGCGAATCGAAATCCTGCGCGACGACGGCATGCCGGTGCGCGTCATCTTCGACAAGATTCCGCCGAACCTGCGCGCCAAGCCGACCCTGTCGATCACGCTCGACAGCGCGCGCGCGGGAACGCGGCCCGCGACGCTCTCCTATCTGACGAACGGGCTGGGCTGGGCGGCCGACTATGTCTCGCTCTATGACGAGAAAGCGGGGACGATCGACGTGCAGGGGTGGGTGACGCTCACCAACAACACCGGCACGACCTTCGACAATGCGAAGACCCTGCTCGTCGCGGGGACGCCGTCGGCAGGCGGCGCGGTCTCGCCGCGCTATCGCCCGCGGTCGCTGCCGCCCGGCAATCTCCGCCGCGCGGGCACTGAAACCGCGCCGCGCGAACAGCTCGGCGACTATTATCTCTATCCGCTCGCCGAACGCACGACGATCGCCAACGCGCAGACGAAACAGGTGAGCTTCCTCGACGTCAGCGGCGTTCCGGCCCAGAAAATCTATGAGTTCACCGTCGGCGGGTTCGACACGATGACCGAACCCGCGAGCGCGGCGAGCGTCATCAAGTTCAGCACCAGCGCGAAAGGCGGCGGCCTCGGCGACGCGCTGCCGGCGGGAACGGTGCGCTTCTATCAGCGCGACCTGCGCGGCGACCCGCAGTTTATCGGCGAAAACAACATCGGCCACACGCCGATGGGCAGCGAGTTGGGCCTTGCCACCGGCCTTGCGTTCGACGTCAAGGTGCAGGCGACGGTCGTGGAGCGTGAGCGCGTGTCGGCAAACATCACGCGCTCGTCGATGTCCTATACGCTCACCAACGCGCGTGCGCAGCCGGTGACGCTCGACCTCATCCAGCGCGGACTCGACTGGTATTGGGACGAAACGCGCATCCTTGCCGAAAGCCGGAAAAGCGAGCGGCTTGACAGCGACGGGACGCGGTGGCGCGTTGAACTGCCCGCCAATGGCGAGGCGACGATCACCGCGACATTCGAAACGCGCTATTGATTCGCGGGCCATGATGCGCCGCTGGCCGCTCCTGCTCACGATGCTCGCCGCATCTCCGGCGGCGTCGCAACCCATCGTCACCTCGCTCGCGCCCGACACGGTATCGGTCAGCGTGTTCCGCGATCCCGACCGCGACGAGGGCGGCGAGATTGCGCCGAACTGGCTGGAAGGCTTTGCGCTCATCTCCGAAACGCGCAGCGTCGACCTGCCCGCTGGCGAAGCGACGTTGCGATTCGAGGGGGTCGCCGAAGGAATGATTGCGGTATCGGCGATCGTCACCGGCCTGCCCGGCGGCGTGGTGCAGAAGAATCGCGACGCGGCGCTGCTGTCGCCCGCGAGCCTGCTCGACGGCTCGCTCGGCAACCGCGTCCACCTCCGCCGCACCGACCGTGCGACCGGAAAGGTGACCGAAGAGGAGGCGATCATCCGCTCGGGCCCAGCGGGCGCCGTCGTGCTGCAAACCGCCGCGGGCTATGAAGCGCTGCGCTGCACGGGGCTTCCCGAAACGATCCTTTACGATGGCGTGCCGCCGGGGCTGACCGCCAAACCGACCTTGTCGGTGACGACGCGCAGCCCCGCGGCGGCGCGCGCGATGGTGACGCTGACCTATTTGTCGACCGGCTTCGACTGGGCGAGCAACTATGTCGCGCGTGTGCGCGACGATGGCAAGACGCTCGACCTTTTCGCATGGCTGACCGTTGCCAACAGCAATGGCGAGAGCTTTGCCGATGCACGGCTCGCGGCGATCGCGGGCACGCTCAACCAGGTGAGCGATTTCGAGGAACTGGCAGACCGTCCGCGCACACCGCCGCTTCGCCTCAGCTGCTTTCCGACCGGCAGCGGGCGTTATGGCGTCCCGCGCTCACCACCACCCCCGCCAGCGCCGCCGATGATGATGTCCAGTGCAGGAATGGAGGATATTGTCGTCACCGGATCGCGAATGCAGCGCGCCGAAATGATGTCGCCGCTCGCGATCGTCGCGAGCCAGGAGGATCTCGGTGACCTCAAGCTCTATCGCGTGCCGATCCCCGTCACCGTCGCCGCGAACGGGCAGAAACAGGTGGCGCTGCTCGTCAAGGATCGCGTGCCCTTCCGCACCATCTACCGGCTGCGCATGGGACTGGGCGATGAAGGCCGGGCGATGACGCCCGATATCCTGCTGCGGATGGAGAACAGCGAAGCGGGCGGGCTTGGCATGCCGCTGCCGGGCGGGCAGGCTGCGGTGTTCGAGCGCGTCGGCGACCGGGACCTGCTCGTCGGCGAGGGCACGATGCGCGACCACGCGGTCGGCGAAAAGGTCGACCTTGTGATCGGTGAGAGCAGCCAGGTGCGAATCGATGTCGAAAATCATGTCCCGCCGAAGAATCGCGAGCATGATTACCGCGTGACCGTGATCAATGCGAAGCCGCGCCCGGCCGATGTCGAGATCGGCTTTCTGGTCGACGACCATGAAGGGCTCGATTCGCGCATCCGGAAACTGCCGCGCCGCGACGGCCTGCTAACTTGGATCGTCCGCGTTCCGGCGAACGGCAGCAAGACGTTTCGCTATCGGGCGAAGGCGGAGGATTAAACCGGCGGCAGCGCGCGCGGACGGTGATTCTCGTCGAGCGCGACGAAAGTGAAGAGGCCGCCGGTGACCTTTTCCTCGGTGCGTCCGCCGTCGCGCGTCGCGATCACCTCGATACGGATTGCCATCGACGTGCGCCCACGGCGTTCGAGGTGCGCGTAGACCGAGATGATGTCGCGCAGCAGGATCGGTGCGATGAACTCCATCGATTCGATCGCGACCGTCGCCACCGCACCCTGCGCAACGCGCCCGGCGACAATGCCGCCCGCAATGTCCATCTGCGCGAGCACCCAGCCGCCGAAGATATGCCCGTTGGCGTTGATGTCGGCGGGACGCGGGACGACGCGCAGGATCGGGTCGCGCGGGGCGTGGGAGGGGGTGGTTTTGGTCATGCTTTCCAATCCGGGTCGTCTTCAAACGGGTCTTCGATCGATTCGTCGTGGCCGCTGCCGCTCGACAGGAACACAAGTCCCATCAACGCCGCGCCGAGCATCACCGACAGGCCGATGCCCGCGGCGGTTGCGATGATCATATGGATCGTCAGCGCCTCGCCCAGCGTCAGGCGCAGCCAGCCGAGCGCGCCGACGACGGCGGCAAGCGAGACGAGCGCCATGCCCTTCATCAGCCGACGGTAGCGTGCCCAGGCGATATTCGACGTGTCGCGATTGTCGAGTGGCGAGCGTTTGACCATCGCGCTTCCATGGACCAAGCGGCGGTCGGGGCCAAGCAGCTTTGCCCTGGCCAGGACGTTTCGTTCGGCGCGCGAATCATGCTAGGCTTCGCTGGCATCAGCGACAGATATGGGAGCGGCACCTATGACGATCGGAGCGATTCTTCGGGGGCGAACGGGATCTGTGATTTCGGCGCAGCCCGACGACACGGTGCGTGCGGTGGCCGACCTGCTGGCGCAGAACCGGATCGGCGCAGTGCCGGTGGTTGACGGCGATGCCGTCGTCGGCATTTTTTCCGAACGTGACATCGTCCGCCTTATCTCTTCCTATGGCCCCGAAGCACTCGACCGGCGAATCGACGATGTGATGACCAAGTCGCCCATCACATGCGCCCCCGATATGGCGGTGATCGTGGCACTGTCACAGATGACGCAGAAACGGATTCGCCATCTGCCGGTGGTCGAGGGGGGCAAGATGGTCGGGTTCGTGTCGATCGGCGATCTCGTCAAATATCGAATCGACCGGATCGAGGCCGAAGCGGCGGCGATGCGCGACTATATCGCGTCCTGAGCGGGCGCGTCGGCGGTCGCGG